>NZ_JARANX010000015.1:0-49343 GCF_029889785.1 Chromohalobacter sp. 48-RD10 | reverse complement strand
TGCGAGAGTAGGTCATCGTCAGGCATTTATTTCGAACCCCGGCCATTGGTCGGGGTTCATTCATTGAGGGCCTTCCCCATGGAGAGTCCCGGATGGCCGGCCCCGTCATCGTCAGGCATTTATTCGAAAACCCCCGCTTCGAAAGAGGCGGGGGTTTTGTCGTTTGGGGCCTGAAAAACAATGGGTTTGACTCCGACGAATGAAAAGCTACTACGTCGAGTATCGTCCAGGCGCCGATAAAACCCGCCAATGTTGCGTATGTACGTTATATTCCTCCCCCTTTGGTCGTGTCGCTCCCTGATTCTCTTGATGCGCAGGGGAAGCCATCGCATCATTCAGAAAGAATCGTGATGATAACCAACAAATATCCGCAGCGCCTTCTGTCGAATTGGGAAGCAGCGGCAGGGAGCGTCTCTCACTATGACAATGAATCATACGACAGTAGCTGTCATCGATGACGACGTCGAAATTCGTGAGTTGTTGCAAACTTACCTTGAGCAGCATGGTTTCAAGGTCGTGTTGGGGAGCGATGGCGATTCCTTATCGACCTTGATACGTAATGAAGATCCCGACTTGCTGATACTCGACATCATGATGCCGGGAGAGGATGGCTTGTCGCTTTGTCGTGATCTTCGCCGCCACAGCAACTTGCCTATCATCATGTTGACCGCCAGCGTGGATGAGACCGATCGTATTCTCGGGCTCGAACTAGGGGCCGACGACTACCTGGCTAAGCCCTTTAACCCGCGTGAGCTACTGGCACGCATCAAGGCGATATTGCGCCGTGTCAAACCGTTGCCGGCTGTGGCGACACGTATTATAAGGTTTGGACCTTGGTCCTTAGACCGAATTACGCGTGAGTTGATCGATGGTGCGGGCAATCGGAGTCATTTATCGGGTGCAGATTATCAGCTGCTAGGTGTGTTTCTTGATCACCCCGAGCAGGTTCTGTCTCGCGAGCGCCTGTTCGATTTGAGTCGGGGACGTCGTGCTCCGCCTCTGGATCGATCCATCGATGTACACGTCTGCCGCTTGCGTCAGCGCCTGGGAGAAGATGCCCAGCATTCGCAATTGATCCGCACCGTACGCGGGGCAGGTTATGTCCTGGCCACTCCCGTGGAATCGGTAATGTGAAGCGGTGGTGGCGTCCACGAACCCTAAGGGGCCGCTTCGTATTGATCATGTTGCTAGGCGTTTTAGGCGCGCAGATTGCCAGCTATGGCATCTGGAGTTGGCAGGAAAACCGTGAGCGCCTGGCGAGGCTCGATACCCTATCGCGTCATCTCGCCGAGAGTCTGGCCACCACCGTACGTTACTTCAATTCCTTGCCGTATGAGTATCGGCATATCGTGCTCGATCAATTGCGCGATATGGGGGGAACCCGCTTCTTCGTCAGTGTCAACGACCACCGTATCGTCTTGCCAAGTACCAATGGAGGCAACGCGCGTGAGATGGTGGCCGCTACTTTGCGAGATGGGCTCGTGCAAGCGCTTGGGCAGCGCGAAATGTACATCGGATTTTCACGGCCCAGCGATCTGCGTGTGTTCAATAATGAAGTCCCCCTTGCGGAGCTCCCCGCCCATTGGGCACACCGTAGCTTGGCTATCACACCATTATCGACGCCCATTCTCGTCGTGCAAATGCCACTCGAAGGGGGCAATTGGCTGTTTGTCGCGACGTCCCTTCCCATGGCGGAGTCTCTTGAAGACGCCACTTGGCTATCCGCTGATCGACTTTTCGTCTCCGTCGTCGTATTGCTGACGGTCATCGCCCTATCGTTGTGGGGAATACGTTGGTCGACACGACCGCTCTCGATCCTGGCCAAGGCGGCGAGACGTCTGGGGGACGACCTTGAATCGCCGCCCCTTGCCGAACGCGGGCCACGTGAATTGCGTGATACGGCGGCGGCGTTCAATCGCATGGGTGAACGAATTCGTCATCAGGTCGAGGAGCGTGAACGCTTATTTTCCGCCATTTCGCACGACCTCAAAACACCCATCACACGCTTACGCCTGCGCGCCGAGATGCTTGACTCATCCGTTCAGCGCGAGGCGTTCGTACGCTCCCTCGATGAGATGGACCAATTAGTGAAGGGGGTCTTGGCGTCGGTGAAGGGGCTGGATCTCCATGAGACGGCCACTGCGATCGACGTGGATGTACTGGTGAAGGACATCATGGAGGATCTCGCCGTGCATGAAGCGGCGTCGATGCACCTTGAAGGGCACGCAGGATGGTTATCGGCCAAACCGCTGGCCTTCAAGCGTTGCTTGGCCAATCTCATCGAGAACGCCATTTTTTATGCGCAGTATGTGAATATCGCACTTCAACGGGATAGCGAGCATATTGTCATCGGCATCAGTGACGATGGGCCGGGCATTCCCCAGGCACAGCGAGAGCGTGTCTTCGAGCCCTTCGTGCGGCTCGAGCCTTCCCGGAGTCGTCACACGGGCGGTAGTGGTCTGGGGCTTGCCATTGCTCGGCATATCGTGCGTGCCCACGGTGGGGAGATCTACTTGAGCGAATCCGCTGAAGGCGGGTTGAGTATCCGGCTAAGCCTACCCTTGGCGCATTAAGCTTCCGGAGAAGGGAAGCGGCGTTGAATATTACAGAGCTGCAATATGTCGCCAAGACTTTGTAAGACTCGGAAACCCAAACGCATGTTGGCATGCGCTACGCTCGAAACCAGGGATCGGGGGCGTTCGATCCGCTGGCTCATAGTCGCCAACGAGGGACTGACGTAATAACGAAAACGGCCGCGGATGGCGCCATTCCTTCGAGTGTGAGCAGTGCTGGGCTTCGGGCCTTCTGTCTTCCTTCCTTGCCCCGTCGACGCTTCACTGGCCGCTCCCGAGACTGGTAAGACACGAGGACCCCCCTCGTGATTGAGCGACCCATGTCGCGATAACAACCATAAGGAGTTACGTCATGAAAACGATCCATGCGCTCGCAGCAGGTGCTTTGCTGGCTGCTGCCGTGGGACAGGCCAATGCTGCTGAAATTGAGGTTCTCCATTGGTGGACCTCGGGAGGCGAAGCCAAGGCTGCCAAGCTTCTCAAGGAAAAACTCGAGGACAAGGGACATACCTGGAAAGATTTCGCGGTTGCCGGCGGGGCCGGCGATAGTGCCATGACGGTACTCAAATCACGCGCACTCTCTGGAAACCCTCCCGCTGTGGCACAGATCAAGGGCCCGTTGATTCAAGAGTGGGGCGATATGGGGTTCCTGGGTAATATCGATAAAGCCGCCGAAGCCGATGGGTGGGACGACTTCCTTCCCGAGGAAATCGTCGCCGCCGATAAAGTCGACGGTCACTATGCCGCAGTCCCCGTCAATATTCACCGTATCAACTGGATCTGGGCCAACCCCGAGGTCCTGGAAGACTCCGGCGTCGATCACGTGCCGCAGACCTGGGACGAGTTCTTTGACGCTGCCGACAAGATTCGCGAGGCGGGCTACATTCCGCTCGCTCACGGTGGACAACCCTGGCAGGATGCGACTGTTTTCGAAGTGGTCATGATGGGGATCGGGGGCGGCGATTTCTATCGCAAGGCGTTCGTCGACCTGGACCCTGAAGCGTTGACCAGTGACACCATGATCGAGTCGCTCAAGACCTTCAAGAAGCTACGCGGCACGATGGACGACAACATCGCCGGCCGTGACTGGAACATCGCTACATCGATGGTCATCAATGGCAAGGCGGCCATGCAGATCATGGGTGACTGGGCTAAGGGTGAGTTCACCGCCGCAGGCATGATGCCGGGCGAGGACTACGAATGCGTTGCCCCGCCGATGACCGAAAGCATGTTCTCCTACAACACCGATAGCCTGGCCATGTTCGATGTCGACGATGAAGGTCAGCAACAGGCCCAACGGGATCTGGCGAGTATCGTGCTGTCGAAGGACTTCCAGGTCCAGTTCAATCAAGCCAAAGGCTCGATTCCGGTGCGCTTGGACGTCTCCCTCGACGATTTCGATGCCTGCGCCAAGGCGTCGCGTGAGGCCTTTGATGTCGCCATGGACGAAGATGCGCTGGTGCCCAGCCTGGCACATGGCATGGCGGTGTCGGACAGCCAGCAAGGTGCGGTGTTCGATGTCATCACCAACTTTTTCAATGATCCTGACATGAAGGCCGAGACCGCCTCGGAGCGACTGGTCAGCGCCATACGCGCGGCCGAGTGAGGTGAGTCTTTGCTCGCTGCCGAATCTTGAATCGGTAGCGAGCAATCGTGTCTTTTCAAAAGGATATCGTCGATGCCATCAAATGTATCTGCGCCTGCTTCCGGAGAGCGACGACACCGACGCTCTCTGGCGGGCCATATTGAACGTGTATTGCCCCGTCTGGTAATAGCACCCTCGCTCGGGGTGGCGTTGTTTTTCGTCTATGGCTACATGCTCTGGACGTTTCTGCTGTCATTGACCAACTCGCGGATGTTGCCGCAATACGATTTCGTGGGGTTCGCGCAGTACGCACGACTCTTTGCCAATGAACGCTGGCACGTGGCGGCCACCAACTTGGTGGTGTTCGGTGGCTTGTTCATCGTGAGCTGTCTGGTGATAGGGCTACTGCTCGCGATTTTTCTCGATCAACGTATCCGACAGGAAGGTACGTTGCGCACGATTTACCTGTATCCGATGGCACTCTCCCTGATCGTGACCGGTGTCGTCTGGCGCTGGTTGCTCAATCCGGGATTGGGGATCCAGGCGATGGTGCGTGGCTGGGGGTTCGAAGACTTCACCTTCAACTGGCTCGTCGATAGCGACATGGCGATTTACACCCTGGTGATTGCCGCCGTATGGCAAGCGTCCGGGTTCGTGATGGCCTTGTTCCTGGCCGGTCTAAGGAGTATCGACGACAGCCTCTTTCAGGCAGCGGCGTTGGATGGCGCCAGTTTGCCGCGTATCTACACGCGCATCGTCCTGCCGAGTCTGCGTCCTGTGGTGTTCAGCGCGGTGATGATTCTCGCCCATATCGCCATCAAGAGTTTCGATCTGGTCATGGCGCTGACGGGAGGCGGCCCCGGCTACGCGACCGACCTGCCGGCCACTTTCATGTATGCACACACCTTTACACGAGGACAGATCGGCCTGGGGTCGGCGAGCGCGATCATGATGCTATGCGGCGTGTTGGCAATCTTGGTGCCGTATCTGTATTCCGAATTGCGAGGGCAGCGACATGGCTAACATGGTACGTCGACATACGACCTCGGCACGGCTCTGGCGAACTGGGTTATATACGCTACTGATCGTGGCGGCGCTGGTGTATCTATTACCGCTCGTGGTCATGCTTCTGACATCGCTGAAGCCCCTAGATGACATTCGTGCCGGTGGCCTCTTGTCGCTACCCAGCACGATCTCCTTCGAGGCCTGGAGCAAGGCGTGGGGATCGGCCTGCACCGGTATGCGCTGTAATGGCATGTCGGGCTACTTCCTCAATTCGATAGCCATCGTCGTCCCTGCCGTGGCGATTTCCTCTTTCGTGGGCGCGCTCAATGGTTACGTGTTGACCAAATGGCGGTTTCGCGGCGCGAACCTGTGTTTTGCACTGCTGCTGTTCGGCTGCTTCGTGCCGTTCCAGGTGGTGCTGATGCCCATGGCGAGGACGTTGGGCTGGTTGGGGCTGGCCAGTTCCACCAGTGGCTTGGTGCTTGTACATGTGGTGTATGGCATCGCGTTCACGACGCTTTTCTTCCGTAACTATTACGTGTCGATACCCGATGAAATGATCGCCGCCGCCAAGCTCGATGGAGCGGGGTTCTGGCGTATTTTCTGGCGTATTCTGCTGCCGGTATCGGGTCCCATCATCACCGTGACGGTCATCTGGCAATTCACTCAGATCTGGAATGATTTCTTGTTTGGGGTGTCGTTCGCGGGCTTCGACTCGCAGCCGGTGACGGTGGCACTTAACAATATGGTCAACACCTCCACCGGCGTTAAGGAGTACAACGTCGACATGGCAGCGGCCATGATCGCCGCTTTGCCGACACTGGTGGTGTATGTGTTGGCCGGAAAATATTTCGTGCGCGGGTTGACCGCGGGATCCGTCAAGGGTTGATTACAGAGGTCATTATGTCCGCTTTGAACATCCGTCACGTCAACAAGACATTCGGTAGCACGCAGGTACTCAAGGATATTTCTCTGGCGATCGATTCCGGGGAGTTCCTGATCCTGGTCGGCCCCTCGGGCTGCGGGAAGTCGACTTTGATGAATACCATCGCAGGGCTCGAGCCCGTCACCAGTGGCGAGATCCGCATTGGTGATGACGATGTGACCTGGCATACGCCGTCCGAGCGCGATATCGCCATGGTGTTTCAGTCCTATGCGCTTTATCCGAGCATGAACGTGCGCCAGAACATTTCCTTTGGTTTGGAAATGCGCAAGATGCCCAAGGCCCAGCGCGAAGAGGCGGTCTCGCGCGTGGCTGAGCTGCTGAAAATCACGCCGCTGCTTGATCGCAAGCCTTCGCAATTATCGGGTGGGCAGCGTCAGCGTGTCGCCATGGGCCGCGCCTTGGCGCGTGAGCCGCAGATCTATCTGTTCGACGAGCCGCTCTCGAATCTGGATGCCAAGCTGCGCGTGGAGATGCGCACCGAAATCAAGAAACTGCATCAGCGTCTCGGAACCACCATCGTCTATGTCACGCACGATCAGATCGAGGCCATGACGCTGGCCGATCGAATCGCGGTGATGCGCGACGGAGAAATCCTGCAGTTGGGCACGCCTCACGAAGTATACAATGATCCCGTGGATATGTTCGTGGCAGGCTTCATGGGCTCGCCATCGATGAACTTCCTTCCCGTCACGCTCGTGAGTCATGCAAGCGGTTATGCCTTGCAAGTCCATGATGAAGAACAAGGCGGGACGGCGTTGACGTTGCCTTGGCCGGTGGAGCGTGACACTCAGGAACTATCGGCCCGCGTCGGCGAGCGTTTGATCCTGGGGTTGCGGCCTGAGCATTTTCTCGAAGACGACGCCATACAAGAAGCGTCAGGTGAGGGTGCGCGGCTGGAGGTGACGGCAACAGTGGTCGAGCCGACCGGTGCGGATACCTTGCTGCAGGCGTGGCTGGGTGGCAGTGAGGTAACGACCCGCCTCGGCCCGAAGAGTCGTGTAGTGGCGGGAGACCGAGTGGTATTGCGCGCTGACTTGAGCCGTGCCGTCTTGTTCGATGAAAAGACCCAGCGGCGCCTGGCATAGCAAGGCGTCGGACGTGGCTTGCCTCGCGTACTGTCCGCTCGTTAGACTGCCGGCCCGCCGATCCTGGAGTCCAACATGGCCGTCTGTCCGCACGAGTGGCTACTCTATTGCCGTCCCGGTTTCGAGAAGGACCTGAGCGCCGAACTCTCTGACAAGACCGCCCATATGGGACAAGAAGGATACCCCATTGCAGCGCCGGGCAGCGGCCATGTGCGTTTCGTGCTCGACCCCGCCATGCCTGCCAATGACGTGCATCGTGGCCTACCGCTCGAGTCCTTGGTGTTTGCGCGGCAATCGCTGGTGGCATTTCCGCCCCTGGAAAATTTGCCTCGCGACGACCGGCTGACGGCGATCGTCGAGCTCGTTGTCGCCAGCGGCTGGTCGTTCGAATCGGTCTGGCAAGAAACGCCGGATACCAACGAAGAGAAGGCGCTGGCCGGCTTGATGAAAGCCTTGCGCAAGCCGTTGGAAAGCACGCTCAAAAAGCGCGGTGCGCTGCGTCGCAAGGCCGGTGGTCGGCGCTTGCATCTATTCTGGACGGCGGGCAATCGTGTCCAACTGGCGATAAGCTTCCCCGCTAACCGGGCCGAGCATCTCGGCGGCATATGGCGCCTGAAGTTCCCGCATGAAGCACCGAGTCGCTCGACCCTCAAGCTCGAAGAAGCCTGGCATGTCTTCGTGCCTCGTGATGCTTGGCCGGCGCGCCTTAACGATGCCATGCAAGCTGCCGATCTCGGTGCCGCCCCAGGGGGCTGGACCTATCAGCTCGTGCGCCAAGGCATGTATGTCTACGCCATCGATAATGGCCCCATGGACGCAACGCTGATGGCCACGGGGCAAGTCGAGCACTTGCGCGAGGATGCTTTTGTCTGGGAGCCCCCGATGCGCCTCGACTGGTTAGTGTGCGACATCGTCGACAAGCCCATGCGCGTCATCGACATGGTGGAACGCTGGTTGCTCCAGAGGTGGTGCCGTGAAGCGATCTTCAACCTGAAACTGCCCATGAAGAAGCGCTGGGAAGAAGTGGCGCGCTGCCTGACACGTCTTGAGGATAGTCTGCAGCGAGCCGGCGTGCGGGCACGGATACGCGCTCGCCATCTTTACCACGATCGCGAGGAGGTGACCGTGCATGTGGTCCTTCAGGATTGAGGTCGTCACGGCGATAGCGCATCATCGAGTTTGAGCGAACACGAGGTTACGTCATTTATGTCTGATCCCGATACGTCCCTGCCTACGCCGGATGCGGTGCTGGATACTACTGGCCTGTATTGTCCCGAACCGATCATGATGATGCACAATCGGGTGCGGGACATGAACGTTGGCCAACTTCTAGAGGTCATCGCCACGGACCCCGCCACGACACGCGACGTGCCCAAATTCTGCACCTTCCTGGGCTATGAGCTCATCGCGCAGTTGGAGGAAGACGAACGCTATCGCTATGTCATTCGTCTAGCGTGACGTCTCTCTTCTTCAAGGCGATGAAGAGGGCGTCGTCATCACGGCGAGGGCCTCCATGGTGGTGGGGTCCTGCTGCTTGATCTGATTGGCGATATGACGCTGGAAGTAATACACCGTCTCATGACGACTATGGCCGGCGTAGAGGCAGGCATCGCCAGCCACGATCGGCGTCTGCTCGACACGTTTCTCGTCGACGAGTAGCGATTCTATATTGCCGTCGTTGTACAAGCGCCAGCCAAATACCTGCTTGAGTTGCCAGCTCTCGCCGTCGCCGTCGCTGGCGAGGCACAGCGCATGCGTGCCCTGAGTATCGGGTAGCTGCTGTATCAAGGTCGGGGCCGACGTTTCTTCATAGTCGAAATACGCGGCGGCATGTTCCAGTTCATGGACCTTGTGCTCGGGCGGCGCATGGAAGATCTCTTCCGTTTCAGGGTCGCGATAGCCGAAAAAGCGCCCATGATCGGGACTGTCCATCTCATGACAGGCGGTCAAGGATTCCATCCAGGGCACCAAGCCAACCACCTCGCCGCTTTCGCGGAGCCCCCAGGCCAAAAGCGGCATGCCATACAGCGTGTCCGGGTCCGACGCCAGGTGATACAGCATCTCGAGGCCATCCAGTTCCGGCGCCAAGCGTAGAATGCGGCGCTGCGCCTGACGTCGCTGCCTCATGGTGTCCAGGTCAATGACCCGGGCGGTGCGTGGGGACGAAACGTTACCCATGGCAACCTCCTTGCGCAGCAGTGATAGGCCAAGACCTAGCTTCACTATTAGCACAGGCCAGCGTGGAAAGTTAAGCACTGAGGCAGTGTTTTTTCTGTTACCACACGTCACGCCCCCGAACGGTCAAGCCGAACGGGGGCGTTTTGGGGTAGAGCGGTCTCGGGAATTTAGCGCGGCGTGGCGGGAGACGTATCATTACGAGCGCGTTGCATGGCATAAAGCCCCACACCGATCATCAGGCCGATGATATCGGTGTAGATGCCGCCATAAATCATGCACAGCGCACCTATCAGCATCACGAGGCGCTGCCAGGCCTTGACCGGCCCGAAGAGCCATGCCTGCACGGTGGCCGACAGCAGCACGATACCGAGCGTTGCGGTGACGCCGACACGCAGGATCTGTAGCCATGAGCCCTCCATCAGCATCGCCGGGCTGTAGAAGAACATGAACGGCACGATGAAGGCCGCCAGACCGATCTTGAACGAGGCCACGGAGGTGGCCATGGCATTGTCGCCCGAGATCCCCGCCGCCGCGTAGGATGCCAGCGCCACCGGCGGTGTGATCGCCGAGACGACCGCGAAATAGAACACGAAGAAGTGCGCCACTAGCGGCTGAATACCGATGTCGATCAAGCCGGGCGCTACCACGGAGGCTGCAACGGCGTAAGCGGCGGTGGTCGGCATACCCATGCCCAATAGGATGCTGATGCACATGGCGAAGATCAGCGCCAGCAATTGGCTGACCCCGGCTAGGCCGAGCAGTAAGGACGAGAAGCGTGCCCCGACCCCCGTCAGCGCGATCACACCGACGATCAACCCGGCACAGGCGCACACGGCGATGATCTGAATCGACATCGTCCCGGCCAGTTGCAGTGCCCTGAGGATGGCTCGTATTCCCATCTTGTGCGGCGAGACCCAGCTCACCACGGCGGCGGATGCCGTCGCCAGCGTACCCGCGCGAATCACCGAGTAACCCATGAACAGTGCCGCGATTAGAATGATGATCGGCGCGAACAGATAGACTTGCTTGACGAGCTTCGAGAAACGCGGGATCTCGTCTTGACGCATGCCGCGCATGCCTTTGCGAGCGGCCTCGAAATCGACCATGAAATAGACCGAGGCGAAGTACAGGATCGCCGGAATCAGTGCGGCGATGGCGATCTCGGTGTAAGGAATGCCGGTAATTTCGGCCATGATGAAGGCACCGGCACCCATGATCGGGGGCATTATCTGCCCGCCAGTGGAAGCGGCCGCCTCGATGGCCCCGGCGCTGCGTGGTGGATAGCCGACCTTCTTCATCAATGGGATGGTCAGCGAACCGGTGGACACCACGTTGCCGGCGGAGGTGCCATTGATCATGCCCATCAAGCCAGAGGCGAAAATGGAGACCTTGGCGGGTCCGCCACGCGCACGTCCGGCAGCGGCGAAAGCGAAGTTGACGAAATAGTCACCGACCTTAGAGGCTTGTAGAAACGCCGCGAAGATGATGAATAAGATGATGTAGGTCGAGGAAACGGCAGTGGTCGGCCCGAGAATACCGGCATCGGTGTAGACCTGACTAAAGAAGCGGCCCACCGAGAGGCCTGGGTAGCCGAGGAAGCCCGGTAGATGAGGCCCGACAAAGACATAGACCAGAAAGATCGTGGAGATGATGATCAGCGCGAGACCGGCGACGCGGCGCGTCAGTTCGAGAATCAGCAGCGAACCGGCAATGGCCGCGTAGGAAATCCCCATGGGCGCGAAGGGCGTACCGGTGGAGGCGCGTAGCTGGCTATTGAACATCACCAGCAGATAGCCGGCCACGGCCAGCGAACAGACCATCAACACCACATCCGCCGGCGACAGCCCGTCGCGAACCTGACGATAGCTCCATGACAGTACGATGCCCGCGACGGTGGCCAGCAGCAACGGATAGCCGTAGTGCCAGGCCTCGATCTCGGGGGCGATGCGCATGGCGCCGTCGTTCATCGTCTGATACATCATCGCCACCCGAACCAAAGCGTAGAGCGCAGGGATCAACATGGCATAGCTCAACCAACGCAGCCAGGCACTCGAGCGCGCTTGCGGGGTCTCGGCGAATTGCGTACCGGCGTAGAAGCCATAGCCCAGTATCAGGGCACCGGCAATGTGCAGAATGCGAAACGACCACGTCTCGAGCGGATAGATGTTGAGCGAGACCAGGTGAAATAGCGAATACATGATGGCCAGGGAGCCGAACAGCCACCATTGCCATCCGCCGTAGAGACGCCGATTGGACTCGACAGCGACTTCGTCGACACCGTCGGCATTGACGGATTGGACGTCGTCGGCTCCCTCGTCAGGTGATTGGGTATGTTGAGACATTAAAACACCCTTGGGTGTGAATGGGAGGACACACAAGACGTCCCGCATCGCGACGATGCGGGACGGCGTTCAGGCGATCAGCCGGTTAGCGCTTCAGTTCCTCGGGAATTTCGTAGCCATTTTCCTCGTACCAGCGTACCGCACCCGGATGGAAGGGCAGCACGGTGTTGTACTTGAGGTTCTCCGGAACACTGAATTCGGCACTGCGGTGGATATCGCGCATCTTGTCGTTGTTTTCCATGCTCAGCTTGGTGATTTCGTAGACCAAGTCCTCGGGGAGGTCGCAACCGGCGATGGTGAAGTTCCACATGGAGACCGCGCGAGCATCGTCTTCAAGGGTCTGGTAGGTATCGGCGGGAATCGAGAATGCCGAAACCGGGAACTCTTCCATCACCTTGGCCTGTTCCTCCTCGGTGAACTCGACGATATTGACGTCGGTTTGCACCTCGAGTTGGCTGACGGCGGGAATCGGAATACCGGCAGCAAAGGCGATGACGTCGATCAGGCCGTCCTGCAATTGGCCACCCAGATCATTCCAGCCGCCGTTACGACGGTCGAACTCGACGCCGAGCTCTTCGAGCATGGCCGGGAAGTAGGTATCCGAGGTGGACGCCGCCGGGCCGAAACCGATGCTGGCCCCGTCGGGGATATCGGAGATCGACTCGATACCGCTGTCGGCGAGCGTGGTGATGGAAAACGGCGTCTCGTACATTGGGAACAGCGCACAGACATTGTCCATTTTCACACCCGGCGCCAGTGAGCTCTTGCCGGCCACGGCATCGGCCGCTGGTCCCATGGTGGTCAGGCCGAACGCCACCTCACCCGTGTGTACCAAGGCCAGGTTCTGGTTGGGGCCACCAGTGACTTCGCCGCCCCCTGAAAGCCCTAGTTCGTCGGCGATCATGTTGGCCCAGCCGGAGCCATACACGAAGTAAGTGCCGCCCTGGCTGGCGGTACCCACGGTAAAGCTTTCCGGCCAATCGTCACGGTCGGCTTGTGCCACGGTGGCGAGGCACATGGTCCCTGCGAGGGTGGCGGTCAAGGCGTGTGTCTTGATGGACATGGCGAATTCTCCCGATATCGATTGTGGTTATGCGTATCCATTACCGAGCGATGCTGGGCATCAAACTCGTTAAATACGTACTATCAGTGCAACCGCCATTCCATGTTTTTATTAACCTTTAATTTTCATCAAGTTACATTTTATTCATTCAACGAAAGTGGAAAGAGAATTGGCCTGTCATGGCTGGAAGTCCGCACAAAGTGACCAAACCCTTGTGTGGATTTCCGCACAGGGAGACTGATTATAGGAAGAATGGCGATGGGGCTTATCCGAGAATCGAGAATAGGGCCGACTAAGGTAGCCGGCATTACTCCGTCTCGACGATGTGGCGGTAATCCTCGGCCTTCAAACCGTGTTTGTTCAGCTTGTCGTAAAGCGTCTTGCGAGGCACACCCAGTCGGGCGCATATATCGGTGATGCATCCCTGGTAGCGAATCAGTGCTTGGTTGATCACGCTCTTTTCGAACACTTCGACCTGCTGAGAAAGCGGTAGGTCGCCGTTATCTTTGTGTGCGCCTTGAAGTAGCGTCTCGAGGCTATAATCACAGGTTGCCCCCAGCAACACGTAACGCTCGGCGACATTGCGCAACTCGCGGACATTGCCCGGCCAATCGTGGGCCAGCAGGGCGGAAACTCCCTGACTGTCGAGCGGCGGCGCTTCCAGCCCGCTGCGACTGGCGGAGACGGCAACGAAGTGCTGAAAGAGCAGGGGAATATCCTCGCGGCGCTCGCGTAGCGAGGGAATCGGCAAGGTCACCACATTGAGCCGGTAATACAGATCCTCGCGAAATTTCCCCGCCTCGGCGGCGAGCTTGAGGTCCGTCTTGGTCGCAGCGATCACGCGTATATCGAGTGTCACCAGGTCATTGGATCCGAGCCGCTCCACGGCACGCTCCTGAAGCACACGTAGCAGCTTGACCTGCAGTGACAGCGGCATCGACTCGATTTCGTCGAGAAACACGGTGCCGCCGTTGGCATGTTCGAATTTGCCCACGCGACGTTCCACGGCGCCGGTAAAGGCGCCTTTTTCATGCCCGAATAACTCGGATTCGATGGTGCTTTCCGGCACGGCCCCGCAATTGATGGCGACAAAGGGTTTGCCACCGCGTGAACTGCGCTCATGGACAGCACGTGCGACCAGGTCCTTGCCGGTGCCCGTCTCGCCGTAGAGCAACACATCGGTTTCGACTTGGCTGATGCGCTGCACCATCGAGGCGAGTTGCTGAATGGCGGGCGCCCGCCCCACCAGGCGGGGCCCCGGAATCGATTGCTGTGCCTCGAGTTCAGCCTTCAGATGACGATTTTCCAGGCTCAGGCGACGCTTCTCGATGCCGCGCCGGACGACCTCCACCAGGCGTTCTCCCGCGAAGGGCTTTTCCAAAAAGTCCCAGGCGCCATCGCGCATGGCTTCCACGGCAGTGGAAATATCGCCGTGCCCGGTGATCAACACCACCGGCAAGTCGGGGTCGCGATGGCGGACTTCGCGAAGCAAGGCCATACCATCCATGCCGGGCATGCGGATGTCACTGACCAGCACGCCGGGGAAGTCCGTGCTCAATGCCGCGAGCGCGGATTCCGCGCTTTCATGCACGTCGGGCGTATAGCCCGCCAATTCCAGCGTCTGACTGGCGGTGATACGCAGATGGGCTTCGTCGTCGACGAGCATGACCGGGATGGCGGACGTTTCATGCATGAGAGATTTCCTCGGGGCGCGCGGGATCATCGGGGTCCGCGATGCGGGGAAGTGTGACACGGAAATGGGCGCCGCCGTCATCATGACCGCCGGCGTCGAGCTGACCACCGAGATCTTCGATGATGCGTCGCGAGATCGAAAGCCCTAGCCCCAGTCCGCTGCCCATGGTTTTCGTGGTATAGAAGGGCTCGAAAATGCGTGTCAAATGCGCTTCGGGAATGCCTGGCCCGTTATCGATGACATCCAGATGAACGCAGGTGACTTCGATGGTGATGGCGAGCGTCAGGCGTGGCTCGGGCATCTCGCTCATTGCCTGCAAGGCATTGCCGATGAGATTCACCAGCACCTGTTCGAGGCGTACCGGATCGGCACGTACCCATGCTTCCTGTGTGGGCCAATGCTGCGCGATGGTGACCTGGCTTTCCTGAATGCGCGATTGGAACAGGCGTAGCGCGTACGCGAAGCACGACGCCACGGAAACCGCCGTGAGATTGTCGCCGCTCTTGCGCGAGAACTGGCGCAGTTGCGCGCTGATCTCGGCCATGCGTTCGGTGAGCTCGAGGACTTGGGCCAGGTTGGCGTCGGCGCTCTCGATACGTTGCCGAGCGATAAAGGCGCGCGCGTTCTCGGTATAGGCACGAATCGCCGCCAGGGGCTGGTTAAGCTCATGATTGATGCCGGCAGCCAATTGCCCGAGGACGGCGAGCTTGGCAGCTTGAACCAACTCGTCCCGCGTAGCGCGTAGGTTATCCTCGGCACGCTGGCGCTCTTCGATCTCTGCCGATAGCTGGCGGTTGGTGGCGACCAGATCACGGGTTCGGCTTTCCACGTGGCGCTCGAGCTCGTCCCGTGCCTGGGCCAAGGTGCGTCGCTCGCGTTCGGCGAAGCGCTCGCGCTCACGCCGCAGACGCAGGCGCTGCCACCCTATCCCGGCCCCCAGGGCGACGAGCCCGTAAAGACCGCCGGCGAGAAGCGCCGCCAACCACTGTGCCTGGTTGACCGGCGTCAGCGGCTTGAGGATTTGGATGTGCCAATCGAAATCTGCCATGGGGCGCGTCAAGCTCAAGTAACGCTTGCCCTCTAGGGGACCGGAAGCGAAGTCCACCAAGCGTGTGCGATTATCGTGGCGTTGGCGCTCTTGCAAGCCCGAGGCCGGCAATGGCGCATCACCATAGCGCCGCGAGGCGGCGATGGTCTGACGCTGTGCCTGGGTCAGCGGTGCCATGGTGGTCAAGCGCAATTCGGGGCGGCTCGCCATGAAGATGACCCCATTGTGGTCGGTGACCAGAAGCTCTGCGTCCTGCTCAGCCCATCCGGTTTCCACCGCGTCGAGCAGTACCTTGAGCACCATGACGCCGTCCGGGCGTGCGTTCGGCGCCGTGTCGTCGAGCCGCACGGGGGCCGAAAAGTAGTAGCCGCGATCCTGGGACTGGGTGCCCAGACCGTAGAAGCTGCCGTTCTTCCCGGCCATGGCCTCCTGGTAGTAGGGCCTAAAGCCGTAGTTCTGCCCGATGAAGGTATCGCGACGATGCCAGTTGCTGGCCGCCAGGGTTTCGCCGGTATGGTCGAGCAGGTAGATATCGGAGACGTTGGCGGTGGCGCGAAAGCGATCCAGCAGGCGATTCAAGGGCATCGAATCCTGTCCGGCGGGATCATCCAGGAAGCGCTTGACCATTTCGCGTGAGGCCAGCAGTTCCGGCAGGTAATCGTGCCGCGACAAATGGCCGACGAGGCTCGCCGCCGACAAGCGCAATTCGTTCTCGGCATCTTGACGAAGCGTCTGAAGCGCTTGCTCGCGCGCCAGGCGCGACGTTTGCCACATGCAGAGAATCAAACCGGCGATGACCCCAATCACCAAGAGTGTGCGCGGGCGTAGCGGAACTGGGAAGCGGCGCTTAATGGACATGAGAACGTGCTGACTCGTGGCGAATGACGTGGCGTATCGCGGGGCCACATGGCCACATTCCCATGATGAGCGGCGGTTTGCCTAAAGTTAAGTACCAGCGCTTAGTCTTTAGTCGCGATCCCGGTCGAGGAGCTGTCGCTCACCGCCAGGCTACGCTGGACACGGTGATGCAGGCGCCAGCCCAGCAACAGGGCGGCTGCCGTCAGCCCGGCACACAAGCCCAGCCAATAGCCATGAATGCCGAAGGGCGCGAAATGGCCTTCCCAGCCGCGCCCGAGCCAATGGCCACCCGCCAGCCCGATCAGCCAATACGACAATACCGTGATCAACATGATGATCCGGGTGTCCTTGTAGCCGCGTAGCGCGCCGGCCAGATTGACCTGGAGCGAGTCGGATATCTGATAGAACATCGCCAGGGTAACCAGTGACATGGCCAGCGCGTGCACCTCCGTGTTCGACGTATACAGGGCGAGAATGGGCGATGCCGTCATCCACAGGATGGCATCGTTGACCAACGCGACCAGCAGGCATACGACGATGCCGTTCCAGGCCACAAAGCGTGCCTCGTGCATGTCACCGCGTCCCAGTGTATTACCCACCCGTACGGTGAGTGCCATGCTCAGCGACAACGGCAGCATGAACAGGATCGAGGTATAATTGAGCGCAATCTGGTGGGCGGAGACGACGACTTCCCCCAGGCGTGCGACGAACAGGGCGATCAAAGTGAATAGCGTGACTTCGACGAAGATCGCCACGCCGATGGGCACGCCGACATGCAACAGCTCGAGGATGTCGCGCTGGCGAGGCGGCTCTGGCGAATGCCACAAGGTGACGCTGCCATAGGCTCGGGCACGGTGCGTATAGATCATCATCGCCAGGCACATGACCCACATTGAAATCGCCGTGGCGACGCCGCAGCCCACGGCGCCCAGGGCAGGCAATGCGGCGATCCAGCCGGGAGTGAGGTCGCCGAGCAGCGAGACGATGCCGGGACCACCGTAGATCAGCGCATAGTTGCAGGGAATGTTGACGCCCAGTCCCAAAAGGCTGATCCACAAGGCGGGGCGGGTATGGTTCATACCGTCGGAAAAGGCGCGCAAGGCTTGATAGAGGCCGATCCCCGGCATGCCGAACGCCACGGCGGCCAGATAACCGGCGGACAGCTCGGCCACGTGGCTGGGGACCCCCATGAGCCGGAAAACCGGGCCGACACCGAACCACAGCAGCAACGCCGATAGGGTCCCCAGCAGTAGAGCGATCCACAGCGCTTGATGGACGTAAGGACGAATCGACGCCTGGCGCTGGCCTCCTAAAAGCTGCGCCACGATGGGTGTAAGCCCCATCAGAGCGCCGGTCATGAAGAGCATCAACGGTAGCCACAGGCTAGAGCCGACCGAGACGGCGGCCAAGTCGGTTGCGCTGGCGTGGCCTGCCATGATGATATCGACTGCGCTCATGCCCGACTGCGCCAATTGCGCGCCGCAGATGGGCAGCGTCAACCGCATCAACAGGCGCGATTCACGAAGGCTGTGAGCGAACAAAGCGTGTGGCGCGGTCAAACCGATCCTCCCGGATAGGCAAAAGCGGCATTCTAGCAAGGGTGCGCCGGGGATGCCTTTCATCATGCGGCCCGAGAATGTCTTTCATCGCGCAGTGCAGTGCCTATAATAGGCCCCCGCTTTTGAAGGAGGTCGCGTGACTCACCGTATCGACGATGTCATCACCGTTTTCGACGGCATCTTTGCCGCGTCGTATCGAACATGCCTGGTCAGCGGTGACGACGAGCCCTTGTACTGTCCCGCCGACAGTAAGCACGTCATGCATCGGATCATCTTCGCGCATGGTTTCTTCGCCAGTGCGCTGCATGAAGTCAGTCATTGGTGCATCGCCGGTGAGCGCCGTCGTCAACTCGAGGACTATGGCTACTGGTACGCGCCGGACGGTCGCGACGAGGCGCGGCAACGCGAGTTCGAGAGCGTCGAGATCGCCCCTCAGGCGCTTGAATCGCTGTTCAGCGAGGCCTGCGATCTGCGGTTTAACGTCAGCGTCGATAACCTGGGCGGCATCGAGGTCGACCGACACGCTTTCGCCGAGCGGGTTGCCGCCCGCGCGGCCCGCTATCGCGAGACCGGCTTGCCTCTCCGAGCGGCGGCGTTTCGCGAGGCATTGCATGCCTTTTATCGGCGAGGGCTATCGCGCGAGGCCGCAATCGCCGAGGGCCGGGCGTGCCTTGATCGGTAGCGCATGAAATAGGCAACCGACCGCGGGGCGTGGCGGACGGCGCCCCGCGTCATCGCCACCCGCGCTACTCTTCTTCGCCGCGCAGGCGCTGGTGTAGATAAAGCATGACCTGCACTTCGTGATCGGCGCGCATGGGCTCGAGCCCGAGATCGCCGAACAATTCGCCACGGGCGCGTGTCCATTCGCCCGGCTCGAGGTCGGGGTAGAGGGTTTCCGCCGGCGCCAGCTCGACGAAAGGCGTTACCGCAAAGTCCTCGAACAGGCGTGACAGTGCGGCTTCGTCATCGCCGATTCCTGCGGTATAAAGCGTCACGTTGAAGTGATCGGTCTCTAGCTCGCGCAATACGTCTAGAGGGCTGAGGCCCAGGCTGCGGAGTTCGTCCAGGCTATAATCGCCGAGTTTGAGGAGGTCCTCTTCGAGCCAGTCGTCGTCGGGCTGAATCAGCGCATGCTTGATTTGGCCATCGGGCAGGGCCCAGGAAATGGCGACGGGAATCGCGTCCTCATCGCCAGTTTCGATGGTGATGAAACCGGGGAAGTCCATGTCATTGCTCCTCATCGAGTTGAAAGAACCGGCGTGCTGTGGCGGTCGTTGCAGCGGCCAGAGTGGTCTCGCTTTCACCACGCCAATGGGCGATCTCGCGGACGATCCAAGGCAGTAACGCCGGTTCGTGGCGGCGTCCTTTGAGCTTGGCCGGCAGGTTGCGTGGCAACAAGTACGGACAGTCGGTTTCGACCATCAGACGTTCGGCGGGAATGTCGCCGACAATCTCGCGCAGGTGATGACCACGCCGCTCATCGCACAGCCAGCCAGTCAGGCCGATATGCACATCGAGATCCAGGTAGCCGTGCAGGGTCTCGCGGTCGGCGGTAAAACAGTGGATGACGGCATTGCCGATATCGTCGCGCCAGTGACGCAGAATGTCGCGCATCCGCGGGCCGGCGTCGCGCTCATGAAGAAACAGCGGCAGGCCGCTTTCGGCCGCCAGGCCGAGCTGGGCTTCGAGGGCGCGTTCCTGCTCGGTCTGGGTGGAAAAGTTGCGATTGAAATCCAGCCCGCATTCGCCCACCGCGACGACCTTGGGATCGATGTGCAGCGCACGCATGGCGGTTTCCAGCGTGGCATCCCAGTGGCTGGCCATATGCGGATGCAGCCCCGCCGTGGCGTAGAGGCCGTCGTGGCGATGCGCCAGCGCGGCGGCTTGTTCACTGTGCGCCATGTCGGTGCCGGTGAGGATCAGAGACGCTACCCGGGCCGCTTGGGCTCGCTCGAGTATGACGTCGAGATCCTTGGCGAAGCTTTCGTGCGTCAGGTTCGCGCCGATGTCGACCAGGGGGGCGGGCGACGTCATGCGCAGCGCGTCAGGTAGCGGATTGGCGTCGTCGTGTGTCACGGAAGTGCTCTCCAGCCCAATGAATCGCGAAAACCTACCATTCTACCCCCGGACCCAGGAGGCGACCATGCGTTACACTAGCGTCTTTACTACGAATGTCTGTCAACGAGGTGGTTACGCGTGACGCTGTTACGTCTGGAACAGTTGCAATTGGCTTATGGCACTCAGGTGCTGCTGGATAACGCCGATCTGACGCTGGAAAAAGGGGAGCGCTTGGCGCTGGTGGGGCGCAACGGCACAGGCAAATCGACGCTGCTCAAGTTGATTTCCGGTGAGACGTTGCCCGATGGAGGACACATCTGGCGTGCACCGGGATTGAAGGTGGGTGTGCTAGCGCAGGAGTTGCCGAATGCCAGCGGTAACACCATTTTCGATGTGGTCGCCCAGGGCCTTCCCGAAGCGGGCGCCTTGCTGAGCGCCTATCACCATCTAGTGATGAGCGATGCGCCCGACATGGACGAGCTCGAGCGGCTGCAAACCCAGCTCGAATCGGTGGATGGCTGGTCGTTTCATCAACGCATCGACACCATTCTCTCGCGTCTGGGGCTGCCGGAAGATATCGAGATGGTAAGCCTCTCCGGCGGTTGGCGACGGCGTGTGGCGCTAGCGCGTGCCCTGGTGGCCGATCCTGATGTACTTCTGCTCGACGAGCCCACCAACCATCTCGATCTGGATACCATTGGCTGGCTGGAAGAGCAGTTGCTTGCCTTCAATGGCTCTGTGCTGTTCATCACCCACGACAGGGCCTTTTTGTCGCGGCTGGCGACCAATATCCTTGAGCTCGACCGGGGCTTGCTGGGGCGTTATTCCGGTAACTACGCGACGTATCAAGAGCAAAAGCAGCACGAGCTTGAGGTCGAAGCACGCGAGCGCGCCGAGTTTGACAAGAAACTCGCCAAGGAAGAAGCCTGGATCCGTCAGGGCATCAAGGCGCGTCGCACGCGCAACGAAGGGCGAGTGCGAGCGCTCGAGAAGATGCGTGGTGAGCGCGCCGAGCGTCGTGAGCGAGTGGGCCGTGCGCAGCTCAGTGTCGACAGCGGTGAGCGTACCGGCAAGCGCGTCGTCGAGCTCACCGATGTCAGCCAGCGTTTCGGTGACGATTGGGTGGTTCGCGATCTGTCCCTTGAAATTCAGCGTGGCGATCGTATCGGCTTCATCGGCCGTAACGGCGCCGGCAAGACGACATTGCTGAAGATCCTGCTGGGCGAGCTCGAACCCAGCGAAGGCAAAGTCCGGATGGGCACCAACCTCAGTGTGGCCTACTTCGACCAGTTGCGCGCCGGGCTCGAACTCGAGAAGACGGTCTACGACAACGTGGCTCAGGGCAGCGATCGCGTGGAAGTGGGCGGCAAGGACCGGCATGTCATGAGCTACCTGCAGGACTTCCTGTTCTCGCCGGACCGTGTGCGTCAGCCAGTCAAGGCGCTCTCGGGCGGGGAATCCAACCGCTTATTGCTGGCCAAGCTGTTCACCCAGCCGGCCAACGTCCTGGTGCTCGACGAGCCGACCAACGACCTGGACGTCGAGACCCTCGAACTGCTCGAGGAATTGCTGCTGGATTTCGACGGCACCCTGCTGCTGGTCTCGCACGACCGTGCCTTCATGGACAACGTGGTCACCAGCGTGCTGGCCTTCGAGGGCGAGGGGTGCGTTCAGGAATATGTCGGCGGGTACAGCGACTGGGTGCGTCAGGGTGGCAAGTTGCCCCCGGCGCCGGGCGAGTTCGGCAATGCCGCGAACGTACTGCCGGCTCGCGAGGCCGAGCCTGCGACGCCCGAGCCTACCAAGGCCGATACTGGCAAGAACAAGGCCACAACAGCGTCAACCACGTCCAAGCGGGCCAAGCTTTCCTACAAGTTGCAGCGCGAGCTGGATCAGTTGCCGACGACCATCGAGACGCTGGAAGCCGAGGTCGCCGACTTCGAGGCGGAAGTGGGCGCCCCTGAGTTCTACCAGCAAGACGCCGAGATAGTTACCCAGCGCTTGGAAGCACTAGAGTCGAAGCAAGCCGAGTTGGATGTGGCGATGTCGCGCTGGATGGAACTGGAAGCCATGGCCGAGGGCGAGTGAGTGACCAAGTACAAGTGAGTGGCCGAGGAAAAGTAAGTGGCGTCGCGCCGGGCACTTTGATTGTGCCCGGCGCATACGCTCATTCGTCGGCTTCCCCATCTTGTCCCACGCGTACTGCGAGCACGTCGCATTGCGCGCCGTGCAGCACGCCGGTGGAGGTCGAGCCGAGCAGCAAGGCGAAACCGTGGCGTCCGTGCGATCCCACCACGATCAAGTCGACATCATGTTCGGCGGCGAAACGATGGATCTCGGTATCCGGCATGCCGACCACGACGTACTGGTTGTCCGCCGAGATCCCGTGAGGATCGGCGATTTCCGCGAGCCGCTGCTTGGCATGATCGTCGAGCTGGTCCTGGATGCTGGTCAGATCCATGGGGATATCGCCGCCATAGGCGAACCCCAGTGGCTCGAGCGTATGCATGATCGATAGCTTGGCATGGTTGCGTTCTGCGATGGGAATCGCACGCTCGAGTACCTTACGGGAATCCTTGGTCAGGTCGACGGCGACTAAAACGTGCGTGTACTCGTTACTCATGGGGCATCTCCCACCTTGTCGATGAACGCTTCCACTTTATGCGTGCCGAATCGACGAGACAATGCTTTAGATCAATCAGCGCTTACGGAGGCAGGCTTGGAGATCTTTCTATTCTTGGGGCTGGCGGTATTTCTCATCCTCTCGCCAGCCTTGTGGCTCAGGCCGGGGCTTCATGAAAAGCGCCGCAGTGCGTTGCGGGTGGCGGCGCGCGAATCGGGGGTGGATATCCGTGCCGACAAGCCGCCGCTGCAAGCGGTGGATGGTTTGGTGGGGTATCGCTGGCGTTATCCGCAGGCCGCGCCGGGGAGTGACTTCACGCTGGTGCGCGACGGCCACGCCAGTGATCGGTTGCAGGAAGCCATGGCGGGATGGCGTTGGCGTCAGGCACCGTTGCCACCGTTGAGCGAAGATAATGAGCATCGCTTGAAAGAAGTGCTGCTTGCTTTGCCCGAGGACGCGCTGGTCGTGACGTCGGCGCCGCAAGGCTTGACGCTGTGGTGGGAGGAATCGTGCGAGACTAAGGCATTCGAGCCATTACTGCGCGCACTCGATGATCTCGTCGACCAACTGGCGGGAAGTGGTCGCCATCGCAAATAGCATTGCCGACAAGTGAGTATCGCCGCACAAGAATACCGCGCGCATTAGCGCCGCGAGATGGCTCACACGGCGCTCAGATCGATAGCAAGCGAGCCCTCACTCCTCGCAAGAGCGTGACAGTAGCCGCTGCCCGTTCTGCTCGATGCGCGTCAGTATAGCGTCCAACTGGTCGACGTCGTCCTCGCTTAACCCCTCGATCATCTCGATACGCGCCTGCTCGACGACGGTCTCGATCTTCTTGAGCAGGGGCGTCGCCTTGTCGGTGAGGTAAACACGCTTGGTGCGGCGATCCTCATCGCTCGGGCGGCGCTCGATGAGTCCTTGCTCACTGAGTTGGTCGAGTGTCCTGACCAAGGACGGAGCTTCCACGCCGATTGAGCGAGCCAGATCGCATTGCGGCTGGCCATCACCCATTTTCGACAGGTGGTAGAGTGTCACCCAGCGCGTCTGCGTCAGCTCCAGAGGAGCGAGGCGTTCATCGAGGATGGCGCGCCACAGGCGTGGTACGCGCGACAGTTTGAGTCCGATATCCTGTTGCATGGGCCTTATGTTGGTTAGGAACCTAACGGGATTGTCTCGGGTGCAACGTGTTATTGCAAGTCACACCATCGTCGACCTTTCATTCATCGTCCTGAGTCGCACCGGCGACCAAGTGACGGATGTTCCAGCCAGGCAAACCCGGGGGTGAATGGATGTCGCTATCAACATGCGTGGCGTTCGAGGCGTCTTCGTCGACACGAAAACGCAGTGTACCGAGTCGCTGGTCGGTGGCCGTCATTACATCGATCTGCCAACTGCCTTGCGATGCCAAGGGAAAGTTTTGCTTATGCGTCCAGGCGCGATAGCCCTGCTCGCGTCCACCGCGGATGACCAGCGGTATGCGATCGACCACTTCGCCATCGTGCCGCCATACGTGATAGATCTCTTCGCGTAGGCCGCGTGGCGCGCGAATCGCGGTGTAAGCGTACAAGCCTTGCCCCGAGAGTGTCGATGGGGTCAGCACGCTTTCGCCGCGCGGCGCGCGCGATTCGATATCGAACCCTGGCGAGAGGGCGCTACCGGAGATCCAAAGCGTTGCCGGAGGAATCCACACTCGCCCCATCCAGGCCGTGGAAGCCAGCACCACGATCAGCCCGATCATTGCCAGCCATCGCCAGAAGCCTTGAGGCTGCATCAGGTTGATCAGGCTGGGCACACTGAAGATCGCCATGGCCACGATCGCCAGTATCAGGCTTTGACCGGTAGTCAGATGCAACATGATCGGCAACGTCACCAGCACTACCACGAACACGCACAATGCGTGGAACATGAAGTATAACCAGCGATGGCGTTGCGCGAGGCTGAAATACAAGGGATCGAGAATCGCCAGCAGGCCGCAGCCGATCAGCAACAATGTGAAGACGGCCTGACCGCTTGCCCATACCGTGGTGGCGAGAAAAAACGGCAATACGAAGAACAGCGTTTCCTGATGAATGAGCTGCGCGATGAAGGTCGTCACCATGCGTGGCAGACCGGGCTGGCCACGAAAGTTGAGCAACCGGGTCAGGAGACTTTCGGCCAACAGCAGGCACCATGCGAACAGCAGACCCAAGGCCAGCACTGCGCCGAGCCATTGCTGACGGTTGACCAGGAAAAACCCCAGCAAACCGACGACGAAGGCGGTGGGTGGCCAAAGCCAGGCAAAGCGTTTGAGCTTTTCGACAAGCGGTGTGATGCAAGCGAGCAGAGTCGCGCTAGCGGGTAAGGACATGAGGCGTGTGGATGTTCCGATGCAGCATGTAATAAAAGGCAGTGCGTAAAAAACGGCGCGATGGTTGGCGGACCGCAAAGGGGCCTATCCTATCAGGAGTCCATCGCGTCTGGGAGTTGTCTCTTTTCGATAAGACGCATTTCTACGCGACCATTCGCTAATGGAGGAAGACTTGACGACACCGTTTGACGGGCGCAAGCTGATTTGCATTCAAACGACTGTATGAAAGTGTGCGAGGAGCAGCGTCACGCCCGAGCTCGGCGCATGCCTCCTTCGTGAATCGTAAGGTCCAGGCTAACAGCAGGGAGAGCCCTGAATGATCTATCAAGGTAACGCCATCACGGTGGTGCAGCGCGATGACGGCATCGCCACGCTGACCTTCGATGTGCAGGACGAGTCCGTCAACACGCTCTCGAGCAAGATGATCGAAGAGTTTGAAGCGGCCCTGACGGCGCTCGGCGAGGCAACGAATGTCAAAGGCCTGGTCATCACCAGCGCCAAGGACGCCTTCATCGTCGGGGCAGACATCACCGAGTTCCACGGCATGTTCCGCCGTGACGAAGCCTTCCTGGTCGACATGAACACGCGTGTGCACGGTGTCTTCAACACCTTGGAGGATCTGCCGTTTCCCAGCGTGGCGGCGATCAACGGCCTGGCTCTCGGCGGCGGCTGCGAAATCACCCTGGCGTGCGATTTCCGGGTGATGAGCGACAGCGCCAAGCTGGGCCTGCCCGAGACCAAACTGGGCATCGTGCCGGGCTGGGGCGGTTGCGTGCGTCTGCCGCGTTTGATCGGTGCCGATAACGCCATCGAGTGGATCTCCGGCGGCACGGAAAACCGTGCCGATACCGCCTTGAAGGTCGGTGCGGTAGACGCCGTGGTCTCGGGAGACGCCCTGGAGTCCGCCGCGCTGGATATTCTGGCCCGCGCCAATGCTGGTGAGCTCGACCACCAGGCGCGCCGCAGCGTCAAACAGTCTCCGCTGATGCTCAACGCCATCGAGCAGATGATGGTCTTCGAGACCGCCCAGGGTTACGTGGCGGGCAAGGCGGGACCGCATTACCCAGCCCCCATCGAGGCGATCAAGGTCATCCAGAAGGGCGCCGGCGAAGGCCGCGAACGCGCGCAGGCCATCGAAGCCAAGGCGTTTGCCAAGCTTGCCAAGACCGATGTCTGCTACCACCTGGTCGGCTTGTTCCTGAGCGATCAACTGGTCAAGAAAAAGGGCAAGCAGTACGCCAACCAGGTCGCCGCCGTGAACAAGACGGCGGTGCTGGGGGCGGGCATCATGGGCGGCGGTATCGCCTATCAGAGCGCGTACAAGGGCACACCGATCCTGATGAAAGACATCAAGGAAGAGGCGCTGCAACTGGGTCTGCAGGAAGCGCGCAAACTGCTCGGCAAGCAGCTCGAACGTGGCCGCTTGAGTAGCGACCAGGTCGCCGAGGCGCTGTCCAACATTCGCCCCACGCTCTCCTATGGTGACTTCGGCGATGTCGATCTGGTGGTCGAAGCCGTGGTCGAGAACCCAAAGGTCAAGGAGGCCGTGCTGGCCGAGGTCGAAGGGTTGCTCGACGACAACGCCACGCTGACTTCCAACACCTCGACAATCTCCATCGACCGCCTGGCGGCCAACCTCCAGCGTCCCGAAAACTTCTGCGGCATGCACTTCTTCAACCCCGTGCATCGCATGCCGCTGGTCGAGGTCATCCGTGGTGAGAGAACCAGCGACGCCGCCGTGGCCGCGACCGTCGCGTATGCCCGGCAGATGGGCAAGACACCGGTCGTGGTCAATGACTGCCCAGGCTTTCTGGTCAACCGTGTGCTGTTCCCCTATTTCGGTGGTTTCAGCCTGCTGGTCGAGCAGGGCGCGGACTTCGAGCACGTCGACAAGGTCATGGAAAAGTTCGGTTGGCCCATGGGCCCCGCGTATCTGCTGGACGTGGTGGGCATGGACACCGCCGTGCACGCCCAGCAGGTCATGGCGGAAGGCTTCCCGGACCGCATGGCGCAGGAAGCCAAGAACGGTGGCAAGACGGCGATTCAGCGCATGTATGACCAGGACCGTCTAGGCCAGAAGAATGGCAAGGGGTTCTATCGCTACGAGGAAGACAAGAAGGGCAAGCCCAAGAAGGTCTCCGACGAGCAGGCGCACGCGCTGGTCGAGGAAACCGTCGACACGCGTGGCGAGTTCAGCGACGACGATATCGTCGCGCGCATGATGGTCCCGCTGTGTATGGAAGCCGTACGCTGCCTGGAAGACGGTATCGTGGCGACGCCGGCCGAGGCGGACATGGCATTGATCTACGGTATCGGCTTTCCGCCGTTTCGGGGTGGAGCGCTGCGTTATATCGACGCACTGGGTGTCGAGGCGTTCGTTGCTCAGGCCGAGACGCTGGCCGAGGAACTCGGGCCGCTGTATCGCCCTACTCAGCGGCTGCGTGACATGGCCGCCCAGGGCGAGCGTTTCTATCCCGACACGTCCGCATCCGATCAATGAGCCACCACGCAACGAGGAGCGCGAAAATGAGTTTGAATCCTAGAGATATCGTGGTGGTCGATGCCGTCCGGACCGCCATGGCCAAGGCCAAGCACGGCGCTTTTCGCAACGTGCGCGCCGAAAACCTATCCGCCTCGGTGATGCAGGCGCTGTTCGATCGCAATGCCAACCTGGACCCCGCCGAGGTCGACGACGTGATCTGGGGGTGTGTCAACCAGACCCTCGAGCAGGCCATGAACATCGCGCGTAACGCCGCCATCATGACCGGGATTCCGCGCAGCGTGCCGGCGCAGACGGTCAATCGCCTGTGCGGCTCGTCGATGAGCGCGCTGCACATCGCCACGGCCAACATCAAGGCCGGCATGGGCGACTTCTACATCATTGGCGGTGTCGAGCACATGGAACATGTGCCGATGGACCATGGCGTCGACGTCAACCCGGCGGCCAGCAAGTACGCCGCCAAGGCCGCCATGATGATGGGCCTGACCGCCGAACTGCTGGGCAAGATGCACAATGTGGGCCGTGAAGAACAGGACGCGTTCGGCGTGCGCTCGCATCAACGCGCGCTGGCCGCCAACGAAAACGGCTATTTCGATAACGAGATCGTTGGCGTCGAAGGGCATGACGCTAATGGCTTCCGGCGCCTGGTCGACCGCGACGAGGTGATCCGCCACGACGCCAACCTGGAAGACATGGGCAAGCTCAAGCCGGTCTTCGACCCCAAGGGCGGCACGGTCACTGCGGGCACCTCCTCGGCGCTTTCGGTCGGCGCCTCGGCGCTGGCGGTGATGAGCTACGAGCGCGCCCAGGCGCTGGGGCTCGAGCCGTTGGCGCGGGTGGTCTCCACGGGCGTCGCCGGCTGTGATGCCTCGATCATGGGCTACGGGCCGGTACCCGCGACGCAGAAGGCCCTCAAGAGCGCAGGCCTGAGCATCGGCGACATCCAGACCGTCGAGCTCAACGAAGCCTTCGCCGCGCAATCGCTGCCCGTGCTCAAGGATCTCGGCCTACGCGAGCGCATGGACGAGGTCGTCAACCTCAATGGCGGCGCCATCGCGCTGGGCCATCCGCTGGGCTGCTCCGGGGCGCGACTCTGCACCACGCTGCTCAACGTCATGCGCCAGCAGGACACCAAACTGGGCCTGGCGACCATGTGCATCGGCATGGGCCAGGGCGTGGCGACCGTTTTCGAACGCTTGAAGTAACGCGCCACTCCTGGCCGGTGACCTATTTTCGCCACTCATTCTCATCACCACGCGATAGCAAAGCGACACCCGTCACGGGTGTCGCTTTTTTACGTGTATGCCGTTTCAACCGGTAAATCTGATATTGCTGAGCAAAATACTGACTACACTGATAAAAACGTCGGGTCGCATCGAATCCTGAAGCGCGCCGCGACGTGATGTGTACATCGGCGATGGAGGAGGTGTTTTCTATGCTCACGCATGTCTGGGGACTCTTGGTCCACCCGAACCGTGAATGGAAGCAGATCCACGACGAAAAGGAGACCATCACCCACCTCTACAGTCACCACGTTCTGGAAATGGCATTGATTCCTGTGGTGTGTGCGTTCATCGGTACCACCCAAGTCGGCTGGGATTTCGGTGGCGGGCATACCATTCAGCTCAACTATCTGGACGCCTTCTTCGCCGGGGTCGCCTTCTATGTAGCGATCTTGATAGCGGTGGGCTTCATGGGCTCGGTGATCCATTGGATGGCGCAGCGTTATTCCAGTCCCCCGAGTCGTCGACGCTGCATCATTTTCGCCGGCTACGTCGCCACACCGATGTTCGTCGGCGGTGTCGTCGCCCTCTACCCGTTGGTCTGGCTGTGCATGTTGGCGACCATCGTCGGGCTCTGTTACAGCGCCTATCTGCTGTATCTGGGAATTCCCAACTTCCTCGACATCGGCTCTGAAGAGGGCTTCATCGTCACCGGTTCGACGCTCGGCATTGGCGTGCTGGTGCTCGAGGTACTGCTTGGCGTGACAGTGCTGCTATGGGGCTACGGCGCCAAGTTGCTGGGTATCGACTTGTAGTCTCTTCAATGAAGCAAACGCCAACGGCGCCTCCAAGGCGCCGTTGGCCGTTCAGGATCCTCCGCTCACATACTCTAACGACTCCAGTGAGTCGGTGGCGGTCACGATGCTTTCCAGCTCGTCGCAGAAGGTGACGAAGGCGTCGCTGGAGTGGCCCGGTGTGCGGTGCAGCTCGATCTCGACGTGCCCGAGTGGTGGCAGGCCTTCTTCCTCTCCGACGATGCGACAGCCCTCGGGAACGCTGCGCGGGGTCTTGACCGTGGCTGCCAGCCCAGCCTGTACTGGTAGGTTGATGCCGGTGGGGGAGCGGCTGGAATAGCGCACGTCCCAACGTCGGTCGGAGGGCCCCAGCGCCGCGAATGCATGGGCGCGGAAGATGCAACCCTCGGGGTTCAGCGCTAGGGGCAGGGTCTCCCAATCGTCGATGGCGCGGTCCTCGGCCACTACCCACACCATAGGCTCGCGGCCCAGCAGGCGGCCGGTCTGCGTGGGGCCGTGGCGTACCACCAGCACGACATCCAGCAGCCCCTCCTGGAAGTCATGCACCAGCGAGCCGCTGATGCTGCAGCTCACTTCGAGGCGCACCTCGGGAAAGCGGGCGGCGAAACGCGGCAGCAGCTCGGGCAGGTAGGTGCTCGCCTGTTCCTCCGAGGTACCCAGGCGAATCAGTTCGCCCTGGCGGTCCACCCCCATCACCCGACGTGCCTCGTCCTGGAGCTTGAGGATGTGTCGGGCGTAGGGCAGCAAGCGCCCGCCCGGTGGGGTCAGCATGACGCTGCGGCTAGTGCGCTCGAACAGCGACTCTCCCATCTGATCCTCGAGCCGTTTGATCTGCAGGCTGACCGCCGACTGCGTGCGATGCAGCACCTTGCCGGCGGCGCTGAAACCTTCGCATTCGGCGACCGTAACGAAGGCGCGGAGCAGGTCGGTATCCATGATCTATGAGCCTTTGCAATCTTTTTTATCTTAACCATTCATTTCTATTATTGAACCTGCCTCTCTACCCTGTCCATACGTTACTTGAAACGTCTTTGGATAAAGTCAGGAGCAGATCCGCATGCCAGCCAACGCTACGCAGGCAGACGACAATACACTCCACGGTTTGATCGATCTCGAGCGCTATCCCATCGACCAGTTGGATGGCGAGCGCGGCCGGATCCTCGTCGAAGAGTGCCGTGCCCAGCTCGGCGAGGACGGTTGTGTGGTACTCAAGGGCTTCGTACCCGATGAGGCCCTGACACGGCTGGAACGCGAAACCGAGCGACTCTCGCCGGAAGCGCATTACAACCAGACCGAAACCAATCCCTACAATAGCGACGGCGATCCCAGCCTGCCGGCCTCGCATCCCAAGAACCGCTTCGGTGACCGTACCAACGGCTTCGTCGCCGGGGATCGCATCGGCGCCGACACCATCATCCGCCAAGTCTACTCGCATGCCGGCTTCCAGCGCTTCATCGCTAGCGTGGTAGACATGGAGGAGATTCACCAGTACGCCGATCCGCTGGCCGACCTGGTCGTCAACGTGCTGCGCGAAGGCTGCCAGCATCCGTGGCATTACGACACCAACGAATTCATCGTCACCATGATGACGCGCCAGTCCCACGGCGGCGGTCGGTTCGAGTACGCACCGGGCATCCGTAGCCCCGAGGGCGAGAACTTCGAGGGGGTCGAGAAGGTCATCGACGGCGACCGCTCGCAGACCAAGTCGCTGGATCTCCAGCCGGGCGATTTGCAGATCTTCTTCGGCCGTTACTCGCTGCACCGCGTGACGCCGGTGGAAGGCGACCGCGAGCGCCATACCGTGATCTTCGCCTATGCCAAGGAGCCGGGCTTCATCGGCCGTCCCGAGCGCGCCAAGCGCATCTTCGGGCGCATGGCGCCGGTGCATGAGCGCTTGCTGGAAGAAGGCATGCAGCGCAGCGACAGCCTGGCCGACTGACGAGCTTGAACGGCTAGGTAGAACGACTCCTCTGGTCGCTTTCGCCGACGCCTCGTCAAGTATATGCACCCCGATTTTCCCAAGGAAACACCATGAGCATCGTCGATTTCGAAAACCTGACCGATCACGAACCCAACGCCATTCCGGTGGTGCCTTCCAGCCCGATGGCCAACGGCGACAGCATTCCCACCGCCTTCGACCCGGTCCAACTGCGCGCCGGCCGTCTCGAGCGTCTACGCGCGATGATGGCCGAGCAGGGCTACGCCGCGCTGGTACTTTTCGATCCGTACAACCAGCGCTACGCTACCGGCTCGCGCAACATGTTCGGCTATTTCCTGCGCAACTCCACGCGCTATATCTACGTGCCGCTCGAAGGCCCGGTGATCCTATTCGAATATCCGGGCAGTGCCCACGTCTCCACTTGGTTGGAGACCATCGACGAATCGCGCACCTCCAAGGTGGTGTGGTCCGCCGTCAACCAGCGCGACAACATGTCCTCCGACCCGTTCGGCATCGAGATCGCCGAGCTGATGGAAGAGCACGGCAAGGGCAACAAGAAGATCGGTCTCGACCGCTGCATGCTGAACCTGGCGCGCTCGCTGGAAGCCCAGGGGCTGGATGTCTATGACTGCATGCAGGACACTCTGCATTGCCGGCGTATCAAGACACCGGAAGAGATCGCCTGTCTGGCCCAGTCGATGGCCGGCAGCGAAGCCGCTGTGTCCGCAGTGGAAGCCGCCATCAAGCCCGGCGTCACCGAGAATGAGCTGTTCGCCATCATGTACGGCGATGTCATCCGCCAGGGCGGCGAGTTCATCGAGACGCGGCTGCTGTCCTCCGGCCCGCGCACCAACCCCTGGTTCAACGAAGCCAGCAACCGAGTGGTGCGTCCTGGCGAGTTGGTGGCGCTGGATACCGACACCATCGGCTGCCACGGCTACTATTCCGACTTCTCGCGCACCTTCCATGTCGGGCCGGGCCGCCCCAGTGCCTATCAGCAGAGCCTCTATCAGATGGCCTATGACCAGGTGCACCACAACATGTCGATCCTCAAGCCGGGCATAAGCTACCGCGAGATTGCCGAAAACGCCTGGAAAATTCCCGAGCGCTTTCTCGACCGTCGCTACCCCTCGGTCATCCACGGCGTGGGCATGCACGGCGAGACTCCGCTGGTCGCCCACCACATGGACTTCGACCGCTTCTCCAAGGACGGCGTCCTCGAGCCCGGCATGGTGGTCTCGGTGGAAAGCTACATCGGCGAGGTCGACGCCGCCGACGGCGTCAAGCTCGAAGAAGAAGTGCTGGTGACCGAGACCGGGATCGAGAAGCTGTCGCGCTATCCGTTCGATGAGGCCTTACTGGGCCGCCAATTCTGATCCGGTGCGACACCCCGATACCGCGAACACGACCCAAGGTTGGAGTCATCTCTAGATGCATACCCTGAATCATCATATCGCCGGTGACGCCGTCGGCGGCGAGCGTACCCTCGAGGTCGTCAACCCGGCGACCGCCGCGCCGGTGCGCCGCCTGGCGATGGCCGATACCGCCACCGTGCAACGCGCCATCGACGCCGCCCGTGAAGCCCAGCCTGCCTGGCGCGACATGCCGCCGGCCAAGCGCGCCCAGGTGATGTACCGCTTCAAGACCCTGCTCGAGCGCGACGCCGACGAGATCTGCGCGCTGGTCAGCGAGGAACATGGCAAGGTGCTCGAGGACGCCATGGGCGAACTCAAGCGCGGCATCGAGAATGTCGAGTACGCCTGCGGCGTGCCGGAGCTCTTGAAGGGCGAGTACTCCCACAACGCCGGGCCGGGGATCGATACCTGGTCCAATCATCAGCCGCTGGGCGTCGTCGCCGGCATCACGCCGTTCAACTTCCCGGCCATGGTGCCGCTGTGGATGTACCCCATGGCGCTGGCCTGCGGCAATGCCTTCATCTTGAAGCCCTCCGAGCAGACGCCCTCGGCCGCCGTGAAGATGGCCGAACTGCTCGACGAAGCCGGGTTGCCCAAGGGACTGTTCAGCGTGATTCATGGCGACCGCGAGGCCGTCGACGCGCTGATCGAGGCACCCGAGGTGAGGGCGCTTTCTTTCGTCGGCTCCACCCCCGTGGCCCGCAAGATCTACGAGGGCGGCACCCAGCAGGGCAAGCGCGTGCAGGCCCTCGGCGGAGCCAAGAACCACGCCGTGGTACTGCCGGACGCCGATCTCGACAACGCCGCGAGCACCCTGATCGGCGCCGCGTTCGGTAGTGCCGGCGAACGCTGCATGGCGATCTCCGTCGCCGTGTGCGTGGGTGATGCCACCGCCGACGCCCTGGTCGAGCGTCTCGCCGTCCAGGCCCGGGAGCTCAAGATCGGACCCGGCACCGAGAAGGGCCTCGACATGGGCGCGCTGATCAATGCCGGGCAGCGCGACAAAGTCGCCGACTACATCGGGCAGGGGGAACGTGCCGGCGCCGAACTGGTGGTCGACGGCCGCGAGCATCCGCTGGTGGAAGGCTCGCCCGGCTACTTCCTCGGCGCCACGCTGTTCGACCGCGTCACGCCGGAGATGAGCATCTACCGCGATGAAATCTTCGGCCCGGTACTGTGCGTGGTGCGGGTCGAGACCTTCGAGGACGCCATCGCCCTGATCAACGCTCACCAGTACGGCAACGGCACCTGCGTGTTCACCCGTGACGGTGAAGCCGGGCGCCGCTTTGCCGACGCCATCGAAGTCGGCATGGTCGGCATCAACGTCCCGCTGCCCGTCCCGGTCGCCTTCCACAGCTTCGGCGGCTGGAAAGACTCACTATTCGGCGACCTGCACGCCTACGGCCCCGATGCCGTGCGCTTCTACACCCGCCGCAAGGCTATCTCCCAACGCTGGCCGAAGCGCAGCGTTCAGGAAACCGCCCAGTTCAGCTTCCCCTCCTGAACCCCTCCGCACGGCTGAACCCCACGCCCGCGCCGCTCACACCGGCGCGGGCGTTTTTGTGTCTACGCCTTTCGTGTAGCGCTATGTTAATCGACGTTAAATTAAGCTAGGTTAGGAATACTTAAGGGCTTACCTACTTAGAAAGCGCAAATAAGCCCCGGTACATCGACAGCGAAATGGTGGAGCATACAACGCTGCGCCTTGCATACGAGATCTAGGCGAGAGTGGGGAAGGCTGTTATCGACCCAAAGAGGACTAAAGCGTAGAGATTCCTTTGCCAGCCTCGGATTCGCTGCGGTCAGGACTAGTGTGTAATTGTTATCACTTAGTTGTAACGGAGGGATGTGTTGATAAACAAAATAAAGATTTACGGGTACCGCGTTTATAACCAGTTCATATTGGAGCCGAACCAGAAGCTAAACCTAATCGTCGGCGCAAACGAGGCCGGAAAGTCGACGCTCATGGAAGCGATCACGCTGGCTCTAACAGGACGTGTAAACGGTCGTTATGCCTCAGAAGATCTCAATCCGTACTGGTTCAACACGACCATGGTTAACGATTTTCTGTGCAAGCTTCAAAGTGGCACGAACTCCCCACTTCCAGAAATACGAATTGAGTTGTTCTTCGACGATCGCGCAGAGCTACAGCAGCTATGCGGGGCAATTAATACCGATGTACCAACCACCGCTTGTCCTGGCATTGCCATGAGAGCATATCCAAATCCAGATTATGCTTCAGAAATTGACGTATGGAAGAAAAATCCATCGCACCTTCTGCCAGTAGAATATTACGCTCTTGATTGGCGTTCTTTTGCCGACGAAAAGATTACGCGCCGCCCAAGGCAGCTATCAACTGCAGTGATTGATTCTCGTACCGTACGATCGTTATCTGGCGTTGATTATCACATGCGCCAAATTCTTGGCGACCATCTAGAGCCAGCGGAGCGAGCCGAGATATCGCTAGCTTTTAGACAAATGAAAGCTTCAATGTCAGAAATTTCGCTGAGTGGCGTCAATGATCGTATAGGCGGGCTCCATGCCGCCCTTCACGACCGGCCAATGGCATTAGCTATGGATCAAGGTGCTCGCACTTCGTGGGAGAGCTCAGTCATCCCGCACGTCGATAATGTGCCGTTTTCCATGTCGGGACAAGGCCAACAAGCAGCTATCAAGATATCGCTGGCCATGAGCCGTCATTCAGGGGCGACAAACTTTGTGATGGTAGAGGAGCCCGAGAATCATCTTACACACACTAGTCTTACAACTCTGATTTCACGAATACGCTCTTTAGCGAGCGATGAACAGCAACTGTTCGTGACAACACATAGTTCTTTCGTACTCAATCGCTTGGGACTCGATGCTCTCTTACTCGTGGAAAACAGCCTGCAAAGCAGAATTCCCGACTTAGATCCAGAGACTGTTTCGTACTTCCAAAAACTCCCAGGCTACGACACTCTTCGTATGATACTGGCCAAGAAAGTTGTGCTAGTAGAAGGCCCCTCAGATGAAATAATTTTCGAACGCATTTTTAGTGACTTGCACGGAAAGAAACCGATGGAGTGTGGAATTGACGTGCTTAGCATGCGCGGCTTATCGCTGAGGCGTTGCCTAGAATTATGTGCCTCAGTCGACAAAAAGGTAGCAGCACTAAGGGATAATGATGGGGGCTCTCCAGAAGAGCTGCGTCAAGCTGTTCAGTCATGGCTGAAGGAAGGTAAGCGTGAAATATTCATTGGCGAAGTTGAGCACGGTGAAACACTTGAGCCGCAACTCATTCATCACAATGGTGAGTCTTTACTTCGAAAAATTCTTGACATTAGAGCGGATGCTGACCTTGCGACTTGGATGAAGCGCGAAAAGACGGAGGGTGCAATCAGGATCGCGAGTACGGCGGAGGACGTTCAGCCTCCGGAATATATGGTGGATGCAGCTCGTTTTATCTATGGTTAATTATCTAACGCTCGCGGTTGCCGGATCGCGAAAGACACAAGGCGTAGTAGAACACTGCGCATCGCTTTCTCGCGATCGACGTGTATTAGTTTTGACGTATACGCAAACTAATCAGGCCGAGTTGCGCAATCGACTCGCGCAGCATGCCGGTGGCCACCTTGGAGTGGAAGTGTTGGGATGGTTTACTTTTCTTTTGCGCCATTTTGCTCGCCCGTTCGTACCATTCAAATTTCCTTCCGAGAGGGTTCTTGGCTTTAATTTCGATGGTCGTCCCCACAGAATGGCAAAGGGCAAGAGTCGCTTTATCGATTCGAAAGGCGCTGTCTATGGTTGTGAACTCGGCCGCTTATCTCATGAGCTAGTTGCGGCTAGTGCTGGCAAGCTAGTGAAGCGACTGGAATGTCTCTACGATGAGATTCTAATAGACGAAGTGCAGGACCTCAGCGCTTATGACTGGGAAATCGTCGACGTACTGCTCACTTCGTCAGTAGATGTTCGGATGGTTGGTGATATTCGCCAATCTGTGCTCGCGACGAACCCTCGTAGCAGCAAGAACAAAAGATATGCTTACGCCGAAGCCATCAATTGGTTTCGTGAGCGCGAGGAAAAGGGGGTGTTAGAGATCGCGGAGAGCGTCATTACTTGGCGTTGCCACCCCAAGATTGCGGCATTTTCCGACACGATTTTCGATCCAAGTTGGTCGTTTCCGGTAACTGAGTCCAGAAACGAAAGAGTGACTGGGCATGATGGAGTATTTCTCATTGAGAGCAAGAATATCGATGAATATATCACTAAGTTCGATCCGCAATGTCTGCGTAGCACGGCGAATTCCGGCAAAGCCTTAAGTCTCGACTATTTGAATTTCAAGCTCGCAAAGGGGACGACGCATGAGCGCATTTTAATAGTACCAACTAGTGGTATCACCAAGTTCTTGCGAACGGGTGCGTACTTGCCTCCCACGCCAGCAGCTAGTTTCTACGTCGCTGTAACACGGGCGGCACAAAGCGTGGTGATCGTCATGGATAATCCCGGTGAATCTACGCTTCCCTATTGGCAACCTTAGCGTAAAGCCAATAGCTTTGAGGCAGTAAGTTGCTGCTTTCAAAGTCCGCTTCTGGCCGAAAGCAGGCATTCCCATCTTATGTTTGCTGATGCTAGATAAATCATCCTGGCAGAGACCCGATCTCTACGACTGACTGCTAATTAGTGTAACCGACTCCATCGACGCTCGCTGGGAGGTAATATCTGTCTTTTGCTGCCGGTGATGATACTTTTTTTACCATGCGATGAGTTCCCTGAGCGCAGGTTAATCCGAAATTCGATAGATAACCGTTTGCGATTTGCGCCATATCTCAGCTGCTTCAGCATCACGTAGTAATAGTAAAGCCATCAAGAAGAAGCGGTGGCTACCGCGTAAAAGTTTGTATTTGCAGCCCAAGAAACGGTGGGGCGTTATCAATCCTGACCTGATGCCCTGGGAGACGTTATTACTGGAGCGCTTCCCGACCTAAGGCTAGCGCTATCATGCGTGCGTTCTGGGAAATCACCGCAAGTCCATCCATCGCCGTAATGAAGGGTTGGCAGTCGAGGTGTCCTGAATTCTTTACCAGGCGGGTTGCCAATCACCCAGCCCCAGCATGTAAAAGCCACCAGATGTTGAACAACTGTTATTCGTTGATCTAATCCTTGATCAACTTAAACTTTGGTTTAAAAGTGCGTCTGAATTGATTATTGATAATGACATTAAGCTCTTGATTTTAATGGTTTTTTTAAATTGATGATGGTATCAATGTGAGTAGTGATAACGCGTTTGTTGCCGTGCTTCGCGTCCTCGCTAGAGTAAGAGTTCTTAGATACGGAGGGAGCACGAATACACATGCAGTCCACTGATGACGTACTGGTGAGTTACAACCCGGCCAATGGAGATGAGATCGGCCGCGTTCGTATGACGAGTTGCCAAGAGCTTGACCGGATCGTCGCCGATGCTCGCGCGGCCTATCGTGATTCAGGCTGGCAGTCGTTGTTACCCCACAAGCGTGCGCTCATTTTGCATGCGGTTGCCGACGGACTGACGGCTGAGAAGGAGTCGTTGGCCAAGTTACAGATGCGCGATAACGGCAAGCCGATGGGTGAGTGTCTCGGCATGGTCGATTCCGCAGTCGGCACCTTTCGCTATTATGCCGGTGTATGCGAAACCCTCGAGACCGATGTCACTCCCTCGCGCGGTGATTACGTGTCGTTCACCGTGCTTGAACCCTACGGTGTTGTCGCTGCCATCACCCCCTGGAACTCGCCGCTGATGAACGATGCTACCAAGGTGGCACCCGCGCTTGCGGCGGGGAATGCGGTGATTCTGAAACCGTCGGAGGACTCGCCTCTGTTGGCTCCAGAGCTAATGCGCATTGCGCGAGAGGCGGGCCTTCCGCAAGGCCAGCTACAGGTTGTTCAGGGACGGGGCGCGGACATTGGTGCCGCGCTAGTGGAGCATCCCGACGTTCGGATGGTGTCTTTCACCGGCGGCACCGTTGCTGGCCGTGTCATTGGCCGTACAGCGGGCGAGCGCCTGATCCCGGCGGCGCTGGAACTAGGCGGTAAATCACCACACGTCGTGTTCGCCGATGCCGATCGCGAGCATGCCATCGCTGCCGTGGTTGCAGGGATCTTCGGTTCCGCTGGCCAATCTTGCGTTGCCGGCTCAAGGGTTTTTATCCAGCACGACATCTATGATGAGGTTCTTGAGCGTATCGTCGAACGCGCCAGTGCGCTGCGTGTGGATTTCCCCGATGTAGATGGCGTGGAAATGGGCCCGCTTTCTTCTCTGCATCATCGACGCCGTGTGATCGACTTTGTGGATCGCGCACGCACCGAGGGTGGCCGGATACTGTGCGGTGGTCAAATACCGGATGATCCCAGGTTCGCTGCTGGAGCTTTCTATCTGCCGACCGTGATCGATGGCTTATCACCGCGATCGCGTACCTGCCAGGAGGAGGCGTTTGGTCCCGTGCTTGTCGCGCTGCCCTTCGACGATGAGATCGATCTGGTCGAAAAGGCCAATGATACGGACTTTGGCCTGGCGTGTGGTATCTGGACGGAGAACTTCAAGAAAGCCTGGCGCATCGGGCGCGCGTTGGATGCGGGCTCCGTATGGATTAATACCTATAAGCAGTCCGTGACCAGTACCCCCTTCGGTGGTTTCAAAGATAGCGGTATCGGTCGTGAGAAAGGTATCGATGGTCTGCGCCTCTATGCACAGGTCAAGAGCCTGTACCTCGGGTTGCACGAGCAGCCCATGAAAATCGCCAAGTAAGCCTTTCCCATTTTGTAAAGTCGGCCGTTCATGAGCCGCCGTCACCGGCATCCTTGTCGGTGCGTGTCACGGAGAGAACCATGCAAGCTATAGACAATGTTGTCGTTTACGGCCTCGGAAATATGGGATATCTCGTCGCTGAGAGAATTGCCAAACAATTTCCCGTCACGGTTTTCGATATCGATGCTGAAAAAATGAAGAAGGCAGAAGCATCGTTTGGGGCGAAGGCCTTCGATTCGCAGAAGACATTACCGGGCAAGAGCATCATCGTGTTGTCCCTGCCGCGTCCCGATATCTCGCAAGCCGTTCTGGAAACGCTGACCGGCAGTCTTGAGCACGGCAGCGTCGTCGTGGAAACGAGTACGGTTAATCCCGAGCACGTTAAAAAGAGCCAAGAGATACTCGAGCCGCACGGTATTTCTATTGTCGATGCATCGGTGTTGGCCGGGGTCAGCCAGATGGAGGCCGGTAGTGCCACCTTGCTGCTGGGGGGCGAGCGGAAGGCCATTGACGATAGTCAGACGGTCCTGGATGCGATTGCCGAGAGGCAGATCTACTTCGGCGACGCCGGCGCCGGCGCCGCGGCCAAGGTCATCAACAATGCCGTCGCCCACGCCGTGATGGTGGTGGTCGCCGAAGCGGGCTCCATGGCCAAGGCGGCCGGTGTCGACCGGGACAAACTGGTCGGTTTGCTATCCGATGCCCAGATGGGGTTACACCGTCCATTGACGCATCGCTATGTCGATCGAATCGCTCACGACCATTACGAAGGTGGCATGCCACTGGGAGCGGCTCGCAAGGACTCGACGCTGGCCCTGGAGATGGCGCAGACGCTGGGCGTTCCCCTCTTCGCCATACAGGGCTCACATAGTGTCTACGAGATGGCCAACTCGGCCGGTTACGGTCGAGAAGACTATGCCGCCATCGCCAGGCTTTGGGCGGACTGGGGGTGTCCGGCGGCCTGACAAACGGTGGGCCACCTGGTACGAAGATGCGGGCTTCCTCGCATGAATCCGTGTGCGATTGCGCACACATTGAGTGACTCAATACAAAGACAGAACGGAGTACGACCATGCTGAAAGCAACGACAATCACGTTTGCCGCTACGAGCGTTCTATTGGGAGCACCCATGGCACAGGCTGATTGGCCCGAGAAACCGATCAAGTTGATCGTTTCCTACAGTGCTGGCGGTGGTACGGACACGACGGCGCGAATCCTCGCCCCGATGCTGGAGGATAAGCTGGATACCGATGTTGTCGTCGTCAATCGTCCCGGTGCGGCGGGTGAAACTGGCCATACTGCGATCGCCGATGCCAAGTCCGATGGCTATACCATGGGCATTTTCAATATTCCGCCGGCGATCACCATCCCCATTACACGGGATGCGGGTTTCACGCTGGATGACTTCGAACCGGTCGCGGACCTGATCGTCGATCCTTCGGCCATATCGGTTGCCAAGGACAGCCAGTTCGATGATCTGGGCGAGTTGGTCGCCTACGCGAAGGAAAACCCGGCAGCCGTGACGGTAGCTACCACCGGAGTGGGCACCGACGATCACTTGGCCGTTGTCGCTCTGGAGGAAGCCGCCGATATCGACCTGACGCCTGTTCCGTTCCCGGGTTCCGGTCCGGCCCGTACCGGTCTACTGGGCGGTCACGTCTCGGCTGCGGCGATCAACCTCGGCGGGATGATGCCCTACACCGACAAAGTGCGGATCCTGGCACACTTCTCCGAGAAACGCTCGGACCTGGCGCCGGACGTCCCGACTGCCAAGGGACAGGGCTGGGACATCGACATGGGCTCGGAGCGTGGCCTCGTATTTCCTGCAGGTGTCTCCCAGGAGATCGTGGACAAGACCGCGCAGGCGGTGGAGGAAATCGCCCATTCTGACGCCTGGAAACAAGCGTTGGAGAAACAGTTCACCGGTGAAAATTACATGGGGCCTGCAGATTTCAAGGCTCACATTCAGGAACTGAATGAGCGTTATCGCGAGACCTGGAAGAACGATCCCTGGCAGTGATCGGCTTTACGAGAATGGATGACGTTCTATGCGCCGACGGTGTGTCGACGTCATCTCATTTCATGATGAACGTCATCCCGTCAGGGTATTACTCGAGGCGGGATGGCGTCGGCGTCATGGTTTTCGACGAGATATTGAGCCGCAGTCGTGGGGCGTGAAGAAGAGGAAGGACGATGTTGATGGAAATCGTGGTATTTCTGGCGATAGCCGGGTTCGGCGTGTACGCCGCTGTCGATGGTCATTCCATCGGCGGACAATCGGGCGACTTTCCCTTGGTTCTGGGGATCGCCTTGCTGCTGCTTGGAGCCATCGGCGCCGTACGCGGACTTTATCGATATTATCGTTGCAATGACGTTGAGTCCGGGAGTCTGTGGGTTCCGGTTCTTGGTCTGCTCGTCTTTCTGGGCTACCTGGTCCTGAGTGACATGATCGGTCTGGTTCTCGGGGCCGTTCCCTTCATGCTGATTCTGGCGTTATGCGTGTCGCGAGATATGCGCTGGAAGATGATTCTGACCTCGACCCTGGGCTTCAGCGTCTTCATCTACTTGGTCTTCGACAAACTTCTCAACGTTCCCCTGCCTTCCAGCAGTTTGCTCGGGTGATGACTCATGGACCAACTACTCGCTGCACTTCCCTCGGTCATTGAACCGAGCGTCATCCTGGCGATGATCGTCGGCGTCATCGCCGGCACCGTGATCGGTGCGTTACCGGGCCTGACGGCTACCCTGGGTATCGCGCTGCTTTTACCGTTTTCCTACACGATGTCTCCCATTATCGCTCTCGGGCTGATGGCAGGTATCTACAATGGCTCCATGTACAGTGGTGCCATTCCAGCCATCCTGGTCAACATTCCCGGTACTCCGTCCGGGGTGGCGACGACCTTCGACGGCTATCCACTGGCAAGAGCAGGACGTGCCAAGCTGGCGCTGCATGCTGCCTTGGTTTCCTCCTGCATGGGCTCCGTGGCGAGTGCCTTGGCGTTGATGCTGTTAGCGCCAGTGCTTGTGGATTTTGCCCTTCGCTTCGGCCCGGCGGAATACTTCTGGGTTGCCATCTTCGGTATGTGTTCCATCGCCGTCCTGCTGAGCGACAATCCCGTGAAGGGACTGACGGCCTCGATTCTCGGCGTCCTGATCGGCCTGGTCGGCATCGATCAGATCAGCGGGGCGGAGAGAATGACCTTCGGTATCAATGCGCTGAATGGCGGCATCAACCTCCTGATTCTGCTGACGGGGCTCTACGCTGTGCCTCCCGCGTTGGATCTGTTGAGTACCAGTGCAACCGGTGGGCGCATCAAGGAAAGCGGTCCGCGCATCCGCCTGAAGGAGGTGCTGAGTCTGATACCGACTTGGATACGCTCGAGCACGATCGGCATTCTCATCGGAATTATTCCCGGGGCGGGAGGTAACCTCGCCAGCTTTCTGAGTTGGACCCAGGAAAAGCGCGGTGCTGCGGATGACAGCAAGTTCGGCAAGGGAGACATTCGCGGTGTTGCTGCGTCGGAATGCGGAAACAATGCCGACAATTCGGCCTCCATGATTCCAGCACTTGCATTGGGTGTGCCTGGTAACTCTGTGGCCGCCATGATTCTTGGTGGCCTGCTGATACAGGGATTGCAGCCGGGACCGGCCCTGTTTCAGAACAATCCCGACATCGTTTATGGCTTCATGTGGGAGATGCTGCTGACGGCGCCGATATTGCTGGTCGTCGGTTATTTTGGCGCGGGCGCCTTCTCGCACGTGTTGCGCATTCCACCAAGCATCCTCGCGCCAATGATTCTGGTGGTGACGACCATTGGCGCCTATGCCGCACAGAACGCTTTTACCGATGTGTGGCTGATGTATGTGTTCGGCATCCTGGGATTTTTCTTGACCAAGGCCAACATTCCCTTGGCACCGATTATTATTGGGGTGATTCTCGGCCCTTTGGCCGAAAGCAACTTCCGCCGCGCTTTGCTGTTGAGAAATGCTGATCCCAATATATTCTTCGGTTCGCCCATCACTTGGGTGTTGATTGCCATGACAGTCTTCGTTTTCCTTTTCCCGCTTCTCAGAAAAGGGTGGGCGAGACGTACCAAAGACGTCGCACGGTAACAGCCGTTCAGTGAGAGACAGCGCTTCTGCACGGGGCTTGGAAGCGCTGGTACGTTATCGGCCGATACTCATCTGAGAAATTTCTTTTCGTAAATGCTGCGCGCTCGCTCCATGTGATCCAGCGATAACGCCTCAAGGCGATCACGAGCCTGATCATGGAGCGCCTCTACCATGGCAGCGTGCTCTCGGCATGCACAATCCAGTGCCTCTACGTCGGCAACGCCATAGGCGCGAGCTGGAAAGCTCAGCCAATCATGACGACGAATCGACTCAGCTAGATAGGGATTGTTGCAAAGACCGTAGAGCAGTCGGTGAAAGGTCATGTTTGTACGATGTATGCGAACCAGGTCGCCGGTCTGAGCAGCTCGGGCATGGGCTTCCATGGCCATCGAAACCTCGTCTAGACGATCAGGCGGAATGGGGAAGCTCATGACGCGTACCGCAGCACGATAGAGTACTCGACGCATGTGATAGAGATCCTCGAGATCCTGCTCATCGAAGCGACGGATATAGGCCCCCAAGTGGGGAGGCTTGACCACGACGCCGAGTCGCTGCAGTTCGGCCAGTGCAGCACGCACTACATGACGCTTGGCGTCGTAGTCGTACATCAGATTATCTTCAAGAAGACGGTCGTGGGGGAGAATGCGGCTACGGATGATATCTCTCTCAATAGCCTCGATCACCTCGACGACAGGCTCCGAGACATCCAATTCCGATTGCAAAGGATTGGTGGCTGTGGCGCTTTGCTTCCGCATGGTGGAGACCTTCATGACCTAATTCCAAGCCAATCAATATACCGGCCCACATGTTGAGTGGAAAAGAGGCGACAACATGCAAATGTCAGTTTGGTAGCTGTGGAAATCGGCGTGGCGGGTGTGTGTCTCAAAGATTCGACGGGGAATCCGAATGTGCCGCTACGAGACATCAATGAATCGACGGAACGCATGCAAGCCGCGCGTTCGATTGCGGAGGAGGGCCGATTCGCTGGCTTTGCGAATGCTCCCACCGGGTGGAACTCAACGCGCTATTCGATAAGTAGACCGCCTTATACGGTCAATCAGCCCTTAAGCGTGTCCTTGAGCCCTTGCCTAGCCTTGAAGGCGGGAGCGGTCGACGTTGAACAGTCCTGCGATCTCTTCGGGCGGTGCGGCGGCACCGAGCATGGTCAGAAACTGGTTTGCGATCTCGAGGTTCTTCTGTTCACTCATAATTGGTAAGTCTTCGGTGGGGTGAATTTTTTAATCGATAAAGGCCCACGCTTTTTAGACACAGCGTGGGCCCGCTAGCAGCATCAAATTTGCGCGAAGCCGCCATCGACGAATACTTCTCCGCCGGTCATGAAACGACTGTCGTCGGAGGCGAGAAACGCAGCTACCGCAGCGGTGTCAATAGGGTCTCCCATCCGCCCCAACGGGGTTGCCTGCACCTGACCGGTAAGGATGTCGTCGTCCAACATCTCCTTCACTTTTTCCGTCTCAGTGAGACCGGGAGATAGGACGTTGACGCGGATGCCGGTTCCTCGGAGATCCTGAGCCCAGCTTCTGGCGAAGTTGCGAACGGCCGCCTTGGAAGCGCTATAAACGCTCATCGCCGGCGTACCCATCACACCTGTCGTTGACCCCGTCAAAACGATCGAGCTGCCGGATGACATCAAAGGCAACGCCTTTTGCACCGTGAACAGCGTTCCTTTGACGTTGATATCGAAAGTACGGTCGAAATGCTCGGGCGTGATGGCATCCAGAGCAACCAGCTCGCCAAGCCCCGCATTCGCGAACAAGATATCGAGACGACCTTTTTCGGATTTCACCGCTGCGAACAGGCGATCGAGATCTTCTGATTTGGAAATATCGCCCTGAATGGCACACGCATTGGAGCCGAGTTCGGCCAATGCCTCATCGAGAGCTTCCTGCCTGCGCCCGAAGAGATAGACGAACGCACCCTCTGCTGTGAAGCGCTTTGCCGTGGCCAGGCCTATTCCCGATGCGCCACCTGTAATAACCGCGATTTTTCCCTGTAGCTTACCCATCTGTCTGCTCTCCTGATGTTGAGATGGAGGCAGGTTAAGAAGTAACATTCTTTTCTACAAGTATGCACCTTTAGGTAAGTGCCAAGATGAACGAGAAGACACCGGCATCCTCACCTTTTATCTGTGGACTCGATGCCACTCTCCACGTCATAGGTGGCAAGTGGAAGCCGCTTATCCTTTACTTTCTGGCTGGTGGCTCCCAGCGCTACGGCGAGCTAAAGCGCAGTGTCCATGGCGTCAGTCATAAAATGCTGATTCAGCAGCTCAAGATGCTGGAGCGGGATGGCGTCGTATCGCGAACGGATCACGGAGAGATTCCGCCCCGCGTGGATTACGCACTGACACCGCTTGGTTACAGCTTATGCGAGGCACTGAGGCCACTGTGTAGCTGGGGGGATCAACATACCGAAATGATTTCCGACATGATCGAAAAGCGCGAAGAACAGGAAAAGGCATAATATAACGATCACTTAAACGTCTGCTTCTGGCCCATTAAGAGGCCTTAGCCCGTGCCGACAGGATGGTTGAGAAAGTTGAGCACTCAAAGAAGCCATGGCAGCCAACACTCTTGGTGTGATGTTGAAGCCGGTCGGCTGCTTCACCGACGCCATCGAAGTCGGCATGGTCGGCATCAACGTCCCGCTGCTGGTCCCGGTCAGCCTTCCGGCTGAAAGGATTCGCTGTTCGGCGACCTGCACACCTACGGCCCCGACGCCGTACGCTTCTACACACGCCGCAAGGCCGTCTAACAATGCTGGCCGCAGCGCTCCGCCCAAGAAACTGCTCAGTTCAGCTTCCCCTCCAACTGATGTTGCTCTGCTCCTTGTGTCCGCCCATCTTTGGTGATGGGCGGTACTGCTTCGATTCTCTAGAGCGGCACTCGCCGTATCGTTTTTTACCACTCTAGGCGCGGCCCTGCGCTTCTAGTGCTTTATATCAGGCACCGAGTCAATTCCCGAGCATTTCGTTCACGCGCTCGCGGTTATCTTCGATCCATGCGGCGGCGGAATCCTCGAATGGGACGTCGTCGTTCTCGTACGCGGCCATCATCGCTTCCAAATCGGCCACGCTAATATGCCACTGGGACATGATGTCGTAAGCACGCGGATACTTGTCTTCCATACCTTTATAGGAAAGCACGAAAACGCTGTCATACTTGAAGTGTTCTTCCGTATCTTCCAAGAACTTCAAGTCGTATTGCGAGAACATGGAGTGCGGGCGCCAGCCAGTGATGATAAATGGCTCCTGCTTGGGCACCTTGTCTTTGATTACGCCCATCATGGCGGCTTCGCTGGTATAGGCGAGCTGGTACCCATCGAGGTCATAGTCTTCATCTGCCATCACCTGCTCGGAGAGGTCGACGATGCCCGCTCCGGCGCCAATGGTTACTATTTGGCCGCCGAACTTCTCTGCCTTGCCCGCCAGATCTCCGATTGTCTCTTCTTCGACATAGGTAGGAACCACCCAGCCTAGCGGTACGTTTTCATAGCTGGTGGCGACTTTCTGCAGATCATCTTGGTATTCACTCCACAGTGCCTGCTCGGTGTAGGGCAGCCAGGCGTCCATGAAGAAATCGATCTGCTCGGCTTGCATCCCTTGGAAGATCGCTGGTTGAGCAAGCAGCTTCTTTTCGACGTTGTAGCCTGCCTCTTCCAGGATCAGTTCGGCGATGGCCGTTGGTGCTTCGGTACTAGTCCAGGCCGGCATACCGAAAGTGATGGTCGTGTCTTCGACCCCTTCAGCGACCAGCGGACGCTGATCGGTGGCATGGGCACCTGCAGCGATCAATGTAGAAGTTAGCAGCGTCGTGGATAAGGTTATTAATTTCATATTTTCTCCAGTCTCTGTGGCCAAACTCGCCCTGGTTACTGCTCAGTGGTAGGGGATGTTAGCGTGGCGAAGGTTTCGCGTAGGGTGTCCGGGGTAAACTGCAAGGCATCGACCTTGTTTGCATGCCAGGCGGCATACTGGTGTCCTTCCAGACACTGGATCATGTTGTCGGTATCCAGCACTTCCAGGGAGTAGACCCAGTTCGCCATGAGGGTCATCGCAGCCATGTGGGCGCCCTCGTTAGAGGCGGTACACATGTCGTGGACCAAATGGATGCGGTAATCGCGGAAGTAAGCGTCGAACACGGATGTCATCAAGCAACCGTCCGTTACTACACCGCCGATGATCAGCCGCTTGACGCCGAGGCTTTTCAGCATCAGGTCCAGGCTGGTTTCAAAGAAGGCGCTCCAGCGATATTTGTCGATCACAATGTCCGTGTCTTGAGGCTGGACCGCCTCGATGATCTCGATGCTATCGTGGTTATCGGCGTAGAACTGCGGTTCGCCGTTGGCATGGCATGGCTCATCCAGCGAGAGTCCGACACCGTCGTGTCGGTTGATTTGGCGTGTGTAGATGACCGGGATACCAGCCGCTCGGCAGGCTTCGATCATGCGCTGAGTGTTGCGCACGACACCATCCAGCCCGAGCAGACCAAAGCCGCTCTCCTTCTGTAGATCAATCACTACCAGGGCGGTTTCACTTGTCTTCATGCTTGACGTTCTCTTGGAGGGATTTGTGGTCCGGTAGCGGCTCATCGCGCTCGGGCCGGGGGAAATGTTCGAAGATCTCTCCTGATTCCATGGCATTGGCCAGTTGCGTGATCCAGTTCAGGTAAGCTTTCGAACCGCTTACCAGTGCCTGGTCTTTTGCAGCTACTTCTCTGGTCTCGCTGTCCGTCCCGTGGTCAGCGATCTCGCGCATTACTGGCTCGGTTTGCTCCACCGCCTTGTTAATGATTCCGCGCTCCAGGCGCAGCATCTTGACCATGAAGCTCAGGAAATTCTTGAAGAAGTCCTTTTCGGCAATGTAATGGTCCTTGCGATCACCTTTCTTCCACACCTTCACCACCATGCCGGTGTCGATCAGTTCGCGGACACCGGTACTGACGCTCGCCTTGCTCATGGCGACTTCGTCCTTTATGTCGTCCAGCGTCAGCGGTGATGCAGAGAAATAGAGCACGGCGTAGATCCGTCCCACTGAGGGTGTGACACCGTAGGCCACCATGCTCTGGGCAAGGGCGCTGATCATTACATCGCGCGCTTCTTCCAGGCGCTGTGTGTCCGTCTTCTGCATGGCATGCTCGGATGTTTTGTGTGTATTGAACGTTTTGAACAAAGTAAACAAGAATGCGGAAGTCGTCAAATCGACATACCTACCTGGTCACAGGTCGCGGTATGGAAGCTAAGCGATGGAATAAAGGAAAAGGGCACCGCGTTGATGGTCGACGACCGCCTTCCTCAGCCTCGGTGGCTGGAAGGACTCGCTGTTCGGCGACCTGCACGCCTACGGCCCCGACGCCGTGCGTTTCTACACCCGCCGCAAGGCCATCTCCCAACGCTGGCCGAAGCGCAGCGACCAGGAAACCGCCCAGTTCAGCTTCCCCTCCTAAGCCACACCCACCGCTAAACCCCACGCCCGCGCCGCTCACTGAACTGACCCCCGATTGTTGGACGGTTGGTTCCCTTAACCGGTGGCTATGGCCTGAGCCCTGTATTGCACGGGGCTCAGGCCTTTTAGTTTCTGCCTGATCCGGTGATGA
>NZ_JARANX010000149.1:0-1194 GCF_029889785.1 Chromohalobacter sp. 48-RD10 | reverse complement strand
CGTCCGCGCGGGCAGTCTGGATCTGGCGATCACCACCCGCCAGCCCAAGAGCCCCGGCGGGGAAGTGTTGTGCCAGGAGCCCACGGTGTGGGCCGGTGCGCCCGGGCATGACACCCAACGCCGTACGCCGCTACCGCTGGCGGTTTCCAAGGATGGAGCCTGCATCTTTCGGGAGCGCGCCCTGGCGGCGCTCGACGCCATGGGTATCCCCTGGCGAATCGCCTACACCAGTGCCAGCCTGTCCGGTCTCACGGCCGCGATGCGCGCGGGGCTGGCCATCACGGTGCTCACGCCTTCCATGCTGGGTGCCGGTCTGCGCGTCATTGGCAGCGACGAGGGCCTGCCCGAGTTGCCCATGATAGAGATCGCCCTGCACCACAGTCCCGGCCGCCCCAACGAGGCGACACGCCAACTCGCTCTGAGCCTGCAGACCCACATTCAGGCCCGGTCAACAGTTAGCTTTAACAAAGCGACATCCGCATGAAGTGGCTCTCTCGCACCCGTCGCATCCTTGGCTACACTGCTGGCATTCTTGTTGCCCATCGCATACCGCCTGAAGGAGTCAGCATGGGGCGTTATCCAGCCTATTTAGCGTCTATTGGGGTGCTTGCGCCGTGCGTGCGAGCAGTATTGGCGCTACTCGTGTGCCTGCTCGTCCTGGCCGGTTGTTCGTCGAGTCAACGCATCGAAACGCACGATCCCGGCCCGACCACGGCAGAGGGTCTCTCCATCGAGCGAGCGTTGATCATTTCCAACGCCAAGCAGGCGCTGGGCACACCTTATAAATGGGGCGGTAATTCGTTGGAGAGTGGAGTGGATTGTTCCGGGCTGGTGCAAGTGGCGTATCGCTCGGCGGGTATCGACGTCCCGCGCACATCCAATCAGCAGTACCAGACCCTCGGTCATCGCGAGCAGGCACGCCCAGGGGATCTGCTGTTCTTCGGCGCCGGGGATCGCGCCACCCACGTGGGGATTTATCTGGGTGACCGGCGAATGATCCATGCGCCCGGTAGCGGTCGTGAGGTGACGGTGTCCACGCTGGATATCCGCTACTGGCGCAAGCACTACTTGGGTGCGGCCGGCCCGGCGCCGTGAGCGGCAACAGGGCGTTACGGTGCGTTCCCCCCTTGCGTTGGCCGCCACACGTCACCATGTATTCGAAAGAGAGGGCGCGGGAAGCGCCTCGTCTGGGCA
>NZ_JARANX010000148.1:0-1196 GCF_029889785.1 Chromohalobacter sp. 48-RD10 | reverse complement strand
CGCTATTGAAGGTCTGCGCGATGCGCTGCAACTCTTCCAACGAAGTATCCAGGGAAATACGCGGGATATCCCCCTGCCCCACCTGCGCGATCTGACGCGCCAGGCGCCGCAATGGGGAAAGCCCCAGGCGCAACAGCCACCACAGCATGGGCAGCATCGACAGCACTACGATCACCGCCACCCACCACTGGCGACGCACATAATCGATGATCGGTTGGCGTGTTTGACTTTGCGGCAGAAAGACACCCACGATCCAATCCGGTTTCCAGACCTGGTGGTAACTCATCAACGCCGGTTCGCCGTCGATGAGACGACCGGTACCGGTGCCCTGCCACCCATCCAGTGCCTGCTCCAGCACCGGACTCTCCAGCGTGGAAGGGACATGCTGCATGATCAGGGAACTATCGGGATGGCTAAGCACCGTGCCATCACTGGTCATCAACACCGCATACCCTGCCTCACCGATGCGTAGGCTGCGCAGGTCGAGGAAAAAGCGCCCGTCACGCAGATTGACCACGCCGCCCAGCATGCCTTCGAAATGGCCCTGCGCATCCGTAAGCGGGACTCCCATCACTACCAGCGGGCGGCTATCGTGGAGTTTGCTGACGATCGGGCGGCCCACGAAGGGGCGCCCTACTTCGCGAACGAAGCGAAAATACTCACGATCGGCCACATTCAGGCCCGAGGCGCCCGGCAACGACGGCGTGAAGCCCATGACATCCCCTTCGGCATCGACGACGAATGCCGAATCGAACAGCTCCAACAGCGCCGTGTGGTCGCTCAAGCGCGCCTGCACGTCGTCGTCGCTATCTTCGGTCAGCGGTACATCGCCCTGCAACGCCCCCGCTTGCGAGGAAGCGATGGTTTTTAGCGTATCGAGTCGCAACGAAATGGATTGCTGAATATCGCGCGCGATCAGCGAAGCCTCGTAATTCAGGTGCGCCCGATTGATCTCCTCAGCGAGATCGCTACTACCACGCAGCGACACCCACAGGATGGCGATGACCAACACACTCCAGCCCACTCCGGTGCCGAGGACCAAACGCCCAAACAATGTCTTGGGTAGCAATGCCTTGAATAATCTTACGCGATGTGGCCATCTTCGCATTATGCGGCGCCGGGTTGTGTCATGGATGTAAACGGGTGACAAGCCTATCCCAGCGGCTCCATTGAGCAAACCCCGTGCCCCCGATTGC
>NZ_JARANX010000147.1:0-1234 GCF_029889785.1 Chromohalobacter sp. 48-RD10 | reverse complement strand
TCTGAGCACCACACAAGACGATTTCGAGACACGTCTGACAGCGTTGCTGGCGTGGGAAGGTGTCTCCGACAAGCAGGTGGCCGAAAGCGTCGAGGAGATCATCGATGCCGTACGTTCGCGCGGCGACGCCGCAGTGATCGAGTACACCAACCGCCTGGATCGCATGCAGGTGTGTGGTATGAGTGAGCTCACGCTGGGGGCGGAGCGGCTGCGCGAGGCTTATGAGAGCTTGCCGGAGACACAGCGTGGGGCACTGGCGCACGCTGCCGAACGCATTCGTGTGTATCATCAGCATCAAAAGCCTGAATCCTGGCAGTATACCGAGGCCGATGGGAGTGTGCTGGGCCAGAAGGTCACGCCACTGGACCGCGCGGGCATCTATGTGCCGGGCGGCAAGGCCGCGTACCCGTCCTCGGTACTGATGAATGTCATTCCCGCGCATGTTGCCGGGGTGCGCGACATCGTCATGGTGGTGCCTACGCCTGATGGCGTGCTCAATGACCTCGTGCTGGCGGCCGCGCATCTGGCGGGTGTCGATTATGTCTTCACCGTGGGGGGCGCCCAGGCCGTGGCGGCCCTAGCATATGGTACTCAGAGCATTCCACGCGTGGACAAGGTCGTCGGGCCGGGCAATATCTACGTGGCCACGGCCAAGCGCGCGGTGTTCGGACAGGTAGGGATCGACATGATCGCGGGGCCTTCCGAGATTTTGATCGTGACCGATGGTGAGACCGATCCCGAATGGCTGGCGATGGACCTGTTCTCGCAGGCCGAGCACGATGAAGATGCTCAGGCAATTCTAGTGAGCTGGGACGCGGCCCATCTCGATGCGGTTCACGCCGCCATCGAACGTTTGTTGCCTACCATGGAGCGCGAGGCGATCATCCGCGAGTCGCTGGCGTCACGCGGTGCCTTGATCCAGTCCCGTGATCGCGATGAGGCGCTGACGATCATCAACCGCATTGCGCCCGAGCACCTTGAGCTGTCGGTTGGCGACCCTGAAGCGATGGCGGAAGGCGTACGTCACGCCGGAGCTATCTTCATGGGGCGTTACACGGCGGAAGCGCTGGGCGATTACTGTGCCGGCCCCAATCACGTGTTGCCGACCTCGGGTACTGCGCGCTTCTCCTCGCCCCTGGGCGTTTACGATTTCCAGAAACGCTCGTCGCTGATCCATTGCTCGCCGGAAGGTGCGGCCACTCTGGGGCGTACTGCCTCGGTGCTGGCGCGAGGG
>NZ_JARANX010000146.1:0-1239 GCF_029889785.1 Chromohalobacter sp. 48-RD10 | reverse complement strand
ATCGAGAAGACCGCCCGCAACCTGATCAAGCTGGGTGTACTCAGTGATGAACAGATCGCCGAGGCCACGGGGCTGACGGTGGCCGACGTGGAAGGACTGCGCGAAGAAGACACGCAGTGATCGCGCAACGCTCACGTTAACACAATCGCGACTGAAGTCCCTTTCACAAGAGCACCCCGCAAGGCATTCCGCATTACTCGACCCCACCAATGATTACGTCTTCAAGCGGCTGTAGATCTGCGGGATCGCTCGCACCGAGATGGAAGACCAACTGATTGCGGAGATTACGGGTCTGGCCATCGAGGAAGTGAGTCAGCTGCGCACCTAAGCACTGATCCTGCATCGAATGGATCATGAACTACGTTTTAGACGGCCCCTTTCGGGGCCGTTGTTGTTTGTGGCCGGGGGATGAGTGCGCCCATGCTGGGATGGCGAGTTTTTTCATCTTCCGGTTGGTGTGCTTTGGCGTCACGATAGGGCGTTGTGCAACGCGAAATGGGGCTCGGCATTGATGTTCAAACGTATTCTGGTGGTGTGTACGGGCAATATCTGTCGTAGCCCGGTGGCGGCGGCGCTGTTACAGCGGCAGTATCCTGATCGGATGATTGCCACGGCGGGTCTTGGCGCGCGTGTGGGAGAAGGCGTCGAGACGCATTCCCGCGCGTTGGCGGAGGCCGAACGGCCGGAGCTCGCCAAGGCGCTCAAGGCGCATAAGGCACGCCAGATCGATGAAACGATGCTGCGCGAAGCGGACTTGGTCCTGGTGATGACGGAACGCCAACGTAACGCGGTGGGGGAGCTGTTACCCTCGGCGTTCGGCAAGACCATGCTGTTCGGACGTTGGCTGGCCAACCCGGAAATTTCCGACCCCTACGGCAAAAGCGACGAAGCGTTCACGCACGTGCATCGGCAACTGGTCAACGCGGCCGAGGCATGGGCGGGGAAGTTGTAGGTTGGTATTGAGAAATTATACGCATTGAACAGTGCATGACACGTAAATGCTGACGGCCCCTTTTGGGGCCGTTTGCGTTTGTGGCCGGAGAATGAGCGCGATCATGCTTGGCTAGCGAGTCTTTTCATCTTCCGGTGGGCGTTTCTCCGCGTCACGATAGGACGTATTGCAAAGCTAAATGGGGCGCGTTGGCGGGTATGGCTCAACCGACCGAGCGGCACTGTTAGTGGACAAGGAGGTTGCTTTGGAAACGAAGTATAAAATACTAGTTATCAACGATAAAAAAA
>NZ_JARANX010000145.1:0-1243 GCF_029889785.1 Chromohalobacter sp. 48-RD10 | reverse complement strand
CACCAGGGGAAGGGCGTATTCTTCACTGAGCTGCCGGAAAACGCCGCGAAAGGCATCGGTGTAAGAGGCGCCGTAATTGGGCGGTATTTCGATGCCCAGCAGCAGTACGCGCGCGCCGGCTGCCTGGCTTTTTTCGATCATGTCACTCAAATTGAGCTTCATCTGCTGTGGTGAAAGTCCGCGCAGGCCGTCATTACCGCCTAGCTCGAGCAGCACGATATCCGGTGGGTGACGTTCGAGCAGTTCCGGCAGGCGTGCCGCGCCGCTCGAGGTGGTGTCGCCACTGATGCTGGCATTGATGACCTGGTGTTGACTGCCCAGACGTTGTCGAAGCAAGTTGACCCAGCCGGCGTCGCGCTCGATGCCGTGGGCCGCGCTCAGGCTATCGCCGACTACCAGCAGCGTATCGGCGCGAGCATTCACGGCATGTCCTGCGGCGAAGCACAATACGGCGACCATCAGGACGCGCATGCCTTTGCGTATCCAGGAAGAGGAATTCTCACGCATGTCCGACGACTCCTTGAGTGAAGCTAGAACTCCCATTTTACACGCCAGTCACGTCGCGCAGCGCGTGCGCAGCGGTGAGCGTGTACTGACGATTCTCGACGACTTGGCATTGCACGTCCATGGCGGCGAAAGCGTGGCCATCTTGGGTAGCTCTGGATCGGGCAAGTCGACCCTGTTGGGTTTGCTGGCAGGGCTGGATACGCCCAGTGAAGGCGATATCCAGTTATTCGGTGAATCACTGAGTGCCCTGAATGAGGACGGCCGGGCGCGGCTGCGTGCCGGGCAAGTGGGATTCGTGTTTCAGAACTTTCAACTCCTACCGACTCTGACGGCGCTGGAAAACGTCCTGCTGCCCCAGGAGCTTTCGCCCTCGGGCGATGACGAGCAGCGAGCGCGGACCTGGTTGACGCGAGTCGGACTCGGCGAGCGGCTCGGGCACCTGCCCAAGCAACTCTCCGGCGGTGAGCAGCAACGCGTGGCGGTGGCGCGTGCCTTCGTCAGCCATCCAAAGCTGGTCTTTGCCGACGAGCCAACCGGCAACCTCGATCGCGCCACGGGGGCGCATATCATCGACTTGCTGTTCGAGCTCAATCAGGAAATGGGCACGACACTGATATTGGTCACGCACGATCATGCTCTGGCACGCCGCTGCGGGCGTTGCCTGCGCCTTGACGAAGGGCGCCTGCAGACCATGAGTCACGACGAGGTGGCCTCGTGAAGGCGCTCTCGCTATCGC
>NZ_JARANX010000144.1:0-1256 GCF_029889785.1 Chromohalobacter sp. 48-RD10 | reverse complement strand
GGCTATAGTCATCCAATACACGGCGGGTCAGCCCTCCGTTGCAGTGCTCGTTACTCTCAAGCATCAGTAGTTCAGCGCGTCGCTTGGAGAAACCCAGAAACAGCGTGACCATCAAACCGCAGAGCAGCAGCCACGCGGACGGCTCGATGCCTAACCCCACCGTGCCGGCCAGAATGCGCAACATGAAGCCGGACGAGATCAAGAATACATCCAGGATCACGATGTGCTTGAGGCGCCAAGAGTAAAAGATGTTGATGACAAAGTAGGTTGCCACAAACAGAGCGACCCAGCCGCTAACCAACAGTGCTAGCACCATCGATGCGGCTATCAGCCCACCAAGCAGTCGTTTGGCCACACGCGTGGAAATGGCACCACTAGGCAAGGGACGACGACACTTCACCGGGTGAGCCCGATCCGCCTCGATGTCCATGATGTCGTTGAGCACATACACCGCACTCGCCATGCAGCAGAACGCCAGAAAAGCCAACAGTGCTTGAGAGAGTGTGAAGAGATCCCACTGATGGGCAAATAACGGCCCGACTAGCACAAAACCATTCTTGAGGTACTGGTGTGGCCTTACCAGCTTTATGACCGAACGCATATATAAAACCCCTGCGACGAGACATTGACTTGCCCTCTTGTTCAACCGCCCCCGAACTTCTAGAAATCCGCTCACAATAGCCTCGTTATCATTGCGCGAAACCGAATCGCCGGAGCTTTATAAAGCAGACCACCTCACCCCGGCATATTAAAAGAGAGTCTTGAACTAGAATTTTAACTAAAAGCAGCGCGTGCCTCGTCTGTTGCACGGTGTTGCAAGTTAGCCGCTCTAGATGCGTCAGAGCTTAACATCTTATGCATTTTTATAATCATAAAGACTCTAAATGCAAGGACATTACCATCGACTGATCGGCGAACCACTGTATCACGCAGCCGGTTCTTTATTGAGGTGGGTAATAATGAGATTACCAGCCCTTTTATGCTCTGTCTTCTCGACTCATCCTTTCCGACTTTTATTTCGCTAATAATTCTATTTACAAAACCAGCCCCGAATAACTCAGCCGAATAATTGCTAATAATCTCTGACTTCATAAGGTCGACACACGCTTTCTCTCGGAGTATGTCTTGAGGATTAGCATTTGCGCTTTTAAGGGCAAATGGAATATTGCTGCCCATAGACTCAACTACACTCTTAAACAAAAACTTGTCTTCCCTGAGGTCATCAGGCAAGCTTCTAACAACACCCAGAATTGATC
>NZ_JARANX010000143.1:0-1293 GCF_029889785.1 Chromohalobacter sp. 48-RD10 | reverse complement strand
AACATATGTAAAAAATCTTCAGCTTTTTGTGAACGGGACGAAAGAGAAGTTTTCTCTCACGGACTACCCAGAGCAGAAAGTTTCTATCCTGAAAGCTGGTCTGTCACGGCAGGAGCGCTATGATGTTGTTTTTAAGTTCCCTGACTTTGAGTGCGATGTCTCTTTGGTAGATGAGTTTGCAGCGTCAAACAGGAAGGTTTTGACGGCCATCTCTAAAGATAATGATGTCGCGTGGGTAGACGACTGGATTGAGTTTTACAAAGAGAATTATTCTGTAGACGATATTTTTATATATGACAATGGGAGCTCCAATTTTGATGATCTTGAAGCCAAGGTTGGAGAAAAAGCCAATATTGTAAAGTGGAATTTCCCCTTTGGGCCTACGGCAAAGCGTTTTAGTTCGTTTGCGCAGCCCGTAGCCTTGAACCATTGCCTGAAACGCTTTGCTCGAGGTGGCGTACTTTTCAATTTCGATATAGATGAGCTCTTGATATCCAGTGAAGAGAGCGTTATGGAAAATGTCTCTTTGCATGGTGTGGTTTATTTTGAGAGTCATAACGTGCCCTACGTTAATCCTGGGGAAAGCGATTATTCTTTTCGCGATTTTAAGTACCGATATCCGGAAAGGAAAAAGACAGCGCGTAAATTTGTATGTGATGCCGATTCCATGTTTTTGATCTCGCCACATAATACATGGCGTAAGAAGAATTACTTGCTTGGGAGTCGGTTGCGCAGGAATAAGCCGGATAGGCTGGTAGATGAAAACTCTTACTTTTTGCATTTTCTCGGCATTACGACGAATTGGCAGCCGGGTTTGCAAAAATTGAAGGAAGTCTCCACAGAAGGTTTGGTTGAGGATGAAAGCCATATACGGATGATGCCTGTGGCGAGCTAAAGTTAGCGATTGACACAAATGCTTGGAAAAGGAATTTCCAAATGCAAGAGAATGCAAGGAGCTTTTTGTTTGCTTCCGACCATTTAGGAGGCGGAGGCGCTCCAATCTCGATATTGGGCTTGGCCGAGGCGTTGGTAAGACGCGGCCATGACGTGACGATCGCAGTGCTGAGCGATAAGGTTCGGTATGACATGCCAAGTGGTGTGGCGATCAAGACAATCCCGTTCACGTATAAAAATGTCTGGCAAAAGCTGAGGCGTTTTCGGTTGCATGCGAGAAAGCTGGATGCATGGTTGGTTGAGAATAACCGATCATATGATGTCGTTATTGCTAATCTTTATTATACGCATCAGGTGGTGGCCCATTCTTCGCTTTCTCATCGGGCATGGCTATGTGCC
>NZ_JARANX010000142.1:0-1308 GCF_029889785.1 Chromohalobacter sp. 48-RD10 | reverse complement strand
ACTGATTGAGGAGAAACAAAGCGTTAATGAAGAAAAACGAAGCATGTATAAGAGGGGCTAATCCTATAAATAATATTCGCAAAGGAAGATAACGACACCACCACCCTAGAAAGAAGAAAGAAACACCTAACCCTTGACGCAAGTGTACGATGTGATTTTTAACAACCTGCGGCATAAGAATAAATACAACCAACAGCAAAGCGTATTTTGGATAACTTTTAAGAACCAAAAAAGAAACCAAAAGAGAGGAAAAAAAAACAATAATCCGCAGCGTATCTTCAGGTGTAAAATACTCAGAAAACAAAATATTAAAAAACAACCATAACGGCTCGTTAGTTAGTATCTCACCAACCCCATTAGCGGCGTACACCGCGAATATTTCTTTTGAGTATTTGGCATAGATGAGATAATTTACGCGGTCGACATAGCCGTCGATATCCAACCCCATCAAGAACCAAGCATAGATCCCGGCCAGTGCCAAACACATGGCTTTGTAACCGTACGAGCCTTCGGTGGGTATCAATATTTTCATCGTTCGCCTCAACTTACGGGAGTGCTAACTCGCCTGAACTCAAATGGGCTGGCGTCACATGACGTATAAATAAGCTTGAGTGCCTAGCCGAGCCCGAATGCCAGCATGCGTTGAATATCATTCACAGCGATGCTCCTCCGGCAGCGACACCCGCAGCGCATGCAGGTAGCCGGAAAGCGCCTGCTGCAAATTGAAGCTACGGGCACGGTGGCGCACATCGGGGTGCGTCTCATCACTGAGGGTCGCGGCTATCGCCCGAGCCAACGCCGATGCGTCACCGACCGGCACCAGCCGCCCCCACTTTCCATCTTCGAGAATTTCCGCCGAGCCGCTGGGGCAATCGGTGCTCACCACCGGGGTGCCGCAAGCCATGGCCTCGGCGAGCACGTTGCAAAAGCCTTCCCAGGCCGACGACAGCACGAACAGCGAGGCCTGACGCATCCACGGATAGGGGTTATCGACGAACCCCGGCAGCGCCACGTCATCGCCGATACCCAGCTCGGCGATGCGTGCCTCGAGCGTGGCGCGTAATTCACCCTCACCGAGGATCACCAAGCGTGCGCGATGGGTCTGACGTACCATTGCGAACGCCTCAACCAACGTGGCGAAGTCCTTCTGTACGGCCAGCCGCCCCGCCGCGACGATCACCGGCGGCTCACCCTCGACCAGCCAAGGATGTTCGACTGGCACTTCACACAATCGGGGCAAGTTCGAATTGATGGGGTTATAGACAACATCGATCCGCTCGCGCGGCAAGCGCACCGTCTGCGCGAGGT
>NZ_JARANX010000141.1:0-1336 GCF_029889785.1 Chromohalobacter sp. 48-RD10 | reverse complement strand
ATATAGCAGATACAGCATCAACGGCGGCCCGCCGGAAGACGCCAGCGTCATGCACAGCCCCGAAGCGCCGCCTGCGCCAAGCGTCACGCCACAGTGATGCGTCTTGGGCGCCGCCGAAGCGGCATCGCGCTGGCACAGCAAGGCAACGGCGCCACCCATCGCCAGTAGCGCAACGACGATGCGCATCGGTGCAGCCGGCACGCTGGCCAGGAGCCAAACACCGATCAGTGTCGTCGTCGCCATACCCAGCAGCAGATAGCGCAGGCATGGCCAGTCGGCATGCCGCAGGGCCGGGCGCCATAACCCCAGGCTGGTGACGAGATCCAGCAGCAGCGCCAACGGCACGGCCTGAATCGGTGGCATGAGCAGCATCAGCCCCAGCGCCATCAGCATGGCGAAGCCAAAGCCGCAATAACCACGCACCATGCCCGCCAATAGCGCTAGGCTCATCGCAGCAGCAAGCGTGGGCAGTGTCGGGATCACGGCGGCTCCTGAGTACGGGCATGGGCTAGCTAGCGTTGCGAGACCTTAGCCAGCCCGCCCAGATCACGGTAGAGCCAGTTCCAGCGCACCGATGAGACATGTTGCAGTCACGAGATCGACGTTGGCATGCCGCTAGCCGCTGAGCACAGGCATGCAGAAAGGCACAAACCAAGAAGGCAGGAATCGGGGCGAGTGCATCAAGCGGAGGGCTTAGGGTATCGCGACACGGCGCACTACATCTTGAAGGGCCGTGTCACGTTGCCGGTGTGCAATGCACGATATAGGAAGGAGGTGTTACGCGACGTCGAAGCGGTCGGCGTTCATTACTTTCGTCCAGGCTGCGACGAAGTCTTTGACAAACTTCTCGTCATTATCGTCCTGAGCATAGACCTCCGCGTAAGAACGCAGCAGCGAGTTGGAACCAAAGACCAGATCCACGCGTGACGCGGTCCACTTGACCGTGTCCGTTTGCCGGTCGCGGATCGTGTAAAGGCCGTTACCCGCTGGCTTCCAGGCATTGCCCATGTCGGTCAGGTTGACGAAAAAATCATTGGTCAACTGGCCTTCACGGTCGGTGAAGACACCGTGCTGGGTACCGTCATGGTTGGTGCCCAGTACTCGCATACCGCCGAGTAGCACGGTCATTTCCGGCCCGGTCAGCCCCATCAATTGGGCACGGTCGAGCAGCATTTCTTCCGGCTTGACCACGTAATCTTTCTTCTGCCAATTACGAAAGCCATCAGCCAACGGCTCCAGCGGCTCAAAGGAGTCGGCATCGGTCATTTCATCGAGAGCATCACCGCGACCTTTCAAGAACGGTACGCGTACCTCATGGCCCGCCGCCTTGGCCGCT
>NZ_JARANX010000140.1:0-1343 GCF_029889785.1 Chromohalobacter sp. 48-RD10 | reverse complement strand
CGGTTATCGAGTACTACCACCTTACCTTTAAACTGCCAATCAAAGCTCTCCGCGCTCTTTGCCTTGCCTACTTCTTGTCCAAGTTTGGAAGTGCTGTCCTCTTTCCCAACGGTCTTGTCGCTCTTCGGTTCATGATGCAGAAGAGCATTTTCTGAAACTTCTTGGCTTGAAGAGGTTTTATCAATTTCGAAAGATGTTTGATGTAAATTGCCTGGAGAAAAAGGCTTCTTGGGCTTGCTGTTTATCTTTAACCCATGCTTATGTTGCCGCTTCATTAGCTCGGAAAAATCTTTATCACCGGACCGCTTTGCAAGAAGTGACTCGAAGGTGCTGGCAAGCCGACTGACACTGACGTCCATGTCGTGAAGGCGTTCGCCAACACTTTTCGCCTTGCTGGCTAAGTCATTGTAATATTCTTTATTATCAAACAGTGTAATGATGCTGCTGGTGATAGGCTCTAGTTCATCATGAGAAGGCACATGATCATACGGTTTTTTAAAGCATTCGGGCGGTAGGTCAACAATGATGCCTCCATCCTGAATCATTTCGGGGCTGCCGCCATGGTTAGTTACGATAGCGGGAATACCGTTCAACATGGCTTCTGCTAGTACCCGTGCCCCGCTTTCCCACCAAAGGCTGGGGGCCAATAATATGCGAGCCCTTTCGTATATGGGGCGCATATCATCGGTGTTAGGTGTCACCGTCACGTTTGAAAGGGAATCTCGTGGGTGCCCCAGTTCTTGGGTTACTTCTTGGACCAATTTAGTCCAATCGCCGCGCGATTCTACGATTTCAAACTGAATGTCCGGCCGACTTTGTTCCAGTAGCCAAGCCAGTTGAACAACGATACCTGCGCCTTTACTTCTTGATGGGTTGATGAATAAAAGGTTTTTCCGCTGATGGGATTCAGGCACCACGGATTCTCTGGGAATGAATTTCCCTACCGGCGCGGGAGAGAAACCGTGTTGTTTTTTGTAATATTCAGAAGTCGCATATGTGTCCGTGATAATGAGGTCGTTGTCACGGCACCATGAAATACCATTATAGTTTTCATTGACGACATAGGCTGCCGATGGAATGCCTCGGAGCTTGGCTTCATAGGGGATTAGTAAGTCGAGTACTTGGCCTCCATAATAGAAAACCAGATCAGGCTGGAAACTGTCGAGGTATTTGGTATATAAATTCAGCCAAGCGCTTTCTTCCGATGCGGTCATTTTGTTTCGCGTGATACTTGTAAGAGGCCGGATGATAGATTAGGCCATAGGAGCTACCCTCTGTTGGCAGCGCGTGACCTCATTGCTCAATTCATCCAGGAGCAGCGAGATGGATATCAAACTGCATAA
>NZ_JARANX010000014.1:0-62603 GCF_029889785.1 Chromohalobacter sp. 48-RD10 | reverse complement strand
CGCATCATCATGATGGCAGCTCGGTCTTCAGCAGTAAGGTGGCGATAGCAGTAGTTCATGGCAACACGGTACCTGATGGGTTACGTGTTGCACTTGGTCATTGAGACCGCCCACCTTGGCGATGGGGAACGCCGCCTCAAAGGCATCTGCTAAGGCTGGTTGATTTTCCTTCATCGAGAGTAGGTAATCGGCGTCCTTCTGCAGGACCTGCGTGGCGGTCTTCTTCTGGCAGCTCATGGCATCGGTTGTTACCAGACAACCTTTCAGATTCAGCAGCTTGAGTAGCTCAGGAATAGCCGTTATCTCGTTGGACTTCTCCGCCGTCTTGACCTGCCCCAGCACCACGCCATCAGCCACCGCCTCATCAAAGTGTCTCAACAGCCTTGTACGTTCGCGCAACGACGTCAGTCTTCCTCGTTGTCCGGGGCTTCGCCGTACAAGGCTTCGAGCTTTTTTGACAGCACCAGCAACGAGGTCGTTTCTGCCAGAACTCGATCCTTGCGACGGACGTCGGCCTTCAGCTTTTTGATCGTACGGCGGTCATCGCGCTGCTGCTTTTGAGCGGCTTTATCTTGGCTTTCCTGCATGCCGGCACCCTGGAGGCAGGCTTCCTTCCAGCGTTGAACCTGTTCAGGGTATATGCCTTTTTCCGGCAATACGTGCCAAGCTCGGTCTCTGATAGAGAAGCCGTTTCAATTACCACAGCCAGTTTGGCGTCAGCTGACCAATCATCTCCGGTCTTACGGTTCCCTGGCACAGGCACTCCTTGTCGACGGCATGTTTTCAGCCAACCATACAGGGTCGCGTCCGATATGCCTTCCTCGGCGGCCACCGACGCCACACTGCGATTGTCAGGCGGTAGTAGCTTCTTTAGCACCGCGGCCTTACGTTCCTCGGAATAACGTGGCATGAACAATCCTATGCCGCCCACTCTGATGTGGATTCAGGCAAAATCGCCAGCTGGACAACTAGGCTGACAGAGGGGGGTATCGCCCCTTTGCCCTTGCCGCGGCAGTACGAGCCGCGGAGCGTCTTACCATCGATGGCCACAACCGCCCCATCAGTTAAGTCATGGCAGGACTTCATCCACTCGGCAAAGGCGCTTTGGAGCTGCTCCGCATTGACCAGCGCCATCACCCTGGCCAACGGCACGCCGACCTCAAAAACGCCATACTCGCGGAGAAAATCGAGCTTGGCGTGACCAAAATTTTCGATTTTGCCCTACCCCTCGGCACCACAGATAACGACACAGACGGTCAGAAACAGGATACCCCATAGCTGATGCTGCACTTTCCAAGCCTGGCGAAAGTCGGGAACGATCGATACATGGTGCATAAGCGACGGTGCCAGCATCGGGTCATCCATGAGCAAATGCCGTTAATGACTACATTACCTCCTACTGGTAAAACGCTACGAAGCCCGTCGTAGAGCGGTTTTTCATGCGTTTTCCTTGATCCGGGATCGATGCCTGTCAAGATTGTTGGAACACGTGATCACGCGGCTTCTAACCGCTGATCCTGCATGAAGATCGGGTCTTCCTGATCGGGATTCAGCCAGGCCGTCCGACGTGGCGTCCAGTTGCGGGTAGCGCCGCTCCACCGCCCCGGGTGTTGCCGTTTCGCCTCGGCATAGATGGCATCCCGCCTTGCCAGAACCTCGTCATCCTGGCCGGCATGCCGCTCCACCGGGGTGACGAAGCGGATGGCGCTGTGGCGGTGCTCGTGGTTGTACCAGTGCAAGAAGCCGGTCACCCACTGCTGCGCCGCTGACAGGCTCTCGTAGCCGTCCGCCGGGTAGTCGGGCCGGTACTTGCAGGTCCTGAACAGCGACTCCGAGAAGGCGTTGTCATTGGAGACTCGGGGGCGGCTGTACGACGGGGTGATGTTCAGTCGCTGCAGTGTCGCCTGAAGCGTCGACCCTTTCATGGCAGAGCCATTATCAGCATGCAACACCAACGGTTTGTTGATGCAGCCTTCGCGCAAAACGGCGCGCTGGATGACCTCGCTGCTGTTGGTCATGGACTCCTGGTCGAAGACCTCGGCATCGACGATCTTGCGGCTGTAGATGTCGACGATCATGTAGAGGTAGTAGAACTGCCCACGCACCCGGGTCGGTAAGTACGTCACGTCCCAACTCCAACAGGCATTGGGACGTGTCACGCGGTGTCGCTGAGGATCCCCTTTGGGGCGTGGGGTACGAGCGCGGCCACGCTGGTGCTGCTCGCCGCGCTCCCGGAGGATGCGGTAGTAGCTGGACTCTGACGCCACGTAGAGCCCTTCCTCGTCCAGCAGCCGAGGCACGATCTGCCCGGGCGGCAGGCTGGCAAACTCGGGACGATGGCAAATCTCCAGCACCTGCTGACGCTCTTCAGGTGACAGGGCATGGCGCGGGACAGGCCGCACGGCCTGAGGCCGGCGATCTTGAGCGCCCCGACCCCAACGGCGGTAGGTGTTGGTACCGATGCCGAGCTCTGCGCATGCGGTTTGCAGGCGGGCTCCCTCGGCACGCGCCTCATCGATCAGCTGTACAGCGTCCTGGCGATCTGAAGTGCTGATCATTCGTCCTCGTCCCCCCAGATCGCTCGGGCCTTTTTTCGCAGCGCCAAGAGGGCTGCGGTTTCCGCGAGAGCGGCCTCCTTGCGGCGCAGCTCACGCTTGAGATCCTTGTTCTCCTGGCGGTCCGCCTTGCGGGCTTCATTCTGCTGCTTGGAGGCGACATCACTCCGGTCGTTGGCGCCTTCGCAGCTCGCCCGCCAGCGCTGAATCTGCTCAGGATAGAGGCCGCGCTGTCGGCAGTACTCGGCACGCTCGGCTTCACTGAGGGCCGCCGTTTCCAGTACAGCGTGGAACTTGTCCTGCGAGCTCCAGCCCTCAGGGTCATCACTCTGGTCCGGCAGAAGGCGGCCTGCTTGCCGAGCCTTCTTGCGCCAAGTATACAGTGTCGCCGCGGAGATACCTTCTTCCTGGGCCACCTCCGCCACCGTGCGGTTATGCGGCGGGAGCAGCTTCTTGAGGATGGCTTCCCGGCGCTCGTCGGAGTACTTCATCGGAACCTCGTCACGCCCCACATCGTTCAGAGTCTAACAGCCGCTGAGGCTCCAACTAGCTTGATAGTGGGGGCGGGTCATCGTCCACGAGATCGAGATCGAACGCATGCGCGACGAGCGTGACCGCATGGCCGACCTGGTGATCACAGACCATCTGACCGGCCTGCCCAACCGTGCCGGCCTTGAGCAGTACATCGAGCGACTGATGCGAGCGAGGGAGGGCGGCGCACCACTCTTCTCGCTGGCGGTGCTGGATATCGACCACTTCAAGGCCATCAACGACACTTTTGGCCACGACATCGGCGACCGCATACTGGTCTGGTTGAGCGAGCGCCTGGCGCAGTACCTGCGTGACGGCGATCTGGTTGCCCGCGTCGGCGGCGAGGAATTCGTGATCGTGATGCCGTGGGCTCAGGCGAAGCAAGCCCAGAAAGTGGTCGAGCGCGTTCGCGCCAATATCGGGAAGGGACGCGTGCCAGTGACCGACGGCCAGACCATCGCCGTGACCGTCAGCGCCGGCCTAGGTGAGCAGCGACCAGGTGAGGCCTTCGGCGAGCTTTTTCGGCGCGTGGATACCGCGCTCTACGCCGCCAAGCACGCCGGCCGCGATCAGACGCACCTCGCCGGGCCCGACGCCTGACGCGCACCGCCAACCCAAGAGGCAGGAGCGCTCAATCCTACCCCCCCCCCGCATCAGGCTGCTACGAACGCATGCCAGCCTGGATTATCGCCCTCCGGTTAGCCGGTTGGGTCTACTCGTGAACAAACTGGTGGGGTTACACATCTAGATCACCCAGGACCCTACACATATCGAGAATATCGAGTGAAGGCGATGCCATGACCTCGGCAGCACGTTGTGATGCGCAGAAGGTCGACTTTCGAGCATCGGGTCATTGCGGCATCATATGCCTGCTCACAATCACACCTGCTAACGCCTGGACCCCCCATGTCAATCTTCGAACGCATCAACCGCCTGTTTCCCGTCTGGGCCATCCTGCTGGCGGTCATCGCGGCCCTTGTACCTGAATTTTTCACCGGACTGGCCGGCTATATCAAGACACTGCTGGTGATCATCATGTTCGCCATGGGACTGACGCTCACCAAGGACGACTTCGTGCGGGTGGTGAAGTCGCCCAAGCCCATCGCCGTGGGCGTTGTCCTGCAGTTTCTGGTGATGCCGCTGGCGGCGCTGCTGGTTTCAAAACTCCTGGGACTTTCCACCGAACTGACCATTGGCATGGTGCTGGTGGGCGCCACGGCAGGCGGCACGTCCTCCAACGTGATGACCTGGCTGGCCGGAGGCCATGTGGCACTGTCGGTGTCGATGACCATGGTATCCACCCTGATCTCGGTCATCGCCACGCCGTTGATCACGTTGTTGCTGCTGGGTCAGAGCATCGATGTCCCGGTGCTGGGCATGCTGATGAGCATCGCGCAACTGGTGGTCGCCCCCATCGTGCTGGGTGTGGTGATCCATCACCTGCTGGGCTCGCATATCCAGCGTGTGGAACCGGCTCTGGCGACCTTGGCCATGGCCGCCATTGTCCTGATCATCGCCATCGTGGTCGCACTCAATGCCGGGCGACTGAGTACGCTGGGGCCGATCGTCGCGCTGGCGGTCATTGCGCATAATGCCATCGGTCTCGCGGCGGGATATGGCATCGCACGTGCACTGCGCTTCGATACGCCTACATCACGCACCATCGCCTTCGAGGTCGGCCTGCAGAACTCCGGGCTGGCGGTCACCCTGGCCAACCAGTTCTTCAGCGCTGGCGCGGCATTACCCGGGGCACTGTTCTCGGTGTGGCACAACGTGTCTGGCTCCCTGTTGGCCGGTTACTGGAAACGCCAGTCCGCGGCGACGACATCGCCTACGGCTGCTTCCTCTCGCGGATGATGCCTGGAGGCCGAACACTACGATCGTTGCCGGTATTGTCGCCTGCGCTCACTTGTCAGCCGGAGACGGTGGGCGCAGATATGGGGCACCGAGCAGACGTCACCCCTGGTGGTCGGTAACAATGAAGCTCATGGTCTGCACTTTGTTTGAAAACTCGCTGCGCTCCCCCATCCGGCGTTCAAATCGATTCAAAATGCTCATTTACACAACGGAATAGCTTACTGTTGAGCTCGGAGTGCTGCCCTCGATAGGCGACACCCATTTCATGTTCAGCTCATCTCGATGGTTCAGCCTTGTGCCATTCACTTGGAATGCTGGCAGTACGCTCGATGATGAGACCATTGCTTGAATTTTTGCGCTCTGGGATGGCACACGCCGCACTCATGCTGGTGTTGTGCGGACTGACCGCCTCTGCCCAGGCGCAGCAACAGGATATCCTGCCTCCAGATCAGGCTTTTACACTGAAGCTCTCGCAGAGTGGTGATTCCCTGACAGCCGACTGGGACATTGAAGCCGGCTACTATCTCTACCGCCATCGCTTTTCTGCCGCAACGCCAGAGGGCGAGCTACCGCTAGACCTTCCCAATGGCGAGGCCATCGAGGACGAGTACTTCGGCCGCTCCGAGGTCTACCGCCATGGGTTGCGCATGACCACGCAACCCGGTGATGCCGACACGATCACCCTGCACTGGCAGGGATGCGCCGATGCCGGCCTCTGCTACCCGCCCCAGCAGCGTACCTTCGACCTGCCACTCTCCGAGGGTGCTTCAGCCACTGACGCCTCGACAGTGAATGCTTCGACGACCGACATCTCGAAGACTGATGCCTCAGGAAGCAAAGGCACTCCGAATGACCTTGGCGCCAGTGCTTCATCGAACGAGACACTAAGCTCTTCAGCCGATCCCGGTGCATCCCAGGCAGATGATCAGCAACTGGCGACCCAACTGGCCAATGGCAACTGGGGATGGACCCTGTTGGTGTTTTTCGGCCTGGGACTGCTGTTGACCTTCACGCCCTGCGTGTTGCCAATGATCCCGATCCTGTCGAGCCTGATCGTGGGGCAGCGTCGCAGCGGAGAGAACCAGCGGCTAGCAGGCTTCATTCTATCGCTCTCCTTTGTGCTGCCCATGGCTGCTACTTATGCCGTGCTTGGGGTCGCCGCTGCCATGGCCGGCGCCAATCTACAGATGCTGTTCCAGAATGTCTGGTTCATTGGCATCTTCTCCGCCGTGTTCGTGGTGCTGGCACTGGCCATGTTCGGCACCTTCGAGCTCGAACTGCCTCGCGCCCTGCGCCATCGCCTGGATGCCGGCATGTCTCGGCAGCGTGGCGGGCGCCTCAAAGGAGTAGCCGTCATGGGCATGCTGTCGGCGTTGCTCGTCGGCCCTTGCATGACAGCACCACTGGCAGGCGCCCTGCTATTCATCGCCGAGAGCGGCACCCCCTGGCTGGGCGGAGCCGCACTGTTGGCGCTTGGCCTGGGCATGGGGGCTCCGTTGGTACTGATCGGTACGGTCGGTAGCCGTCTGCTGCCCAGCCCGGGCATCTGGATGGTGCGTGTCCGCGCGTTGTTCGGGTTTATCCTGCTGGGCATGGCGATCTGGTTCGTCGCCCGCGTAATACCGGACGCCATTGTGCTCGGGTTGTGGGGCGCTCTCGGCTTGGGCTTTGCCGTTTCGCTGCGCGCCCTGGCCCGTGGTGACAACGCCTCGGGAGTGATGTCTCAGGTCGCAACCGCCATGGCAGTCGTTGTCGGCCTGTGGAGCGCCTTGGTGCTGACCGGTGCTGCCGGTGGCGGTCATGACCCATGGCGCCCGCTGGCAGTCTACGCGCCGACTGACGACGCTTCGAAGGCAAACGAATCGGTCTCGACGGATAACCAACCACTCACGTTCGATGAGGTCGAAGACCTGAAAGCCCTCAACAACCGTATCGCGAAAGCGGCGAGTCGTGACCAGATGACCCTCGTCGAATTCACCGCCGAGTGGTGCATTTCCTGCGAGGTGATCGAGCAGGAGGTCTACACCGACCCGAGCGTCAAGACCCCAATGCAGGGTGTGCAGCGCCTGAGTATCGACGTCACCGAGTATGACACGATGGATAAGGCAATCATGCAGCACTTCAGCGTCGTCGGTCCGCCGACATTGATGTGGTTCGGCCCTGACGGCCAGGAGCAACGCAGCGCCCGTATCATTGGAGAACTGGATGCCGAGTCGTTCCTGGAGCGCTTTGATCAGGCCAGACAGCCAGCCAGCACCACCACAGGAGACAGCTCATGAGCCCGCTGGAGCAAAGTATCGCCATCGGTCCGCTCGGCATGAGCCTGGGCCAGCTGTTGCTGATCGTCGTGCTGATTGTGGCACTGACCGTCGGTGCCTGGTTGGGCCGACGCCGCCAGGTCCGTGTGGGCGACAGCCTGTTCAATGCGCTGTTGATCGGCCTGGTGGGAGCGCGCGTCGTGTTCATCGCGCTCTACTGGGAGAGCTACGACTCCGTCTGGTCATGGCTGGATATTCGCGACAGAGGGTTTGAACCGCTGGCGGGACTGGCTGCGGCCGCGCCCTATCTCGCCTGGCGGTTGTGGCGCTTCCCCGCAGAGCGCAAGGCGCTCGCCGGTGCAGTGGTATCTGGCGCGATGGCCTGGTCGTTGACGGCAGGGGCGCTGACCGTCATGCACACGCAGCAGACCAGCCTGCCGACGACGCCACTGACCGCCAGCAGCGGCGAGACACTGCCCTTGTCGACCATTCGGGACCAAGCCGACCAACAGCCCATGGTGGTCAATCTGTGGGCCAGTTGGTGCCCACCCTGTCGTCGCGAGATGCCGATGCTGGAGCAAGCCCAGCAGGAGCGCGATGACGTGACCTTCGTATTCGTCAACCAGGGCGAGAATACCGCCACACTCAAGCACTTTCTCGAACAGGAGTCCCTGGCACTGGATCACGTCTACCGCGATCCGAACATGGCCTTCGGCCAGGAAGTGGGTGCCATGGCCATGCCAACCACGCTCTATTTCGATGCCAACGGCACCCTCATCGACACCCATTTCGGCGAGCTTTCACGTGCCACGCTCGACCGTAGTCTCGAACAGATCGACCCCTGATGCTTCTTCCCATGATGGAGACCACCAACATGCCGACCACCCACAACGCTCGCAAAGCCTCTCTGCCACTGACACTCGCCATGGGCGCTGGTATCGCCCTGGCGGCGAGCCTGCCCGCCAGTGCCGATGAGCTTCCCAAACCGTTGCAAGCATTGAAGCAGCAAGGTTTAACCTTCCATGGTCAGTTCGACGCTCCGAGCGGCCTGACAGGCTACGCCGCCAGTGCCAGAGGCCAGACCGTGGCGGCGTACCTGACCCAGGACGGCCAGCATGCCGTAGTGGGCACCCTAATCAATGCTCAGGGCAACAATGTCGCGGCGGACACACTGCAGAAGCTGGTCAATGGTCCCAAGAACGCCAAGCTCTGGGACAAGATGGCCGACCAGCATTGGGTCAGAGATGGCTCTGCAGACGCCGAACGGGTGGTGTATACCTTCAGTGACCCCAACTGCCCGTATTGCCGTAAGTTCTGGGAAGATGCCCAACCCTGGGTCGAGAGCGGCCAGGTGCAGATTCGACACCTGATGGTCGGTGTCCTCAAGCCCAGTAGTGGACCCAAGGCCGCCGCCCTGCTCAGCGCCGATAACCCCAGTGAAGCCATCGCCGAGCATTACCGCACCGACACCATGCCGGACATCAAGGGCAGCGATGAGAGTGAGCGCCACGTCAGCGAGAACACTCAACTCATGGCTAACAATCAGCTTCACGCCACACCCGTCACCTTCTATCGCGACGACGAGGAAGTGCATCGCGTGATGGGTGCGCCGTCGCCCGAGAAGCTACGTGAGATCATGGGCGGCGAGGCGCCCTGAGCACTGGCCGCATGCCGGGGTAATATCACGCCAGGGGCAAGCGCAGGCGCACACGCAGGCCGACGCCAGCACCCGATTCCAGCGCCAGGCTGCCGCCTGCGCGATGGGTGATGGCGTCGACGATCGAGAGACCCAAGCCACTGCCACGCGGGTGGTGGCCACGCTGAAAGCGTTCTGTCAGTCTGGCCAGCCGCTCCGGCGGAATCGTCTCGCCACGGTTGGCCAATTCGATCACGACTCCGTTGCTGCTGGCCCAGGCATGAATATCGATCGACGCCTCGGGTTCACCATGATGTCGTGCGTTCTCGAGCAGGTTACGTAGTACGGTCGTTAGCATCGAATCCGAGATGGCGACATGCCGTAAGTTGGCATCCACATCGATACGGCAATAATCTCGACAGCCGGTCTCCGCCATGGCCATGTCCAGTGCTGCGTGGAAATCCGCCTGCTGGGGGTCATCCTGCAGTGCCGCCTCACTTTCCATGCGCGCCAGCAGCAACAGCTGATCAAGGGTCTTCGACAGGCGAGCCACACCGGCTTCCGCCTGTTGCAGCGCATAGCGACGCTGCTCCCCTTCGACCCGTTGCGAGACCTGTAGATGGGTGCGGATGGCCGTCAATGGCGTGCGCAGCTCATGAGCAGCATCGTCGGTGAAGCGTTGCTCCATGTCGAGCACGCGCCGCGTGCGCAGCAACAGCGTATTGAAACCATCGATCAACGGCCGGATTTCAGCAGGCAAACCACGCATGGGCAATGCCGAGAGGTCGCCGTCGGCACGCGATACCAGTCGTCTCTGCAAGCGCGCCAGTGGCGAGAGCCCCCGCGCCACGCCCCACCACAGCGCGACGAGACTGCCGACCGAAGCCAGCAGGAAGGGATAAAAGGCGGCACGGCGGACCTGCTCCAGAAGCGCCGTGCGTTCCCGCAGCCGATCCGCCACGGTGATACGCTTGTCGTCATCCACCAATGTGTAGACGCGCCAACGCTGTCCCTTGTGCTCACGATAACGATAGCCCTCGCGGTCGCTCTTCAGCACGTCGTTCATCTCGGGGTGCGTACCGGCGACCACCTGTCCGCGCAGCGACGACACCCGGCAGGCCACACCCTCAAGCGCCGGAATGGTCGACATATTGCCCGCCTTACGACGCCACAGCTCCGCCGGCACACGATCCATCAGCCCCGCCACCATGCGCGCCGATTGTGCCAGACGCTGATCCAGAGAATGTTCGAGCTGCGTCGACAGATCGCGCATCGACCAGGCCGCCGTGCCTCCCCACAGTAATGCCAGGGTGATGCCGAGCGTAGCCACCAGGCGCAGCCGCAGGCTCATGACGTACCATTTCCAGAAGGGGTAGCGAGGCGATACCCTACACCGCGAACCGTCTCGATCATCTCGCGTCCCAGCTTGCGGCGAAGCTGATAAATATGCACGTTGAGGGCATTGCTCTCGACTTCATCATCGATACCATAAAGGCTATCCTTCAGTTGGTCTGCGCTGAGGATACGCCCACGAGCCCGCATCAGCGCCTCCAGCAACATCAGCTCGCGTCGTACCAACGTCACCGGCTGCCCGTTCAAGGTGACGCTTCGCGCGGCCGGATCCAGCGTCAGCGCCCCGTGACGCAGCGAGGCATCCGCCTGCCCCACCGCACGGCGCAGTAGCGCCTGAAGCCTCGCCGTCAACTCATCCAGGTCGAAGGGTTTGACCAGGTAATCGTCGGCGCCGCCCTGCAGCCCTTCGACACGACTAGCCACGGCATCTCGCGCCGTCAGTATCAACACCGGCATGGCAACGCCCGCGCGCCGCCACTGCTGCAGCAGCGTCAGACCATCGCCATCGGGCAGACGGCGGTCGAGCACCACAGCATCGTAGTCGATCACGGCTAGCGCCCCACGTGCACCGTCCAGCGAGGTCACGATATCGACGACAAAGTCGCTCAGCGCCAGGCCCGCTTCGATGCCTGCCGCCACCGACTCATCGTCCTCGACGAGTAGTACGCGCATGTCTCTCCCATTTTACCTCACCCATTCCCCCCGCAGTTTGGCGAACGGTGATGATGTCAGGATGAACTCACTGACTAATGAGCCGGAGAGAGCCGACGCGCCAACCACCAACCCAGTACCAGCGCCACAAGAAATGCTGCCAGCGGCCAGCTCAGCCCCGGTAGCGAAGCGATCGCCGGCCCCGGACAATAGCCGGAAAGCCCCCAACCGATGCCGAAAAGTGCGGCGCCGCCCATCAGTCGGGCGTCGAGGTCACGGCGTGTGGGTAGTTGAAACTGGGATTCGAATAGCGGCATCTGGCGTCGCCAGACGAGCCGGTAACCGATGAACGTGGTAACGACGGCACCGCCCAGCACAAAAATCAGGGTTGAATCCCAGGCGCCTGCAACATCGAGAAAGCCGATGACCCGCGCCGGATCGGTCATGCCGCTGACCGCCAGGCCGAGCCCGAACAGTAAACCTGCCAAATAGCCTGCCAATGCCTTCATGCCGTGCTTCCCAGCCAGTGATGCCAAACGAACACTGTCAGCATGGCGACCAGCACAAAGACGAGCGTCGCGGCCATCGAGCGGAACGAGAGGCGCGCCAACCCGCAGACCCCGTGTCCGCTGGTGCAGCCGCTACCCATACCGGTGCCCAACCCGACTAGCAAGCCGGCCACCAACATCGTGGTCAGCCCACTTGCCGGGACACCGACCACCATCCCGCTGCCGCCTGCCACATTGCCCCAATCCAGGCCGACCAGGATCAACAATCCCGGCCCCGAGACAATGCCCAGCAGAAACGCAAAGCGCCAGGGCCTATCACCGCCGCGTTCGAAAATCAGCCCGGAGAGAATTCCGCTGATGCCGGCGATCCGGCCCAGCAGCCCCATGAGCAGGGTGGCGGAAAGCCCGATCAGAACCCCGCCCAGCAGCCCCTGCAACGCACTCATCGTTTCCATCTCGTTCCTCTTGCCAGTATCTTCATCACCATTGTCATCAATCGGCAATCACCGAATGCCCGGACGCCGGCGACTCGATACACGGATGACTCAACGGCGCCGCATCGCGGCCATGCAGCTCGCTCCAGGCATCGAAGGTGCTCAGAAAAACCCGGCCATTGAGCGTGTCGAGCAGCTCGGTACGACTCAATCGATCCATCACCGGCCCCTTTACTTCGGCCAGATGCAGCCCGATCTGCCGGTCCTGAAGGCGCCGGTTGAGCGCCTCGAGACTCTCTAGCGCCGTCGCGTCGATGACATTGATCGCCTGGCAAGCCAGCACCAGGTCCCGTGGCGGCGGGTCGCGATTGACCACCACCGTGACCAGGTCTTCCAGGTGGCGAACGTTGGCAAAATAGAGGCTCTCGTCGACGCGCAGAATGGTGACCCTGGCGTCGGTTTCCACGGCATGGCGGCGGACGTTGCGAAAATGCTCGGTGCCGGGAATGCGCCCGACTTCCGCGCTATGCGGCCGACTGGTGCCATACAGGTGCAGCGCCAGCGACATGGCGACACCGACCAGAATGCCCACGTCCACGCCCAGTATCAGCGTTGCCAGCGCCGTCGCCGACATCGCGATGCCCTCACCGCGAGCATAGCGCCAGACGCGCCTGAACGCTGCCAGATCGATCAGTGAAAGGCTGGCGATGACGATGGTCGCCGCCAGCGTCGCCATTGGCAATTCTCGCAACCAGTGCGACAGAAATAGCATGGCCAGCGCGATACCCACCGCGGTGAACGCACTGGAGGCCGGGGTGCGAGCGCCGGCATCGAAATTGACCACGGAGCGGGAAAAACCGCCGGTGATCGGCATACCGCCGGTGAACGAGGCTGCCAGATTGGCCCCGCCCAGCCCGATCAACTCCTGATCCGGGTCGACGCGTTCGCCGCGGCGCACCGCCAGCGCCTGCGCCACCGAGACCGACTCCACGTAGCCAACAATGCTGATCAGCACCGCCGAACCGATCAGCGAACGCCACAGCCCCGGCTCCCAGTCGGGCAAGGTCAGCGGCGGAAGCCCGGCGGGAATCGCGCCGATAACGGCAACGTCGCGGCCGAGCCACCCCGCCGCACTGGCCACCAACGCCGCCAGTAAGATGGTAACGATGGGCGCCAGCTTGACCAGTACGCCCGCCACGCGGGGCGGTACATGGCAACGCTCCAGGGCGGGCTTACCCCACCGCCGTACCAGCCACAGCAGCAGGAGCGACCCCAACCCGATGCTCACGGTCGGCAGGCTGACGCCACCCAGTGCCGTAGGTAGCTGGGACAACAGCGCCGGTAGCGTCGAGCCTGAGAGATCGATACCGAGCAGCTGTTTAAACTGACTCGCCGCGATCAGCACACCCGAGGCGCTGACGAAGCCGGTCATCACCGGGTGACTCAGGAAGTTGACCAGAAAGCCCAGCCGGCAGAGTCCCATGATCAGTAGAATGGCGCCGGAAAGCAGCGCCAGTACCAGGGCCGCGACGATATAGTCCTGCGACCCCGATTCGGCTACCTGCGACAGCGCCGATGCCGTCATCAGCGATACCACCGCCATCGGACCGACGGAGAGCGTCGCGCTGCTCCCCAGCAGGGTATAGACGACCAGCGGCACGAGGCTCGCGTACAGCCCTACCACAGGCGGGAGCCCCGCCAGCATGGCGTAGGCCAACGCCTGCGGGATCAGCATCAGCGCCACGATCACGGCCGCCAGCAGATCTTCGCCCAGCCACTGAGCGTTGTAGCGCCGTCCCCAGTCGAAGACCGGCAGCCAGCGTGCCAGGCCGGCTTTACGCGGCTGATTCATGATCTGCCGGCCTCGCTATTCGAGCCGTGTCCCAGCCGCAGGAACATGCCGCCGGCAGCGATCAAGTGCGCGCCTGTGGCTTGGCCAACCATTCATGTCCCTTGAGCATCAGATTCCAGTAAATGAAGGGGAGCTGTTGTGCCTTGATGTTCCAACCAAGCCTGGTTGGCCGTGTGGCCTGGTTGATCCATGAGGGGAATGTCGGCTGCAACTGACCGCCGTAACCGAACTCTGCCAGCACCACGCGCCCGCGCTCGACGGTCAACGGACAGGCCCCATAGCCCAGGTAGCCCGAAGGCATTGGCTTGCCCTCGAGTGAGGCGACCAGATTGTCCGCCACCACCGGCGCCTGCTTGCGCACGGCGGCAGCCGTCTTCGCGTTGCCGGTGCCACTAGCGTCGCCAAGACCGAAAACATCACTGAAGCGATCGTGCTGGAGAGTGTCGGCGTCGAGATCGAGCCAGCCGCCCTCGTTGGCCAGGGGCGAATCACGCACGAGCCGAGGCGCCCGCTGCGGAGGCACGACGTGAAGCATGTCGAACTCGGTCTCGATCTCTTCGCTACCCTCCTCGCTCGTGACACGAAAACGTGCTTTCTGGGCCGGACCATCCACGGCGACGAGGTTCTGCTGGAACTGCTTATGGATGCCGTAGCGCTGAACATACTGATCCAGCGCCGGCACGAAGTCCGAGACGCCGAACATGACACCGCCGGCATTATGGAAGTGAACGTCCATATTTTTCAGAACGCCCTGCTTCTCCCACTCGTGACAGGCAAGGTACATCGCCTTCTGTGGCGCACCGGCGCACTTGATGGGCATCGGCGGTTGGGTAAAGAGCGCCTTGCCGCCTTGCATGGCCTGAACCAGCGACCAGGTGTAGGGCGCCAGATCGAACCGGTAGTTCGACGTCACGCCATTCTTGCCCAGCGTCTCCTCGAGGCCGTCGATCGCCTGCCAGTCGATTTCGAGACCCGGCGCGACCACCAGCGCCCGGTAGCCGAGCGTCGAACCATTACCCAGCACGACCTGGCGTGTATCTGGTTGCAGCCGCTCTGCGGCGGTCTGGTGCCAGGTCACGAAGCTCGGCATCACCGACTGCATCGAACGCCGGGTCTGCTCCGGAGTGAACACGCCACCGCCCACCAGCGTCCAGCCGGGCTGATAGAAATGATCCTTTGCCGGCTCGACGATGGCGATATCGAGGTCAGCACGGCGTTTGTGAAGACTCGCGGCGACCGCGATGCCTCCCGCTCCACCGCCGATGATGACAACGTCATGGCGCTTGTCGTGTTCGGTCTGCGTTTCATTAACGGCTGTCGATTCGTTCATGGTTGGCTCCCGTTGGTAGATTCGGCGCGACGCGATGTGGCCTGGCGACGACGCCTTCTCACTCCCACGCGGCGCCTTCCAGGGCGTCGAGCGGCAATTTCAGATAGCGCTTGCCGTTGCTTTCCGGTTCGGGGAGACGGCCGCCGAGGATGTTGACCTGCAGCGCGTGCAGGATCAGCTTCGGCATCGGCAATTCGCTGTCGCGACGATTGCGAAGCTCGACGTACTCGGCCTCGCTACTGTCGCCCAAGCGATGCTTGTTGGTCTCGCGCTGCTCGCGCACGCTGCTTTCCCACTGCGGTTCGCGCCCCTCGGGCATATAGTCATGACCGGTGAACAGGCGCGTCTCGTCGGGTAGCGCGAGGATCGCCTGAATCGAATTCCACAGCTGGTGAGCGCTGCCGCCGGGAAAGTCGGCGCGAGCAGTACCAAAGTCAGGCTGGAACAGGGTGTCGTGAACGAAAGCGGCATCGCCCACCACGTAGGTGATCGAGGCCAGCGTGTGACCCGGCGAGTGCATCACGCGGCAATCGATCTCGCCCAACTTGAAGGTGTCTCCTTCGTCGAACAGGTAGTCCCACTGGCTGCCGTCGTCCTGCAGATCCGGCCAGTTGTAGATCGCCTTCCACAAGGTCTGAACCTGGGTAACCGGCTGTCCGATGGCGGTAGGTGCGCCGGTCTTGTCATGCAGATAGCGCGCGGCGGAAAAGTGATCCGCGTGCGGATGGGTATCCAGAATCCACTCGACTTCGAGCCCTTCGCGTTCGATGTAGGCCAGCAGCTCATCGGCCTGGAACGTCGCCGTGGCGCCGGACTTCTCATCGTAATCGAGCACCGGGTCGATGATCGCGCAACGGCGCGTGGCGGGGTCGCTGACGACGTACTGGATGCTGAAGGTGCGAGGATCGAAAAAACCGGCGACGTCGGGTCGCCCCCCGTGCGTATCACCCTGGGAGAGAGCAAAGGTATTCATGACGGCTCCATAGGAAAACATACCCCTAGAGTAACGCCAAAATGGTTCTAACGTTATATCGATTTAGAATATAAAGACCAACTTAACGCTAGCGTATATACCTTCCGCACATAACCACTTAAGCCGGGCATGAAAGATGGCCCCGTTGTCGCCCTCACCGCCGTAGTTGCTTCATAAAGAGAAGGTCCCTCAGATTAGCATGGCGCGATACGTTTTCAGGTAGACGCACTCGTACTTCACGCTGCGCCAGGGCATCCTCCAGGACGTCGGTTCAGAAGTCCGCATCCAGAGTGTTCGATACTCGCCAAGCCAGCACACGGCGGCTGTACCAGTCCAGGATAGCCACCAGGTACATGGACCCACGTGCCATGGGGAGTAGAGTAAGAAGCAGGGCGTAGTCGCACTATTTCCCTGCTTCTCCTCTCCGAACCGTACGTGCACCTCTCAGCGTATACGGCTCTCCACTCAAGCATGGCTAAGCGCCAATGCGACATCACGGTAACCGGACGTGGTGGCCCACCGATTTCGATACTCGGCAAGATGCGGATTCCCTGCTGGCGTACGCCAGTGGAAGCGCTGCTTACGACTGGTCACCAGCCGCCGCAACGCGCTGCCGCATAGATTGCCGCTCCCGCTACGACCCCAGAGCAACCACGTTTTGGCCTGCTCAGGCGTGGGCCGCCTTATCCATTGCCGCATCAGTGATCGGGTCGATGTCTTGTACTTACGGGCCAGCCCGTGCGCCAGCTTCCAGAAAACCACGCGGTCTACATGCCGGTACACCATGGCGGTATAGTCCGTGTACTGGTAGAAGTTCGCCCATCCGGCCAGTTGCCGATTGATGGTTTCGACCTGATCGATCTTGTTCACGTGGTCATGGCCGGAGAGTTGTGCGGTGAGTTTGTGGGCAAACGCCCGCGCTTTCTCTCGAGGAATGGTGCTTACCGGAAGCATCGTGCCTCGTGGCCCGCGCTTGCGGATAATGCGGTTCCCCAGGAAGACGAAGCCGTCGTTGACGTGGGTGATATGGGTCTTGTCCATATTCAGCGTCAATTGTAGTTCGCCCTCCAGGAACTCCCGGCATTCCGTGCGGATCGCTTCGGCATGATGCTTGTTTCCTTTGACGATAACGAAAAAGTCACCTGCGTATCGGCAGTAGGCTACGGCCGGTTTCCATTGACGATTCTCGCGAATCGTAATGGGCCGGCCCTGCAGGATGCCGAAGTTCCAGGCCCAGCGATCTTTGCGCGCTTCTTGCTCAGGTATTTCGCTTCCAGATACACATCAAACTCGTGGAGCATGATGTTGGACAGTAACGGTGAAATCACCCCACCTTGCGGAACGCCTTCACTCGACGCACGAAACAGTCCCCGATCTACGTGGCCTGCCTTGATCAATCGCCAGAGCAGGATCAGGAAACGCCGATCCCGGATACGCTTTTTCACGCAGCGCATCAGCAACCGGTGATGCACCATGTCGAAGTAACTCGCCAGGTCGCCTTCAATGACCCAGCGCCCCTTGGCCTCGGTGCCGTCCAGCAGCTGAAGCTTTATGGTGCGGATCGCATGATGCACGCTGCGCTGCGGCCTGAAGCCGTAAGAGTCGCGGTGCAAATCGCTCTCCCAGTCGGCTCCATGGCCATCAGCATGGCGCGCTGTACGATCCGATCACGTAGCGTGGGAATCCCCAGCGGACGTAGCTCACCATTGGCTTTGGGGATGGTGACGCGTCGGGCGGGCGAAGGCCGGTAATCGCCCGAGAGCAACTCGGCCTGCAGGCGGGTCAGCTCCTCATCAAGCACCGGTGCCAGCGTCGATTTGCCGATCCCATCGATACCCGGCGAGTAGGCACCTGAAGATGCCAGCGTCACACGGGCGGCTTCGGCCAGCCACGTCCGATCAGCCATCAGTCGCAGCAGACGGTCGAACCTGCGTTGACCATCCTCTGTCGACCATGTCGCCAGCTTGGGTCTTCACCTCTCTACGGTCAGTTAATCGGCTCTACCAGCACTCAAGCTGCGCCCCTTCGCCATGTGACCGGCTTTCCCGGCCGCGGACTACTACGGACGCTCCGCCAGCGATCGGGGCATCGGGGCATCGGGGCCGCACTCCCTTGGCATCCCGCGATCGCCTTCCCCGGTTACATGTCGGACTCAAACATACGGGTGAGGCTGCCGGTTGAACCGTCCCGGCTTTCTCGGAGACCCGCTGGTTTGAGTCAGGCCGCCTTCTTGGCCTGACCCTGTTGCTCATAATACAGCGCTTCTCGCTCGGCCGGTGGCATGTTGCCGATCGGCTCCAAGAGCCGCCGATGATTGAACCAGTCGACCCACTCCAGGGTAGCGAACTCAACGGCTTCCAGGTGCCGCCATGGCCCACTTCGGCGGATCACCTCCGTCTTGAACAACCCGATCACCGTCTCGGCCAGCGCGTTGTCATATGAGTCGCCGACACTCCCGACAGACGGGGCGATGCCGGCTTCCTCCAAGCGCTCTGTATAGCGGATCGACACGTACTGCTTAGGTTCAAGGGGTCGTCGCAACACTGGCTTATGATGCCAAGGATAATAGTTCTTTGAGAGCTTCAGTAGGTGTTTTCCAGTCCAGTGTTTTTCGGGGTCTGCTGTTGAGGGTATTCGCAACAGCGTCAAGCTCATGCTCGGAATACCTGCTGATGTCGGTCCCCTTAGGGAAGTATTGGCGCAGCAGACCATTAGTGTTCTCGTTGGTCCCACGCTGCCAGGGACTGTGGGGGTCACAGAAGTAGATCGCCAGGCCAGTATCAATCCGTAGCTGCGCATGTTGAGCCAGTTCCGCGCCTTGGTCCCAGGTCAGCGATCTGCGCAGTTGTTCGGGCAGCATCGCGATCTTGGTGGCAATGGCATCGCGAACAGCCTCGGCCCCGTGACCTGCCAATGCCGGCCCGTTCTTGGTTCTGGCACCAGATCCATGATTAGGCATGGGCGGCAAGTGCAGCAGCAACGTGAACCGGGTTGAGCGCTCAACGAGGGTGCCGATCGCCGAGCTGTTCAGTCCGATGATCAGGTCGCCCTCCCAGTGGCCGGGGACGGCACGGTCGGCAACCTCCGCCGGGCGCTGGCTGATCATGACCTCGGGTGAGATAAAGTGTTTGCCTCGTTGCCGACTCCTCGCACGAGGCACCCGCAACGCCCGGCCAGTTCGCAGGCACGCGGACAGCTCGCGTCGCAGTGCGCCTCTGCCTTGAATGTAGAGGGCTTGATAGACCGCCTCGTGAGAGATCCTCATCGTCTCATCATCCGGAAAGTCGACCCGCAGTCGCCGGCTGATCTGCTCGGGGCTCCAGCTGGTTCCCCATCGTCGGTCGGCTCGGCGACCATGTCGCCGTCCCCTCCAGGGGGCGTTGGGGCCGGGAATGGGCCTACCCTCAGCATCGGCCACCACGCCGGCGAGGCGTGATTGCACGTACGCCTGAAGCCGATCATTCTTGACGAGCTTGGCAACCTTGGGCCGTTTGGCGGCCCGCTCCGCTTTCCACTGTGCGACCGTGGCCCGATACGCCAGCATCCCACCCCGGGTGGCAGCATTACGGCGCAACTCGCGCGAGACTGTCGACGGCGACCGCCCCAGACAACGGGCGATCTCGCGAACCCCATGACCCTGGGCCCGCAACAGCGCCAGTTCCTCGCGCTCTGCAAACGACAAATAACGCCCTGAGTGCGGCGCCAAGCTGGCCGGTGCCATCCCTCCTGCCTCGCGGAACCACCGTGATCCCACCGGCTGCGATACACCACACGCCATGGCTGCATCCTCACTCGATAGACCCTCAGTAATGCGCTCCCAGAACGCGCGCTTGGCATCCCGCTGATTGACGCCCGGTCGGCCAGGCGAACGCATCGGTGCCCGCCCCGTCTGTTCAGCGCCCCAGCCACGTGATCGTCCCATGCAACACCTCCAATATCGAGATGTTGCGACAACCAATTGAATCCGCCGCTACGATAACTTGATGGCCGAGAGCTTCTTTGCCACCCTGGAATGCGAGTTGCTCGACAGGAACCGATTCGCCACGCCGACGGAAGCGAAACACGCGGTTTTCGCCTTCATCGAGGGATGGTACAACCCACACCGCCGCCTCTCGGCGATTGGCTATGCCAGTCCTATCCAGTTCGAGCGACAGCATACGGCAGCCTCAGGCTAAAGCCGTGTACCGTCCACTGAATCGGGGGGAACTCCAATGTGCACATCACCCGGTTCGTAGTCCTTGAAGGACTTGTGCCGTGGCTTCTCGTCATCTCCGGCGTCCTGCCGAGCCAGTTCCGCCAGTGTTGGCACCTCGCGCCATTGGAGCATGCGATGCAGCCCGGAGCGTGACAGGCAGGGGTTCAGGAACTCACGCCCCACGACGAGGAGGTCATACAGGCCGAGGCGAAAGAAATCGCGAGCCGCGATCAGCACTTCTTCCTGCTCGGGCGTGAGCGTGGCCAGCAGGTTGTGACACGTATGCGACCGGCCGTAGACATTGTCACGTACCCCCAGCGCCGGATGGTCGCGGTGGCGACACCATACTAGCGGGCAAGCTCACTGTCCGTGATGCTGGAGGGCGCTGCTTGAATATCGGCCCGGATCTTCGGTGTCGTGGTCGCTTGTTTATGCAGCTTGATGTCCATGAACGTGCTCCCGGATGAATTGCTGCAGGAGCTCCCTCTCTATTTGATCATCCCGGACACTACACGGCTTTACTTGCACCCGAACCACCGGGTCTTGCCATATGCCTGCCAGAGCCCGCATCCTCTGGATATGATGCCGTACACTACGGCACCGGACATCCATGACCTGGGAGAGTGCACTCATGCCTGCTCGGATCACTGCCGAGGAGGCCTTCCGGCAACTCGCCGAAGGGCTTGGTCACAGCGGTTCCGTTGACTTTTTCAACACACTGGTGGAGCGGCTGGCCCAGCTTCTCACGGTCGACCATGCCCTGATCGCTCGAGTGCAGGACAGCAAGGCCCAGACCCTGGCCATCTGGTCCTGGGGGCAGCATCTGGCAAACGTACAGTATGCCTTGGCCGGCACGCCCTGCGAGACGGTGGCCAGCCACGCAATGTGCCTGTACCCCAGCAATGTGCAGTCCCGTTTCCCCCATGACAGCATGCTGCAGGAGCTTGAGGCCGAGAGTTACCTGGGACTGCCGTTATTCACGACAGACGGTGCCCACCTGGGATTTCTAGCTGTCCTCGCCAACCGTCCCATCGCGCCCAGCGACCAGGAGTACGAGCTGCTGCGCATCGCCGCGACCCAGGCTGGTGCCGAACTGGGCCGACGAGAAGCCGAGTGCGCCCTGCAGGCAAGCGAGCGTCACGCCCGCGAGAGCGAGCGCCGGCTGAACACCCTGCTCAATCATCTGCCAGGCATGGCTTACCGCTGCCTCAACGACACGGACTGGACCATGCTGCTGGTCAGTCAAGGGGCCACCGACCTGACCGGCTACTCCCCCGATGACCTTGTCCAGAGCCGGCACATCAGCTATGCGCAGCTCATACACCCTGATGATCGACAGCACGCCGACGATATGGTGCAGCAGGCCATCGCCCGGCGAGAGCCGTTCAAGATCGTCTATCGCCTGCAGACCGCCAACGGCGGCCTTCGCTGGATGTGGGAACAGGGCCAGGCGGTGTTCAACGCCAACGGCCAGGTCGACAGCCTGGAAGGCTTCATCACCGACATTACCGAGCAGCACGAAGCCCAGCGTGTGCAGGAAGCAGTGACGCAGATCGCCTCCACCGTCACCAGCCAAACAGGAGACGACTACTTCCATCATCTAGTGGACACGCTCACCCGCACCCTCGAAGCCGATGCCGGTCTCGTCGCCCTGTTGGAACCGCTACCTCCGACGGGAGCCGTTGCCTCGTCCCCTCCCGACGAGACCATGATCAGCCTGATCAGCGCCCTCTCCGATGAGCAAAGCCTGCCACCTTGCCGCCTGCCCCTGGCTGGCACGCCCTGCGCGACGCTGCTCCACGAACAGGAGATCATGATCCAGCACGAAGGCCCCGCCGGGCTGCCGGGCTTCCCGGCGGATACCTGTGCCTGGATCGGCCGTCGGCTGGACAATACCCGAGGCGAGCCCATCGGCTTCATCATGGTGCTGTATCGCCAGCCGCTAGAGGCCGACGCCTTCGCCACCTCGGTGATGCGTATACTCTCCACCGGCGCCGCCGCCGAGCTGGAACGTCGCAACGACCACCGACGCATGCACCAGCTGGCCTATACCGATGGCACCACCGGCCTCCCTAATCGCATTCACTTCATGGAAGACCTGAACCATCACCGGCAGGCTGCCGAGCGCAACCATTACCCGCTGGTACTGCTGCTGATCGACATCCGTCGGTTCAAGGAAATCAACGACACCCTGGGCCATCAGGTAGGCGACCGCCTGCTCGCGATCCTTGGCGGACGACTGCACTCTGCCCTGGCACCGCACGAGCGCCTGGCCCGGCTCTCCGGCGACGAGTTCGCCCTGCTGGTCCCCCGAGCCTCGGCGCCAGAGCTGGAACAATGCCTCGAGCGCATGCGCCAAGCCGTAGGCCGCCCCCTCACCCTCGACCACCACCACTTTACGCTCTCGATCAGCATCGGTACCGCTCAATACCCGCAGGATGCCGACACGTCCGAGGAGCTATTCAAGTTCGCCAGCACCGCCCTCTACCACGCCAAGCACCAGGCCGACGGCACCTGCCATTTCGCCCCCTCGATGACCCTGGCCCTGCAGCGCCGCCAGCGGATGACCGAACGACTCCACCGAGCTCTCGGTGAGGGCAAGCTCGAGCTTTACTATCAGCCGAAGTTCGATCTCGCCAGCGGCAAGCTGGTGGGGGCCGAGGCGCTATGCCGCTGGTACGAAGAGGACTGGGGCTGGGTCAGCCCCGGGGAGTTCATCCCGCTGGCCGAGGAGCGCGGACTGATTCGTCCGCTGGGCGAATGGGTGCTCGAAAAGGCCGCGTGCCAACTGGCCGCCTGGCGATGCAACGGCCATCCCCTGCCGGGCCGGCTGTCGATCAACGTCTCGGCCCAGCAGTTCGCCGACCCGAACCTGGCCCGGCGCATCGCCGAGCTGACCCGCCACACACCAACCTCGTCCATCGACCTGGAACTGACGGAAAGCGACGTGATGCGCGACGCCGAACAGGCCATCGCCATCACCCAGACCCTGCGCAAGGCCGGCTACACCCTCTCGATCGACGACTTCGGCACCGGCTATTCCTCGCTGGCCTACCTACGTCGTTTCGATGCCGACACCCTCAAGATCGACCTTTCCTTCGTGCGCGAGATGCTCGACGGCCCCCACGAGCGCGCCATCGTGGAAACCATCATCGCCATGGCCCGCAGCCTGGGCATGCAGGCCATCGCCGAAGGGGTGGAAACACCGAAACAGGCCCGCGAACTGGCCCGACTGGGCTGCGACCAGGCCCAGGGCTTCCACTTCGGCCGCCCGCTATCCCCGGCCGACTTCGTGGCAAGCTGGGGCGACGCCATGACCTCCCGATAAGGCCACGCCGCAAGCGGCGGGGGAAAGCTCGAGGATCACGTCGATGGTGGGCATGGAGGCCGGGGCCGTTACGAAACTCGCGACAGTAGCACTCGATGTGCCCACAACGTTCATCCGAGGCCCTACAGTTATACGGGTAACGCATCAGGGCCTGACAAATTGGCATCGCGCCTCTTTCCTGCCCCCTCACCCCCGACAGAAGGGCCACACCTGATAGAAGGCGTCGCATTGGAACTCGGCTTCGCAGGACGGCAGTTGCGAGCGGTAGCGCGAGGCCTTGGTGGCTACCTCGCGGGCGGCGCGTAGCACGGCCGGCTTACCACGGTAACTGCCGCGGTTATAGCCGCCCTGGCCCTGGTGGTAGGCCAGGTAAAGATGCCGTGGATTGTTCAGCGATACCCCGGTCATGCGTTGAGTGCGCGCGTTATACCAACCGATGAAGTCAGTAGCGTCTTCCATGTCCGAGCGGCTGGCGAAGATACCGCCGACATCGTCATGATACTCGTCCCACACCGGATCCAGCGCCTGGGCATAGCCAAAGGCCGAAGACGGTCGCTTCCAGGGAATGAAGCCCAGCAGATAGGTGCGCGGCGGCCGCACATGGCTGCGGAAGGACGACTCCCGCTCGATAAAGGCCATCTGCGTCGAGATGGGCGTTCCCCAGCGCTGCTCCGAAGCCTTGGCCGCGTCATACCAGTCCGGCTGTTCGCGGAAGATCTCGCAGATATTGGACTGCCGTTCCGGCGGTGCCGGCGCGAACATCGCGCAGCCGGACAGGCTCCCCAGCAACACCAGCATGACCGCTAGCCGCAGCCAGCTCCCTTTAACCGCTGACACACGCATGATGTGGTTTCCTCGGCAGGTTGTAGTTGAGCCGAACCTAGTCTGACGCCATCATGGCGCCCACTGCGCCCATCCCGAGGGAAGGTACCACCAGGAAGCTCATCGGCCCTCCCGGCGCCAGCCGAAAACCGACGAGCCGGTCGCGCGCTGCCACCGCCAGATATGGGTGACCAGCCCGCCCATGACCAGGGTGAACACATAGCCGCCGGACCAAAAGGCCAGATAGGACTCGAACAGATTGGCGATCATGAAAAACACAAAGAAGCCAGCACCAAACAACGCTACATCGCCCGGCAGCGCACCGCCACGCCAAGCCAGCCAGGTCCCCCGCGCCACCCAGATGGCCAGCAGTGCCACTACGCTCGCACCGAGCAAGCCATAGCCGACCAGCACTTCCAGGACGGTATTGTGAAGGTGGCCGAAGCGCTGACTAACGCTGTCGGGCAGCCACTCCGTCTGCTCCATCACCAGACTGCGCCCTTCCCCGCCCCAGCCGACGAGGGGGCGCTCAGCGATCCACTCGGTGGCAGCACGCCAGGAGTGAATTCGAATACCCACGCTGGAATAGGGCACTCCGCTCCAGTCGCCTTGGATGACGCTGGCGATCACCTCCCGTTCGGCCATCACCCTGCGCTCGACGGTGTCATGGAAGGCCGCCGCCAACACCCCGATAACCAGTAAGGCGCCGATGGCGGCTGCCACCCCTCGACGTGTGGCGCCCTGGGCAGACCCACTAAGCTGCCAAGCTCGCCAGGCCCAGCCCCCCAGCATGCCAAGAGCCGCCGCGCTGAACGCCAGCCAGACGCCTCGCGTCTGAGTCACGACAACCCCCGCCAGGCAGACGAGCGCCATGATTCCCCAGGCCAAACGCCGCCCCCAGGCCAAGCGCCCCGCCCTCAGCATGCGCGGCGCGAAGGACGCCAGCCCCAGGGCAGCCGCCCCGAACAGCATCGCCACATGCTGGGCATTGTGAATCCCGAAATCGACCCGCTGCCCTGCCAGGCCCCGCTGCCAGCTCTGCCAGCCATGGCCCTCGAGCCACACTGCCAGCAGCCAACCCGGCACGGCTATCGCCCAGACCCATAACGTCAGCCGAGAGCTGCCACCCAGCCACCAGGCCATGCCGATAAACAGAAACCACTTGGCCATACGATCCAATTCGGGGTTATCCGGCACCCATTGTGGATGATGCAGATATCCCAGCACCCAGCTCAGTAACTGAACCAGGATAATCGCCAACAACAGCCACAACGGCGCCGACGCGCGTAGCTCCCGACCCCAGCACAACACCGCGAATAGTCCCAGTAGTGCCATCAGCGTGCCCGCTTGCTGGCCCACCGCCGGCCACACAATGTGGCCCGCCGCATACAGGAAAGTCGCCACCAGCCCGAGCCATGTCAGAACACGCGGCAGCTGCCCTTCGGGAAAGAAATGAGAGGGTAACCTGCTAGAAGGCAAAAACGGGGGAAACACGGGTGTCTGCCGCCTATATCATCGTGAAGGGAATGACCGAGCATGCTACCAGAATTCCCGCACAACCGAAGAGCCAGGCCAGCCGAAGACCCACCGCCCGCCTCGTGATGAACCATGAGCGGCAATGGCCCCCAGTGAACCGCCCCGACTTTATCGGAGACCCGTTGGCTCGAGTCAGGCTGCCTTCCTGGTCTGACCCTGTTGCTCATAATACAGCGATTTTCATTCGGCCGGCGGTATGTTGCCGATCGGCTCCACAAGCCACCGATACTTGAACCAGTCGGCCCACTCCGAGGAGCAGGGTCCCCGGCGATGGCGGAGGCAAAGACCCACTTGGGCACTTGGACGCGATAGGCCACTCTCTCAGCAGGCACTGGATCACCCGACGCCCCCTGCTTTGAGCGACTGCACATAACGCAGCAGGTCATCGGCCCGACCCTCGCTCACCAGCTGCTCGGGGGGCTGGTAGTCGAAAGTAGAGATCGGCTCATTGCGGAACCAGAACAGGACATCCGGCAATTTGCCATTGATATCCGCCGCCGCGCCCAGCACGCGGAGCACATCGCGAAGGAAAGACTGCAGTTTCTCCGCGCCTTGGGCGCGGTTGATCGTTGTCCGGTGCACATGGGCACGGGCGGCCAGCGTCTGGATGTCCATGCCCAAGGCGCTGGCAAATAACCGAGGGTTAATGACTGGCTCGCCACCGGCACGTGCCGAGGCCTTCAGATCGGCCACAAAACACTCGAACGACGCGGGGGCGTGGTAATCGGCCAGGTCGGGGAAGGAGTCTCGCAGAGTTTTAGTGGTCATATCAGTCACCCCACAACCAATATCGCATTGCCGCTGCAGCCGTGAATGGGGTCCACTTCCGACGATCCGCGACCTAATGTTCTGGTCAAGTCAGAGCGGACACATCTTCAAGCTGCAACTGCCAATTCAACCTCCCTCGGCGTCTGGTAGCCTAGGGTCGAGTGTATCCGGCAGCTGTTGTATTCCATCTCGATAGTCCCTCAGTAATGCGCTCCCAGAACGCGCGCTTGGCATCCCGCTGATTGACGCCCGGTCGGCCAGGCGAACGCATCGGTGCCCGCCCCGTCTGTTCAGCAGCGCCCCAGCCACGTGATCGTCCCATGCAACACCTCCAATATCGAGATGTTGCGACGACCAATTGAATCCGCCCTGACTGCCGCGGTCGCTGTGATGGATGAGTCCTTTCTCGGGCTGCCGGCGGCCTACGGCCATCTCCAGGGCATCCAGTACCAACTGCGTGCGCATGTGATCCGCCATCGCCCAGCCCACCAGCTGCCGGTCGTGGAGGTCGAGCACCGCCGCCAGATAGAGCCACCCTTCCAGCGTCCAGATCGCCGTGATATCGGCCACCCAGGCCCGGTTCGGCGCTGCAACCATGAACTGGCGGTTCAGCAAGTTGGGGGCCACCGGTAGAGTGTGCTGACTGTCAGTCGTATGACGCCAGCGTCGACGCTGCCGTGCCTCGACGCCGGCTTCCCGCATCAGGCTTCGGGCCTGGTAACGGCCGACCTCATAGCCGCAGCGTCGCAGCTCTTTGGCCATGCGGCGGCTGCCGTAGCTGCCGCGCTTCCGGCGATGGATCCCTCTGACCTCACGGAGCAGGGCCTGTCGATGGTCATCAGGGCCACGCCGTCGCCAGGCATAGAAACCACTCCGGCTGCCCCGCATGACTCGACACAACACGGCCACAGGATAGGTGGCCTTCTCCGACTCGATGAACTGGTATCTCAGCTCGACTCTTTGGCGAAGAAGGCCGCCGCCTTTTTTAAAATATCCTTTTCAATCTGAAGCCTACGAACTTCTTCGCGGAGCTTCTTGATCTCTGCGTCGGGATCGTCCTACTGCCGCCCTGAGCTTCCGGCGACCTGCTGACGGTGCTGGCGGCACCAGCGGTCCAGTACGCTGCGCTCCAAGCCTAGGCGCCGGGCGGCCTCGGATACGGAATACCCCTGCTCGGTCACCAGGCTCACCGCATCCGCCTTGAACTCATCGGAATACCGACGTCGAGTCTTCTTGGTCATGAACACCTCCATTGCCTACATTATGAGGCTTATCAGGGTGTCCGCTCCAATTGGACCACTTCAGGTTTTCAGCTAAATCCCAGACAGTATCAGCCGCCTCGAGGCACGTCATTTCAGGGATGGTGTTGCACTCAGAGCCTGCATCCGCCCAATGACGATACGTCTTCCAAGTCGCTGCCTTGTGCCAATCTGGACCTTTTCGGTACCATTTCCTGCCGCCTCATGGCCACCTGCACCGTCAAGCACCTCAGGGAACGTTCATGCAGACCAATCTCGCGAAGCATCAGGCGACCCGACGCATTACTTGCCTGTCCGCGGCGATCAACACCCTGCTGGGCGTGGCAAAGATCCTGGTCGGTTGGATCGTCGGATCCGCGGCCTTGGTCGCCGACGGCATCCACTCCTTCTCTGACTTGGTGACCGACGGCTTTGTGCTTGCTGCCTCCCACTATGGCCATCAGGGACCTGATCACGATCACCACTACGGCCACGGCCGTATCGAGACCCTGGCCACACTGTTCCTGGGTAGCGTGCTGATCTTCGTCGCCGGTGGTATCGCCTGGTCGAGCCTCGAGCGTCTGATCTCTTCCGCCGAGATCCCCCCGCCAGGCTATTGGGCGATCCTGTTGACCGCTTTGGCACTGCTGTCCAAGGAGTGGCTCTTCCACCTGACTCGTCAGGTGGCGCGGCGCATCGGCTCGAAGATGCTCGAGGCCAACGCCTGGCACCACCGCAGTGACGTGCTCTCGACTGGCGTGGTGACGGTGGCCCTGGTCGGCAGCCAGTTCGGCGCCACCTGGATCGATACGGTTGCTGCAGTGATCGTCGGCCTGATGGTCGGCAAGGTGGGCTGGGGCCTTCTGTGGGAGTCAGGCCGCGAGTTGGTGGATACCGCCCTGCCGGTGGCTACCCAGGAGGAGATGCGCCAGGTGGCGAAAAGCGTGGCCGGCGTCGAGGGCATCCACGATCTGCGTACCCGCCAGTCGGCCGGGCACACCATGCTCGACCTACACGTGGTGGTGTCACCGCGGATCAGCGTCTCCGAGGGCCACGAGATCGGCAACGAGGTGAGCCGCCGCCTTCGCAACGCCTTTCCCGCTCTCACCGACCTCACTTTCCATATCGATCCTGAGGACGACACTGGCGAGGACGAACCCAGCCGCTTCCCGGGTCTACCACTGCGCCCCGAGGTCGAGGCTGCCCTGAGGGAATGTTGGGGGCAGCTGGACGTCTGGGCGGCGATTCGCGATATGGAGCTGCACTACCTGGAGGGGGCGGTCACGGTGGTGGTCTGTTTGGAGGAGCAGTCGCCCTTTGATAGCAAAAGTGTTGAACGGCGCCTGGAGGGCTGTGCCAGGAACATTGGTTGGCTTTCTCACGTCGAAGTGCGGCGCCTAGCAGATAGGTCATACACCTGATAACAGGTGCGACAAGCTTCGATATGGTTAAAACCCGGACAGTATCAGCCTGCCTCGAGGCACGTCATTTCAGGAACCGCCGGACACGTCATTTCAGGGATGCAGGGTGCTTCTCGGAAGCTCCCAAGCCTGTGGACAGGCACGTCATTTCAGGGACCGCAGGGATGCTAGCGCCGTCTATTAGGAACCGTACCCACCTTCGGCTCCTAGTTGGAGACCAGACAGTGTACTACCTCTCCGATCCACGCTGATCCAGCATAAACCCAAACGGTTAGGTTTATGCTAGACTGTCCTCATGCCAACCATTCTCCGTTTCGATGGCCTGAGAGCCGTCATCTACCCCAACGACCATCGACCGGCGCATGTGCACGTCATCGGCAAGGGCGGTGAAGCGGTCTTCATCCTGCACTGTCCGAGTGGTCCTCCCGAGTTGCGTGAGAGTTACCAATTCAACTCGAAGGACCTCAACCGTATCGCGTCGGCACTGTCAGAAGAACTGTTGGCGTTATGTGCCAAATGGAGGGAGATTCATGGCCATTACTGATGATGTTATCCAGCAGGCAGAGGCTCGCATGGCCGCCGAACGCGACCATGCCCATGCTGAGGCCGCACGCTACGACCGCCGCACCAGCCGAGTGATCGTGCGTCTGCACTCTGGGCTTGAGCTCGCGATCCCTCCGCATCTCGTGGAAGGCCTCGCCGATGCCACATCGGAGGCCTTGGCCGAGATCGAGGTATCCCCCTCCGGGCTTGGCCTGCACTGGCCTCAGCTCGATGCCGACCTCTACGTGCCCGCTCTCTTGGAAGGGCAGTTTGGCTCTAAACAATGGATGGCTCGTCAGCTAGGCGCCGCAGGGGGCCGTAGCCGTAGTCCAGCCAAACGCAATGCAGCCCAGGCCAATGGCGCCAAGGGAGGGCGGCCACGGAAGATACAAGTCTAAGACTTTCAAGGATGCGGTCTATGCTGAGTCCACGAAGAAAGGCTATCGAGTCAGTGAAGCGGATCTACTCGATGAAGCCCTGCAGGACTATCGCATGAAGCATGGACTTACAGCCGACTGAGGGCACGCGCATGAACGAGAGAATACTGGGAGTGCTTTACTCCAAGGGGTGGACACGCCTTTTCCGGTTCTTCGTCACATCATGTGGATTTGGTCTGATCCAGCAGGCGCCCCACAGGGCTCCCAATCAGGTAGATCATGGCGATGAAGCTGGCCTCGTTCCGGTAGCCGCGTGCGCGTGACCTGGCCGCCTGGAAGAGCCCGTTCATGCCTTACCCGACGGGCGTTGGTCAGACCAGAGTCCAGCACCTCACTAATTGCTTGGCATGCCGCTCCAGCGTCGTCAGGGGGCTCACCATGCTATCCGAGGCATGCTAGGAGTGTGCGGATATCCAGCAGACAGCCCTGCTCGACGTCGGCACGTGCCTCTGGCCAAACAGAGCTTCACGGACGAGCCCTAGCCTGCCGTGGGTACCTGCCCCGGGCATCTTCCATATGGGCTGGCTCCCGGCCAGAGGCACTTCAAGCCTCTTCCCAGTGCACCCGATTGCGACCCGCTTCCTTGGCAGCGTAGAGCTTTTGGTCGGCGCGCCTGATCGCCGGCTTCAGCGTAGTCTCCCCAGCGCAGACCAGCGTCACTCCTAGTGAGGCGGTATAGGCCAACGTCGTGTCTTCATTCATGGCCTGACCGATCTTGGCAGGGGTGAGGGAGATTGCCTGGCGTAGCCTTTCGGCAACCTTCAGAGCTTGTTCTTTGCTCGTGTTCGGCAACAGTACGGCGAACTCCTCACCGCCAATGCGACACAGGACGTCGCCGTCACGCAGCACCTCCCGAGCAAGCAGAGCAAAGGCCTCCAGCACCAAATCACCCACATCGTGGCCGTAGGTGTCGTTGATGTGCTTGAAGTGGTCGAGATCGATAGCCAACAGCGACAGCGGGGCGCCGTTGCGCTCGGCACGGGCGATCTCCATGGCTGCTTGGTCTTCCAAAGCACGACGGTTCCCCAGGCCGGTGAGCGGATCGGTGAGCGCCTGTTGCTGCAGACGCGCTTCCATTGCCTTCCGCTCGCTGAGGTCGAATACCATGGCCCGAGAATATTGAAAGCCCTCCTCGGTCACGTGCGCTTTGCCTTGGATGGCTACTGGCAGACGAGTGCCATCGCGACACAGGAGTTCGCATTCCGCACCCCCTTCCCGCCCCTCGCCCAACACCTTCTGAAAGGCGGCGTCGAAGGCCTCACGAGTCTCCGACGTCACAAAGTCTCGATAGTGACGCTTGCCGATCACCTCGTCAGCGCGGTAGCCCAGCCACTCGAGCTCGGTGCGATTGATCTTGATGATCCGGCCCTCACTGTCCAGCGAGTGATAGCCGCAAGGGGCGTACTCATAGAGATCTTGAACCTCACTGGCGTACTGGCGGGCCTCGCGCGAGAACGTTAGCGCCCGTTGCCGTAGCCCACGCAGCCGATGGTTACTGAGCACCCAGAACACCCCGAAAGCTATCGATAAGAGGTAGACCAAGACGATCGCCAGCAGCTGCACCGGATTTTCCAACAGCAGCCCCAAGAAGCTGGGCCTCGACATGAGGATGCCAAGGCGCCAAGGCTGGGTGCCCCGGTCACTGATGATCGTGCCCGCTTGACTTCGATAATGCTGAGTACGCAGATCATGGCTGCGGAAGGCAAGCAGATGATTGTCCAAGGTCATGCTACCTTGGTTACGGGTAGCCATGACCTCCCAGGCAGCGGGCCACTGTGTTGACAGCGACTGACCGAAGCGCGCGCCTGAGCCACCGCCATCAGGCAGCAACCACTGACCTTGGGCATCCACCAGCAGCGCCTGGCCCTGGGTCCCATGGGCATGAGGCAGTGACTCCGTGAGTTTGGACCAGTCGAGCGTGAACAACAGCATGCCCAGACGTTCACCTCGCTCATCAACAATCGGTGTGGCGATATCGATGACGGTCGTCACCGGTGCCCCTTCCTTGCCGGACGCCCCCAGGCGTGGCGGGGAAACATAGAGGTCCCGCGAATGTAGGCTCATCGCCTTGTGAAAGGTGTCAGTAGCGTCATGTGCAATCGCCGGAGACTGCGATTCTAGAGGTAATTTAGAGGCAACTGCCCACTCACGGCCTTCGACATCCACCACCATAAGGCGGGTATAGCGATCGAAATGCGTCAGCAGAGTGCGAAGCAGTGCGTCCAGCTGTTCCCAGTCGCGCTGCGACGCTCGATCCCATCTGAGCTTTTGGCTTACTGTTTGACGAGACAGGAAGCGCCTTAGCAGGGGATATTCCGCGGTGGATAACACCTGATTGAAACTTTCGTTCATGCCTCTCAAGAGTAGTTCATACTCGGAGGAGAGCATCGCCTCGGCCGACCGGCGCGTAGCGTCAGTCCGCTCTTCCAGGTGCGACATGAAGATGGGGGCCACTGTCAGCGTGACCAATGCCATGGGGACCAGGACTGCCACTGCCAGGCGAGCCCGAAAGGGTGTGATGATCAAGGGCGAGACCTCGAAATGTTCTGGCCAAGTCAGAGCGGAAACATTTTCAAGCTGCAACTGCCCGCTCAATCTCCCTCGGCACCTGGTAGCCAAGGGTCGAATGGGGCCGGCAGCTGTTGTACTCCATCTCGATGTATTCGATCACATCCCGCCGTGCTGCCTGGCGGCTCCAGTATCGCTGACCTGCCAGCCACTCGCTTGTCAGTGAGCCGAAGAAGTGCTCCATGACGGCATTGACGCTCCTAAGTCTAGTCGCAGCGCCGGCAGCCTGTAAATCCTTGGTAATCAGTGGGTAGAGTTCGCGCACCATATAGCGCTTGAGACAGCGGTGGATCTCTTTGGTAAAGCGGCCTCCTGCGTTCACCGCCCAACGTAGGCGCGTATGCGTCGTTCGCTGCGCATACGCACCATGGCAATTGTCCAGAGCGCATTATTCGCTTGTCGATCGCCGCCACGGTTGAGCCGATGGTGAATGACCTTGCCCGAAGAGGCCTCACGCGGGCTTACACCACAGAGTGCGACAAGGGCTGCATCACTGCGAAGGCGCTCGGGATTGTCACCGGTGGTCATCCGTAGTTCGCCGCTGCCTGTGCGCCGATACCCGAGCAGGTGCCAAGCTGGGAGCGGCTTGATGTGCGAGCCGCTCCAATGTGGTATCTAGCTCCCGAAGCTCCCCGGTCAGGGCCTGCCAGCGTCGGGCAAGTAGCTGCAGGGTCGATGTCTGGGACCGGAGCATTACTGAATCATCTTCTGGCACCAGCTCCAGGCAGGCTGCCACACATGCTGCCGCGTTTGGCTTAAGCAGTTGCTCTCGCAGTGCCTGCGGAGCGCTCACCAGTAGGCTGCGCTCCACGCACAGGCGTCCAGCAGCCTCGGGTACGGCATACCCTGATTGATCACCAGGCTCACCGCATCCGCCTTGAATTCATTGGAAAACCAACGTCGAGTCTTCTTGGTCAGGGACACCTCCACTGCCTCCTTATGAGACTTATCGGGGTGTCTGTTCCAATTGGACCACTTCACCTCCCAACGAGCAACTACAAAGCGGGACATGACACGCGAACGCCCGGGAAGACAACCACCCCATCGCCAGCAAGCCCGGCATCATGCTGGGCTCGTGGCATGACGGTACAGGGTTGTCCCTTAGCCAGAATCTTGTTGGCCTACCTCAACGGCCTATGCACGCCAGGCCCGGCCGGGGGCGTCCGGCAATCTCGGGGCGGTTAAACCCACTTGTCTTACGCCACCGGCGCGAAGAGCAGCGCCAGGTCTTCCTCGTCGAACAGCGGGCCATCGCTCTGCTGCTTGCTGCCACCCGCCAGGATCGAGGCCGCCAGATCGGCCTTTCGGGCCTGCAGTTCAAGAATGCGCTCCTCCACCGTTCCGGCACATACCAGCTTGTAGACGAACACCGGGTTCTGCTGGCCCAATCGGTGGGCGCGGCCGGTGGCCTGGGCCTCAACTGCGGGGTTCCACCAGGGGTCGTAGTGGATCACCGTATCCGCGGCCGTAAGATTGAGGCCGGTACCGCCAGCCTTGAGGCTAATCAGAAAGACCGGCACCTCTCCTTGCTGGAACAACTCCACACGCTGGGTGCGGGTCTGGGCAGGGGTATCGCCGGTGAGGAGAGTATAGGGGATAGCATCGCGCTCCAGACTCGAGCCAATCAACCCGAGCATCTCGGTAAACTGCGAGAACACCAGGATACGCCGCCCTTCCTCAATTAGCGGCGGTAGCAGCGCTCGCAGCTGATCCAGCTTGGCCGAGCGACGCACCTCCTTAGCGCTATCCAGCTTGACCAGACGGGGATCACAGCAGACCTGGCGCAGCTTGAGCAGCGCATCGAGCATCACGATACCGGAACCGGCCAGGCCACGTTCCGAAATAGCTTGCTGTACCCGTTGGTGCTGGGCTAGGCGCAGACTCTCGTAAAGCTCACGCTGGCTGCCGGTTAGCGTGATCTCACGACGCGTGTCAGTCTTGGCAGGCAACTCCTCCAGTACCTGTTGCTTGGTACGGCGCAGCAGCAGCGGCGCAATACGCCGTGAGAGACGCTGACTCAGCCCTACGTCGTTCTCCTTCTCGATGGGAGTGCGGAAATGCTGGCCGAACCACTGTTGGCTGCCCAACGCCCCAGGTGCGACCGCATCCAGCTGAGCCCAGAGCTCGCCCAAATGGTTTTCCAGTGGCGTACCAGTCATCGCCAGCGTCCGGTCAGCCGTGATCTCGCGCACAGAGTGCGCTGTCTGACTGGCCGCGTTCTTGATTGCCTGGGCCTCGTCAAGCACCAGCAAGCCAAACGCACTATCTCGCAGACGCTCCACATCACGCATCAGCAATGGATACGTGGTCACCACCAGATCCGCATGGGGCAGCTTTTCCTCGATCTGACGTTGACGCTGGGCCTTGCCGCCCTGCAGTGCCAACACCTCCAAATCTGGTGCGAAATGAGCCGCTTCGGCGCACCAGTTGCCCACCAGGCTAGTGGGGGCCACGACCATCACCGGGGCTTGCAACATGCCACGGGCCCGCTCATCCAGCACATGCGCCAACACCTGCACTGTCTTGCCTAGGCCCATGTCATCAGCCAGGATGCCGCCGGTACCGAGCTCGGAGAGGAAACGCAGCCAGGCTAGGCCACGGGATTGATAGTCACGTAGCTCCCCCATGAAGCCCTGGGGAACCGGCAGGCTGTCGGGCAGTGCTTTGAGCCGCTCGGCCAGGTTCGCCATTCCCTCGCGCCCAACCCAACGCTCATGTTCGGCCAGCGGTGCCACACTCTCGGCAGCGGTGAGCGGTAGCTGAAGCGCCGCCTCCGGATCGGTCTCGTCATTCAGCCAATCCAGAATCGGCGCCATCAGCGAGCGCAGGCGAGCGAGCGGCAATACCAGCCGGCGGTCCCGGTCCAGCGTGAGCGTCCATGTGACTGCGTCGGGCTCGTCGTCTGCAGGCTCCAGGGGGAAGTCCGGGTCCTTGAGCAGCTGACGCAGAATCGGCAACAGGTTGAGACGCTCCCCTTCCACCTCGATGTCCAGCGCCAGATCAAACCAGCCGTTGCCGGCCGACTCAAGTTCGCCATGCCAGGCCTCCGGCGCGAGTTCGCGCGGCTCTTCCGGGAACTCGTCGCTGAAATCAACCCGGCAGCCTGACTCGCGCAGTCGCTTGATCATGTCCCACCACCCGTCGGGCCGCGCCAGATGGGAGGGCCACTCAGCGGCACTGGCCGGAGGGGTGTCGCCACTGGGCAGCATTAATGACCAGGCTGGCACATCCAGCTTGGCCGGCACGGCCCCCTCCGCTATGAGCGACTCCAGCGTTATCATCCCCGCCGGCAGGTTACGGATCTGGGCCGTCTCCGCCTCCCTGTCCCGGTGCACCGTCACCCGCTGGCCTTCCTGAAAGACAGGGTCTATGTCCTGCCAGCGCGCGGTCACCCTGATGCCGTCATAGTCGAACCCCACCTCGGCGGCGCCCACGCTGACCCATTGTGGCATCGGCACACCGTCGCGGTAGGAAAGCTGGCCGTTCGCCACCCGCATGGTGACCATGATTCGCGGCGCTACCTGCGCCAGGGTACGCTCCTCCACCGCCTGAGGCGGCGGCACTTGGTCGGCCAGCGCCGGCGTGTTGCTCAGCCGCTCGCCAAGCCACTCACTCATCTCCGGCGGCAGCGGCGGGGAATAGCGCAGTTGACGCAGCAGGTCAGGGCTTCCCGACATGCGACCGAACAGCCCCTGCTCAGGGTCGAGGTAGCAGAGCCCGCGTCCGGCTTGCGCCACCATGGCCTCGGCGGACAGTGTCTCTCGCGGCAGTGTTTCGGCCTGAAGATGTTGATTGCCCTCGGCATCGGGCTGCCAGCCGAGCGACAGCTCGCAGTCGGTGCCCAGTTCAAGCCGCTTACCTGTCTGCTTTCGGAAGAACAGAAGCGGCGGCTCGGCATCATTTAACAGTGCCCAGAGCGCACGCGATTGGAAGGGCTGGGAAACGATCGTCCAGTGGCGTTGCTGACCACCCTCCCAGTGCGAGTCACGGGTGCCGCGCAACAGCAAGCTCAGCGCATCCTCTTGGGTTTCGGACCAGCCGTTCAGGGGCGCCGGCCTCAGCCCGTGAGGGTGCGCCTCGACGGTCTGCGGCGCGACCCATCCGCCGTGGCGTTTACTCTGCCGCGAAGGGCGCAGCCATACTGGCAGGACGCTGAGCACCGATTCCCAGCGACGCTGTACCACGTCGAGAAACAGCCCCAACCGATACTCCGCGTCGACGGTAGACCCAGTCGCAGCCACGCGTGTCGAACGCTCCAGCCGCTCCAACCAGGCTTCCCAATCACGCGTCAGTCGTGACGACTCCATTTCCCTCGCCGGGCTGGCCTGCGAGGCGTGATCGTCCTCCATCTGATCGAGAAAGGTCTGGATCAGCGCCACCGCATGCTTGCAACCAAAACCGACCGGGCAGGAGCATCCCGCTAACAGCTCGTTCCCGCTGCCATCAGCATCCACTGCTACCTCAGTGACATAGTGTTGCTTTTGGCTTCCCACCACCTCGGCGCTTAATACGATTCTATCGTCCTCGACCTCCAGGCTCATGCCGCTCGCTACTCGGCCCTGTCGGGCATACCGGAGACCGCGTTCCAGAGCGCCCTGATCGAAACAGTTTGCCCAGTCCATCTGAAGCACGGTGTTGGTCAGTGTGATGGCGAGGTCGTCACGACGTGGATCTGACACAAAGACATCCTCAATTGATGACGAGGCAGCTATTGGACAAGACCCTCTGAGCCTTCGCAACCCGCGACGAAGGGCCGAGAACCTCCGGCGCTGCTCAACGCGCTTCAGAAACTGGCCCCCAGACAAGCTGTACAGGATCCAGATGGTGCCAACACGCGATAGCACAGGATGCATGTCGGTAACCAGGGAGGGGCGCCGTGCCCCCCCCCTTCTTCATTGGTCGAGCGTCTCTCCTTCCGAAGAATCGCTTTTACGCGACCCCGGAAATTGCACCAGACATAAAAAAAGGCGGCTGAAAACCGGTTATAATTCAAGAGCCTAACCAAGAATCTACCGAGACAGCCGCCATGACAAAATGTACCACGTCCACCACCTCGTTTCCACGCTGCAAGGGCCGCCAGGTCAGCGCCAGTTTTGACGGTGGCGAGATCACCTCCGATGGCGGTGCCCTGTTGCTTCGCCAACTTGGTCGTGAATGGGGCTTGACCCGCACCATCGCCCGTCGCCCGTCGCCCGTCGCCCGTCGCCCGTCGCCCGTCGCCCGTCGCCGGGATGACACCCGGGCTTCTCGACGTTGTCAGCACCGGGCCGAGACCATGCTTCGGCAGCGGGCTTTCGGCCTGGCGCTGGGCTACGAAGACCTCAACGATCATCATGCCTTACGCCGCGACATCGCCCTGCAAACCGCGGTCGATACCGATAGTGTGCTGGCCAGCCAATCGACGCTGTGTCGTTTCGAACAGCAGGCCAGTCGCCAATGGGCGGTGGCCATTCAGGAGGAGATCGTCGAGCAGTTCATCCGCTCCTTTCGGCGGCCGCCGAAGAAGCGCCTGATCCTGGACTTCGACGCCACCGACGACCCCGTGCATGGCGAGCAACTCGGCCGGCATTTCTCCGGCTTCTACGACGGGTACTGCTTTCTTCCTCTCTACGTCTTCTGTGGCCAGCAGCTGCTGGTCAGCTACCTGCGCCCGGTCTATCGCGATGCTGCCTACCATGCCGGGGCTATCCTCGCCCTGCTGGTCCGGCGCCTGCGTCAGGCCTGGCCCGAGGTCAAGGTCGTCTTCCGTGGCGACAGTGGCTTCTGTCGGCCGATGATCCTCAACTGGTGTGAGCGCCATGGCGTCGAGTACATCGTCGGCCTGGCCACCAACAGCCGCCTCGAGAAGCTGTCACTCGATATTCGCTATGAATCGGCCATCCGCTGGGAGGCCGAGCGGACCAAGCAGCGCCACTTCGGGCGCATCCACTATGCCGCTCACAGCTGGAAGCGCCCGCGACGCAAGGTGGTGGTAAAGGCCGAGACCAGCCATCGGGGCTTCAACACCCGCTACGTGGTGACCAACCTGCATGGTAGCCCGCAGTGGCTCTACGACCATCGCTACTGCCCGCGCGGCGACATGGAGAACCGCATCAAGGAACAGCAGTGGCTCTTCTCGGATCGCACCAGCTGGCATGACTGGTGGCCCAACCAGTACCGGTTGCTGCTGGCCGGTCTGGCCTATCGGCTGCTGGAACGGCTGCTGGAACGGCTGCGCCGGGTGTATCTGAAGCGCACCGCCTACGCCACGGCCCAGGTCACCACCCTGCGCCTGAAGTTGCTGAAGATCGGTGGCGTGGTAATCCGCAATACCCGGCGCGTCCGCCTGATGCTGAGCAGTCACTACCCCGATCAGGACCTCTTCCTCAAGCTGGTCAAGAAGCTGGTGCCGGGGTGACCGGTGCGGTGCTGTCCCCGGCACGGAATAAACACTGGGGGTAAGGGGGCAGTGCGTCTTGATGTCGGGAAATCGATCAAAAAATGATCGATCTTTGCTAAAACTGGCGTAACGAGCTGGCCTGGTCACTCAGCAGGCCAACGTCGCAGCGCTGGTGCAATACCGGGCTAGCTATTCTAGGGCAGAACACCATGATAGTCGTGGAAAAATATCGCCAGATATCAAAAACATATAAAAAATCAATTTTTTATCGCAAAACCAGAGCAATGGGCCCCTGTAAAAGAATTAAGCGCATAAACACTCTAGGAGCCCAACATGACCTTCTTCACCTTCTTCTATACGCCCCTGGCCGGAAGCCCATTCGGTATTGAGGCCACATTATCAGAATTATCTATAGCCAAAATCATCACTCATCGCGAATTAACTGTTTCGGGTGGGCAACAACGCGTCATGCTACCAAGCCCTCCGGTCGTTTTACGTGGCCCTGATATTCCCGGGCACCATCTTCTGAATAGTGAAAGCGTTTTAGCACAGATTAAGAGGATGAAAAAGCATGATCAGCATCAGATCGACACGTTGATGGTTTTGGAAGTAAAAACAGAAAACTTGGTCACTTCGCAATTGGAGTTGTTGCACTTCTTGCTCGGACCTCTGCAACGAGCCGCGTACTTCTCATGTGACCCAATCAGCAAAAACCCTTGCTGGAAACAGGTTATTGAACAAATCGAAAGAAGTGAATCGCTTCGCGATATTGTCAGTTTTTACTTATACCAGTCAGAGAAATTAGAAACCCGACATTACGAGCACTTGCTTGGGGGACTCCTTAGCAAAAGCTCGATCGAAAAATGGCTTCGCTCCCTTCGTTATAACCAAAATTCACAAGCAGAAACCAGAGAAAATTCGATGCAACATCACATCAACGAAAAGCCCCCTATTCCTGACAATGAAAAACCACCTATTCAAAAATTAAACAATACATCCACCGAAGATTTACCAAATAAAAAGGTGGAAAAATCCACTCGACAAATGGAAAAAATATCGAATAAAGAAGACGAAAATGAGCAACGAATCCAATACATAAAAGATCGCTCTAATTGGCTTCTTTCAATTTCAGAGTAACCCCTGAATTCATAGAATAAAAGCAGTACTTTGGACCACGAGGTAGAGGCGAGAGGGGAAGCGCCGGTACCCTTCTCGGCTCACCTACCAAAGTAAAGCAGAGCATGGGATACCGACAGCTGACCCAGACCCAACGATACCAGATCCACGCCCGCTATGACTTGGGCATGAGCCGACGTCAAATCGCCAGAGAGCATGGCATCCACAACAGCACGGTCAGCCGGGAGCTGCGCCGTAACGCCACCGACAGCGGTTACGATCCTGAGCGGGCGCAGTCCTGCAGTGATCATCGGCGTCGCACCGCCTGGAAGAGGACAAAGCGCTTGCCCAGCATGATTGCCGCTGTCGTCGACCGGCTGCGAGAGGAATGGAGCCCAGAGCAGATAGAGGAATAGAGCCCAGAGCAGATCAGCGGTTTCATGGCGCCCTTGTCTGGCGTCGGCGTCAGTCACCAGTGGATCTATTCCTTAATCTGGGATGACAAAGCCCGCGGTGGCGATCTCTGGCAGCATCTCCGCCAGCCCAAGCGGCGAGCAGGCGAAGAGCGCAGGACTCGGCAAGATTCCCAACCGCGTGGGCATCGAGCATCGTCCGGCTGAGATCGATGACAGGCGCTTCACTGGCCACTGGGAGGGTGACATCGTGGTCCAGGGGCACAAACAATCGGGCCTGGTGACACTGGTTGAGCGACGGAGTGGTTACCTGCTGGCGGCACGATTGCCCAAGCTATCGGCGGAGCTGACGCAAAAGGCCATGATCCGCCTGCTGAAGCCCCGCCGTGGTGCCGTCCAGACCACCACCCTGGATAACGGCTCGGAATTCGCTGATCACGAGACCGTGGCCCAGGCAGTAACGGCAGCGACATACTTCTGCGATTCCTACTGCTCCGGGCAGCGTGGGACCAATGAGAACACTAATGGCCTGATACGACAGTACTTCCCCAAGGGAACTGACTTCCGGCAGGTCTCCGATGCCAAGCTACGCAAGGTGGTCGAGAAACTGAATGACCGACCCCGAAAGCACTTCGGATATCGCACACCGGCACAGGTGTTCCTGGGAGAATATTCAGGCGCACTGAATACCGAAGGTGCTGCGCTTTTTTCTTGAACTCAGTCATTAAAGATTAACCTCAAACACTTCTTTCCGGAGGAAAAATGAGCAACAAACACCTCACCCCTAGCGACATCATCCAGGATTGGCGAGAAGCGTTAACTCGGCAATCATTAGATGATGTCACATATAGTCAAGTCATGCATATCATTGAGTATACGTTGCCACCAGTCAGTGCGACGGCAATCTCAAAATCTGTCGACATTTATCATATTGATCATGACACGACATCACCACAAGACTTTCAAAATCTATTGAAATATCTTCCTCAGTCTCTTCCGAGGCGTATTGCTACACGCTTCCCCTTGTTTGTCGCCATGACTAGCCCCCAACATCTGGGCATCAAGGGTTCACTAATTGCCCAATTGGGACGTCGATTGCTTAACGAATGGTTTGCTGACGTTTCAGACAATATAAAAGCGTCACTGTATTATGATCACCTTCTGTCAATACGACGCGTGCTCAGCCTTGCCACTGAGGCTGACAAGCCAGAATCTGGCCTCGGCGATAATGCTTCCAACACTCTGATTTCGCTATTGGGAAGTGAAAAAATGAGTCATCAAGTCTCTAAGGTTCAAGCGGACTACGAACTGTTTCTCGATTTTGCCAAGGATCGCCGAAAACCCGGCGTCCCGATACGTCATATCACAGAGCGAAAAGTAGGTAAACGTCGTGCCGTAAAACGCGACCAATGGCAAGCATCACACCTCGAAAAACTGGCTGAGGCATCGACATGCCCTCCTCGACATCGTCTCGATCCAGAACAAAAAGACCGCCCTTCTATCGGTGATATACCGGAAGAAGCTGTACAGTGGGGCATTCAAGTGCGTGACATTTCTAGCGCGGCCTCGGATGATGAGGCTGAGGTGGTGTTTCAGCGCCAAACGCCCTCAATACTCACCCCCCGCGATGATATTCAGCTAGTGCGTCACGTGATTCGCGCCTCGGCCACGGACAATCTTGCTACCATTCATGATGTCCATCGCCTGCCTCACGAGCGTATACGGACTATCCTAAACGCGGAGCTCCCAGACGATTTACGCGTGTTTACATTACTGCTGCTGTCCACCGGCATGCCGATGGAAAGGCTTAACCGACTATGTCATGCCGAAGAACACCTGTGGCAAGCGGGCAGCACGCTGCCAGATGACAACGCCCCTCGTTGGGATCCGATAAACGCCACTCTCAGCTATCGACTCGCCGATGGCCCTCGTGACCATGCCGCGACAGCCAATCGCTGGATCACACTGCGACTACCAAGGCAAATGAGCACCTGGCTAACGACCTCTCTGGTAAAAGCCGAGGCTGACATCAATGAACCGGGGCGCGCGGCCGTATCTCATGGCACACGCGTTCGGCCGTTCAAATCCACCGCCGCGCGGCTCAACCGCTGGCTGAAGAAGCGATACGCTAATACGCCGGGACTCACCCCCACAGCCCACCGACTACGGGCTAGCAGCTGGCTATGGAGACGCCCTCATGCGAGAGATGATATCTCGGCACAAATGCTCACCGGCCGCGTGGGGCTGGGGCTCTCTGCTCCAGCGGCATACCGTCGAATCGACAGACATGAAATCCAATCCACCTTCGTGCACACCCTGGCAGCACTGGGAATGCCAACCCAACTGAGCGATGTACCTGTATCGTTCCAGACACCCAGCTTAGGCGCAAACGGCTCGCCAGAGGCGCTCCTACCACAGTCGTTTGCCCCAGTGTTCGAAGCACTACGTGCAGCGCTCGCTCCCGCCCTAAGTGAATGGCGGCAGTGGCGTCCAGGCACGCCCCTGCCCCGCCAGCCACTGAGTCGTGTCGCCGAGCTCACCGCGGCACATACGTATCTGTGCTGGCTACTGGCTACCGGGGCTCGCCCGATTGGCCAGGAAAGCCACAATCGACTCAGTCAGGACATGATGTGGATCCGAGATAAAGCGTCCGGTCGCGGAGATGAAAGCCGAGTGATTCCCCTGATCCAACCGGCTAGCAACGCCTTGAATCAGCATGCCGCCTGGACCGCCGCCAGGCTTAGTGAGTGGCAGCGTTGTGGGGGAATACTCGATGATTGTCGCTCGAGCCATCTGGATACCCCAGCCTGGCTCAGCCTAGGACGACGGGCCAATACCATGAAACTGCGCGAAATGTCACATGCCGATTTCACGAACATTATAGCAACACTGCCCGGCCTTACCGACGACCCCCTCGGCTGGCCAAGCAATGTAACGCGGCATTCACTGGCCAGTTGGCTGCGTCATCATCGACCCGCTAGTGAGATCGATGCCATGCTAGGCCATAACCATTATGGGCAAGGCCTGACCGCACCCCATGCTACCGCTGCCATCGGGAAGCAACGCGAATTACGCCAAGCGCTGCAACAGTGGCTACAGCACACCGGTTATGAACCGCTGCCATGGAAGGTGTTGCAATGCTGACATCGAGCGCCAATGCACTCCTGGGGGAATGGGAAGCCGAGGGACATCCGCTACTGAACAAACGACGCGCTCAGGATACCCGCTGGATCGTCGGGGCAGCCTTCCAGTTTGCCGACGATACAGAATTGAAACTGGATCGACACGCTATTGAAGCCCTGGAGACCCAGTTCTACCACTGGCGACGTGAGATCGAGCAAGCCATCTCACGCCACGAGGCCCGGCGACGGCTAACGCGCGTGCTGCAATCACTGAACGAGCAACCTGGCGTTACCGCTGTGCTGCCTCCGCATCCCGTGAGGCCCCATCGTGAGACGGCAATGCCACGACGTGGCGCAACGCTCGTCGAGGCTCACCAGGTCATGGCGCTGGATCGTCAACTACTGCACTGGGCACGGCAACACCAGCATCATGATAGCTGGCTGTTCGTGCTGGCAGTACGCCTCGTGACTCGTCTCGGAATGGGCGAGGCCGTGCTACTGGGCACCTTGGCACGCCTGACACGGGCACATGTCACCGAGGGTTGGTTACTGCTGCCCTCGATGCCCGATGAAACACTGGCAGACGGCGCCCATTACCGACTACAACTTCCCAGTGCACTCTGGATCCCGCTGCGAGCCATATTAAGCAGGAGCCCTCAGGGCAGCGCTCAATGGCTGTTACCGCCCAATAACCATTCGGAACTCACCACGCGAACGCAGAGGGAAGGCAACCTGCGAAGCCGGCTAAACGCCATGGCCACACAGTGTCTGCGTGATCTCGCTGCAAAGTCCGACACCTCCTTGGCGACACCCCGCCGCAGTTGGAGCCAGATCGCTCGAGCTGGACGACATGTGCCGGTCCTCAGAGGGACACCGCCATTATGGGCAGGCCTGCTGCAGCGATATCCACTGCCCAGCGACACGCCAATGCCCCTGTTGGACGACTCGACGGCACATCGCTACGAGACAGGCGAGAGCCACGGACGCATCGATGCACAACAGCCGCTACCGGAGCTCCCAACACTAGGCGATACCACCCAAGCCGCCGGCGTTCATACACTCGACCTGTCACACCTCCCACCCGACTGGCCGCGGCAGATCAAACGCCGACTCCATCAATTCATCAGGGAAGCCGCTCGACTCACGCCTAATAAGAAGGTGCATACGGACCGCTATGCAAAACCACTGCAGCAATTGCTGGTGGACTACGAAGCATCCATCGTCGATCTAATAGGTCACCATGGCAGCTATGCGCAATGGCTGCTGCATTGGCTTTACCATCTCCTCAGAATCGAGAAAAACACACTGTCGACAGCACACACCCATTTGTCGCGCATCACGCCGCTAACGATTGTGCGGCATGTGGCCAGCTTGGATCTCAGTGACTGGAATAACGAGCTGGTGGAGGAACTACAGGCCGATACACTAACAGAACAGCAGTGGAAGCCCAGCACACGACAGGCTTTTACCCGGGCATTCGGGCAGTTCATCCAGTTTTGTCAGCTTCATGGCATGCTGGAGGATGTCACCCCACCCCAAAACGAACAGAAAAAGAATGTCAGCACCTTACGTACTCGGATCCTCACCCCGGGCCATTTCCACAACCTGTGGCATGGACTGACGCATACAGTGCTCTCCGGCGAAAGAGGGCAGCTGCTCGGCCTGGTCATCGCATTGGGATTCTATGGGGGGCTACGCGCCTCGGAAGTTCGAGGACTGACGCTCAAAGACATCGCGATAGGTGAGGATCGCGGGCAGCAGACATGCTGGGTCGAGATATTAGACGGTAAGTCCAGCGCGGCACGTCGTCGCATAGCACTGCATGTGATGGCCCCACCCTCGGTAGTGAACAGCCTGGGGGCATGGGTCCATTATAGAAGAAACAGCTGTCGGACCACCGACCGACTGAGCGAGATAGCGCTGTTCGGCCCCGAGGGCAACCCAGCCGCCTATACGCGCCAGTCACTGATCACCCCGGTCATTGCCTGGATGCGCCGCATCATGGGCGATGGTGTCGACTTCCACGGGCTACGTCATGCGGCGGTTTCCTGGACACTACTCCGGCTACATGCCGCGCAGAGACCGGGATTCGCCGACACTCTCTTTCATCGCCACCATTGGATGTTTTCCGACGAGGCGCTGGAAGCATTGCGAGTGCATTTCTGTGGCGCAGAAGGCGAGGATGCGATCACACGGGGCACCCTGCTCTTGCGGGTAGTAAAATGGGTTGGTCATCGGAATCCTGAAACCCTGCTGCAGCACTATGTGCATACACTCGGATTGATCCACAGTGACATACTAACGTGCCCGGTAGAGAGCTGAGCCGTCGGGTTACTGACGATTCTTGTCGATCTCGCCCTGCAGGATCTGCATCAGCTCCTCAATGCTGTGAATGCCCTGGGCCTCCAGCGACTGCTCCATGTCGAGGGGCTGTGCCTGTTTCGGGCGAGGCTTGCGGGGTGTATCACCCAGGCGCCGAAAGCTCGCCTGAAAGGGCTCAAGCATGTCGGCGATCTCTTCCTGGTCCAACGACTCGGAATCAAACTCGCCACCCAGTGCCTCCAGCAGCTCCTGACCATAGGTATCCTTCTCACCAGCGATTGCCGCCTTCAGGGCCGCATAGCCTCCCGTGCCGCCAATATCCTCTGGTGGGCAGGCCATAGCGCCGTCGATCAGCCGGGGGCAAGGATCAGTTTCCTCCAGCCCCGTCGCCTCGACAACGATGCGGTGCTCCCATCCATCGCCAAAGTCGTAGAGGTAGTGAAAGCCATCGTCCTTGGCGCGAGCCGCCAGCGACTTCAGCTTGGCGTTACGTGCCAGCGCGACGGACCGATCACTACCCTCGTCCGACTCGCCGTAGTAGCGGCCATGGCACTCAAACTCATAGAGGTGACAATCTTCCCAGCCCATCACATCCTGGATGAGTTCGTGGAGACGGTGCAGGTTGATCTGCTCCGGCACCACCACACGGCGCCAGACCAGCGGGTCAGTATCAAGTAGTTCGATACGCAGGCGAATATCAGGCATAGAGACTCTCCCATCACAAAGCAAGTAACGCCAATCTATCAAAGTGCATCAGAGATGGTGCACTGATCTATTTTTATAGATCATAAGCTTCTCGGGAATAGGAAGCCGCCACCGTTGATGATCGGCGCGACAAGGGTGTGCCCATGGCGAGATCGAACGCGTCCAGCGATTTGATCAACACCGGAGGCATGCCTTGGTGTTCATGGTCCCGAGTGAGGTTGAGCGTGACGAAATAGATGTCACCCCGCATTACAGCAGCTCACGGCCAACGGGCTCAGCATCAAGCCACTCGCGCTCGCCGGCGGACATCTCCGCCGTATTGTCGCACTGATCCAGCAGTTCCTCGAGGGAGTAGCGTGGCTTGGTCGGCTCCACGCTCAGGCGCCCCTGATCGACCTCGATCTTGACGTGAGAACCAGCGTGAAGATGCAGCTGAGCGAGCAGTGCGCGCGGCACCGCCATCATGACGGAGCAGCCGACGCGGCGAAGATTGGTGGTGCTCATGTTGGCCTCCTTTGCGAGATGGACCACCCAGTTATACAAAAATACAACTCATCACCCCACATAGCGCAATCGGTCTCCCGATACGCCGCCAAGGCCTTTCCGGCTTTCAGTTTCGGACCACAACCTGGCGTCCATCGTCGAACCGCTCATAAGTATACTGCACCAAGAGGTGGCCAGCACGGCCTCGACGACCTTGGCGCATCAGGTCACCGACGCACCTGTAGCTGGCACGGGGCCTGGCAGCCAACTCGGGAGAAAGTGACGTATCCATGGCCAGCGCGGGGCTGGCAGCCAACTCGGGAGAAGTCGACGCATCTGGGTCTGGAACGGACCTGCCCGGTACTCGGGAGAAACCGACGTACCAGGGCAGGCGCCAGGTCAGCGAACGACTCAGCAGAAACTGACGTACCCATGGCCAGCGCGGGGCTGGCAACCAACTCGGGAGAAGCCGACGCACCTGGGTCTGGAACGGACCTGCCCGGTACTCGGGAGAAACCGACGTACCAGGGCAGGCACCAGGTCAGGCGGACGACTCGGGAGAAACTGACGTACCAGGGCAGGCACCAGGTCAGGCGGACGACTCGGGAGAAACTGACGTACCCATGGCCCGCGCGGGGCTGGCAGCCAACTCGGGAGAAGCCGACGCACCTGGGTCTGGAACGGACCTGCCCGGCACTCGGGAGAAACCGACGTACCAGGGCAGGCACCAGGTCAGGCGGACGACTCGGGAGAAACTGACGTACCCATGGCCCGCGCGGGGCTGGCAGCCAACTCGGGAGAAGCCGACGCACCTGGATCTCGAACAGAACTACCCGGCACTCGGGAGAAATCGACGTACCAGGGCAGGCACCAGGTCACAGGCGGACGACTCGGGAGAAACTGACGTATCCATGGCTGGCGAGGGTCTGACAGCAGGCTCGGGAGAAATCGACGTACCTGGCTGAAGTGGACCCCATTCACTGGACCACCTGACAGGTCATCGGGCACTCAGGCCATGCCGATGCCCTGTTGCGCCGGCATGGGTACGCGTTTGCAGAGGGAGCAGCGCTTTGCGTAGTGGCGCAGTAGTATCATTCAGGCCCCATCGCTTGCTGAGTGAATATCGCCTTTGGGTGGGCATGTCGTCGCTGCTGAGCAGTTGCCGATGGTACAGCCGGGTCAGCTGCTTCAGGTGTCGAGCCGTAACGGGTACTGACTAAGTAGCTCAAGCACACAAAGCGTCCGCTGGAAGTCCTCGCGCGCGAGGCATCACGCCGCGCAGTCGCTCCAATTCCGCCTTTGTTGGCTGATAAGCTCGATACCAGACGGCTTCGGCTAGCTGTTTCACCTCATCGACCGCACGCTCGAGAGAGCGTGAGCCTACCTGGTACAGCCTTGCCGTCTTGAAGAGCCTGGATAACGGCAACCTGACGGCCAAGCAACTGGCCGCCCTGCAAGAGCTGGTGGCCGATCGAGGTGCCACTGCCGATGCCTGGGTGATGAAGGAGAAGCTGCGGTGGATCCAGCAGGTCTCGACACCGCGTGCCGCCCGATGGCGCATCACAAATTATCTCAAGGTGATGCGGAAGGCGGTCACCGACCAGCCACTGCTCAAGCCCATGGCGAAGGCTCTGACCACGCTTGAACGGCATGCTGAGCAGGTCGTGAGGCGCTGGATATGGGCACTGACCAACGCGCGCCTGGAAGGCATAAACGGGCTCTTCCAGGCGGCCAGGTCACGCGCACGCGGCTACCGGAACGAGGCCAACTTCATCGCCATGATCTACCTGATTGGGAGCCCTGTGGGGCGCCTGCTGGATCAGAACAAATCCACATGATGTGACGAAGAACCCTTTTCACTACGGGGCGTGACAACGATTACGGCCTGGTCAACGCCGTCGTGGAAAACAAAGCATTTTCCAGTCCGACAGCAACGGCTTCTTGTGCCGGGCTAATCTGATCTGTATTGCAGATCTCGGGCGGTCCTCGTCGCGCGCCTCCCTTCAACCACGTCAGGCGCTGGCGACGCATACCCAAGGTAGCCGCCGTTATGCCTTCGCTGTCGCACCATGCCGGCCTTCGTCCCCCAGCTGCTTCACCTCCGTGCTCGGGCTGAAGACCAGCGGAAGCAAGGTGCTCTGCTCGGCGCTCTCTTCCAGCTTCCCCGCCGTCCGCATTTCTTCCTGGGTCGGGTAGTGCCTGAGCAAGCGCCGGGCTTCGTTGCGGCGGGACTCGGGGAGCGACACGTCTTGGGCAATGTCGATCAGGAATGCTCGTGTCTGGTTCACGGTACGCGTACGTTCGGCAGGTGTTGTCATTCTGTCCTTCTCCCTCGGCTGGGTGGCCAGGGTGGCGCATCCTGGCACACGGCCTTGATCACGCCAAATCGCGACCAACACAGGATGTGGCACACTGGATATCAGTCTATCTTCCAACCAGTGTCGACGCCATAATGAGAGCCCCGGTAGCCACTGGTGCTACTCCATGTCCCGTCGGAACAGTGCCCGGCAGCGCTCACTCACCGTGTTGGCCGTGCCCCTGGCCCCATGACGGTGGCAAGCTCATCATGAGGCCACAGGCTCTGCCCCTGACGCGGATAGCGGGGTCTACCCCCTCACCGGCTCGGCTGCGACGGCCACGGACGATGGCCTGATCCACCGGGCTTCCTCGCGACGCAACACCGCCCAGCACCCCGGGCACAGCTCCAGATACCCGCTCAAGCCGCGCACATCGCGCAGCATGGACTGGGTCAGCCCGAAATCGAGGAAGGCCAGCGGCACAACGGCATACCCCCAGGGCACGATGATCAGCAAGGCGACGAAGGCACCCAACAGCCAGGTGGTCAGTCGCTGCCAGTGCAGAAATTATATCATCGGTGTTCGTTCTCTCCATGGGGCCAGATAGCATTCCACCTCGATCGTCTCGGCACCCCAAAGGCCAGACGAGGCTCCCCCGGACACATGGGGACCTCTAACGCTGGCTGCAGAGAGAGGCGATGCATCGGGCCGGCTGCAAACGTCGGGCAGCGAGTTGCCGTCTGGTCGCTGCGTCCCGGTTTTGTGGCCCGAAGCTTGTGGTTAGGCGCGATAGCCTTGCGGATTCTTCTTCTGCCAGCGCCAGGTGTCGCGCATCCTCTCGGCCAGGCCTTTCTCGGCCCGCCAGCCCAGCTCCCGCTCGGCCTTGGAGGCATCAGCCCAGAACGCCACCAGGTTGCCGTCGCGGCGCGATACGGTACGGCACCCGCTGGCCAGTCACCCGCTCGAAGGTCTCAACCATCTCCCGTACCGAGACACCCTGCCCCGTGCCCCGGCTGTAGACCTGCAGGTCAAGCGCCTCGAGGCTCGACAGCGAGGCCACGTGGCCATCGGCCAGGTCCATCACGTACAGGGAATCGCGTACGCAGGTGCCATCCTCGGTAGGGTAATCGTCGCCGAAGATCGCAAGTCCCGGGCGGCGGCCCACCGCCTTCAGGTCGACCGCCTCGATGGCCTGCTCGGCGAACAGCCAATCCAGCAGCGCTCGATCACGCACGATCCCTCGCCGCAGAAAATAGCCGACGGCGACCCCACAACGCCGCCGCCTCAGCGTGAATGGCAAGACGACCAGCGTCAGCATCAGCATGCCAACCGAGTAGGCCACGCTGACCGTCAGGCTCACTCGCAGGAAATCACCCAGGCGGTAGCGCCCCAGGGAATACACTATCCGGTGAGTCCGGAAGCCACATTCGATCAACTGATACAATGATGATGCATCACCTGACTGGACAGGGAGATAGTCATGCAAACCGACATCAAAGCGTATCGACCGAAGGCCGCCGCTCGGAAGGAAGACTTCTGGAAGAGCCTGGGCCTCCCCTCGCGTGGGCCAAAACTGCATGAAGCCCTGAGTGAAGGCATCCCATACCAGGTCTACACCAAGCTCGCTTCGGTTTCCGGCCTGGAGAACAAGGAGTTGGCGCGCTACGTCGTCATCCCTCCGGCGACGCTGCAACGTCGAGCCAAGGCAGGACGCTTCAGCGTGGATGAGGGAGATCGCCTCTACCGTTTCGCCGAGGTTTACAAGAGCGCGATCGACCTGTTCGAAGGTGACAAGGAACAGGCGAGCAAGTGGCTACTCCATCCCGTGCGCGGACTGGGAGGGAAACGCCCGGTGGAGATGATTGCCACGACGGCTGGCGCGGAAGCCGTGCTGGACCTGATAGGCCGCCTTGAACACGGCGTTTTCGCATGAGCTCGGTTTATGGATACCGTCTCGTCAAGAGAAAGTGGCTCAAGAGTGCCTTCGATGGTGAAGGCGTTCGCCTGTTTGGTGGCCGGTGGAACAGCAAAGGAAAGGCCTGCGTGTACCTCGCGAGTTCCCAGTCTCTGGCCATGCTCGAGGTCATGCTGCACCTGGATGACTACCGTCTGCTGGAGTCGTATGCGCTTCTGGAAGTGAACTTCCATAGCAACGCGCTCATGTATCTTCCTGAAGACGGGCTTCGGGATGACTGGATGGTTGAGCCCGCGTCAGCCTCGACTGCTGAGATCGGTGACAGTTGGCTCGAGAGCCACTCAAGTCTCGTGCTGGCCGTCCCGAGCGTTGTGGTGCCCCGAGAAACGAACTATCTGGTCAATCCTGACCACGCCGACTTCCAGGCCTTGGTCAATGGTGCCAAAGAAGTCGTGTTTTCCCCGGATAAACACCTGTAGGCATTCCTCATCCCCCGCGAACGGCCCGAGCTATAATGATTTTCTGGTGTGCGGGAGGAGGAAGGAAGGGTGGCGTATCCCGTTGATGGATCACGACCAAGATCTCACGCAACACGTGCAGATACGCCGTGATCGATTCCACCCTCCGAGCCCTTTCACAGCCAGAATCCGAGACCTCCTCCCCGTAGCATGAGCTGCTGCGCCAAGGGGCACGAGACCTCATTACCAAGGCCGTGGAGGCCGAGCTGGCGACGTTCCTGGCCCAGTTTGCCGACACGACTCTGGAGGACGGACGACAAACGGTGGTGCGCCATGGCCATTGCCGGAACGTACCGGGCAGACCGGCATCGGTGACGTCACCGTCAAGGTGCAAAAGGTGCGGGGCCGGAGTGGCGGCCAGGCCTGCTTCAACCGCTCCCTGTTGCCTTACCCCGCCTCATTCATCAGGGTGCCGAATGAGGGTGTTGAGCCAAGGGCCTGCTGGTATCGACCCACTTCAACGTCGTGCGGCCACTGAGTAGCCGGTTGATCTATACCCGACTCGGCTTTCGGCCGGCCTGTTTATAGCTTTTAGGACTCAATGTCGATCGCCGGCACAGCCGTGGCCGGCGACCTCCACTGTGGTCGCCTTGCCTGCTGCATGGAACGTGGTGACGCCGAAGATCAGACCAGGGCCGTCAGCCGAGGCAGTCCCTTCAGCAAGGTGGGCCACCATTTGTCGGCGGCATCACCGAGGTGCACAGTGATACGCCGGGCGTGTCCCGTCAGCGTGGCCGCGACCTTAAGCACCTATTCGCGCATCCGCATCAGGCTCCAACCCTGTCGCGCCCGGCTCTCCAGCAGGCGCCTCAGCCCATGCAGAACCTGGTAGGCGTAGAGGCTCAGCAGCAAGCTCACCTCGTTGCGGGCCATGACGTCCTGGACGGTGGAGGCGCCGCGATCGGTCGACGAGAGATGCACATCCAACGCCGACTTCACCTCGCCCATGTGTGCTTCGGCGCTGCCGCGCTTGCGGTAGAGCGCCAAGACCTTGCCTTCAACACCTGGCTGCCGTACCGTAAGCCGCCATCGATCATCACCGGCACGCCCCCAGTTGCCATGCCAGCCTCCCGTACAGGCCCGCCAGGCAGCGACAGCGGCGCGCAGCAGGACAGTGCCCAGCGCGCATTATCCCGAACGACCGGCCCACCACCTCGTCCCGCTCCGCCAAATCTCGCGCCAACGCCCACTCGCCAATCAGCAGCCAGGCCAGCACTGCCATCAAGGCCTTCCGCTCGAGCGCCGACGGGTCGTCAGATGGCTGCCGGGGCGCTCAAAGGCCGCCCGAGGCCGCTCTGCGGTCTGCTCGGCGGCGATCAGCATGCGTGGAGGAATCGACATTATAATGTCGATAAATAGCCAAAGCGATGCCATACTATCGGTATGAAAACGAGACACGTCACCCTAAGCCCCAAAGCTTCCCTGTCGCTTAGCCTGTTTGCCGGGCTAATCGAGGAGGGACGGCTACGCAAGGGGTGGACTCGAGACGAACTCGCCGAGCGCGTCGGCGTCGGCATAGTGACAATCCGCCAGGTTGCCAAAGGCTCTCCCCGTGTGGCCATCGGCACCTATTTCGAGGCGGCGGCGCTGGTTGGCGTGTCGCTGTTCACCGATAACCCGGACACGCTGAAACGCGAGCATGCTACCCAGCGGGAACGGCTGACGCTGCTGCCCAAGCGCGCTCGCCGTCAGCCACAAGAGCCCATAGATGATGACTTCTAGCCGACGCGCCTATGTCTGGATCTGGCTGCCCGGCCAGGCATCCCCCGTGGTGGCCGGTCTCGTCGAGCGTGATGACCAAGATCGGTACCGCTTTACCTATGGTCGCCGCTATCTAGCGCGTCAAGACGCGATCAGCCTCTATCCAAGAGAGCTTCCTCTTCGGCCCGGGAGCCAGGAGCAGGTAGATGGCGCACTGCCCTCCTGCCTACGTGACGCTTCTCCCGATGCGTGGGGACGCCGCGTCATCATTAACCGACTGACGGGGAACAAGGGCGAAGCTGCTGGTGAAGTCAATTTCAACGAGCTGGTCTACCTACTGGAATCCGGGTCGGACAGGATCGGTGCGCTTGATTTCCAACTCTCTCCCACCGACTACCGGCCGCGTGAGTACCAGGAGGCGACCCTGGCGGAATTGCAGGAAGCATCGGCGTACGTGGAAGCAGGAGAGCCACTACCCCCTGCCCTGGACCAGGCCATTCAACACGGCAGCAGCATCGGCGGTGCTCGTCCCAAAGCACTGCTGGACGACCGGGATCGCAAGCTGGTCGCAAAGTTTTCCTCCAGCACCGATCTCTACAGCGTCGTGAAGGCGGAGTTCGTCGCCATGCGGCTCGCCAGGCTGGCGGGACTTGACGTTGCTCCCGTCGAGATGGCTCGCTCACTGGGCAAAGACGTCCTGCTAGTGGAACGCTTCGACAGGGTGCAGACCGCTAACAGTTGGTGCAGACAAATCGTGCTCTCGGCACTTACATTGCTCGGACTGGATGAGATGACGGCACGCTATGCCAGCTATGAGGAGCTCGCCCATCAAATCCGAGCCGAGTTCGACCAGCCAGGGCAAACACTACGCGAGCTGTTTGGCCGCATCGTCTTCAACGTGCTTTGCGGCAACACCGACGACCATGCACGCAACCATGCTGCCTTCTGGGATGGCGTGAGCTATCGACTGACGCCGGCCTATGACATCTGCCCACAGTCACGAACCGGAGGGGAAGCCACCCAGGCCATGCTACTGTATGGCCTGGAACGCCGCAGCCAGCTCGTTCACTGTCTGGCGGCCGCGGATCAGCTTGGACTGAGCCATGCCCACGCCCGGGAGATCATCAGCCATCAGCTCGTCACGATCCGTGACCACTGGGATGCGGTATGCGATGAGGCCGACCTGACCCCGGTCGACCGCGACTTTCTGTGGGGCAGGCAGTTTCTGAATCCGTTTGCGCTGGAAGGGTATACCGAGGCGTGAGAGTCCCCGCTTCCTGGCGGTGTACCTCTTCACCAGAGCACGAGTGATTCCAACGCCTCACATTGGCTGATTCACCGATTGACCCTCAAGGCCTCCATCGCCCTCTTCCCGTGCCCTTCGAAACCTCGGCGCTCGAGCCTTATGCCCTCGGCTCTGACACCTAGTCGCTGTATCCCTGCAGATTGCTTGCCTGCCAGCGCCATGTGTCGCGCCGTCCTTAGGCTAGCTCCAGAGTAACTGCAAGCGCCCCGGCTATTGGTCGGGGCGCTTGGGTGGTAAGCGAGGGACGTCAGCCCGCGCTGCGCTCAAGCTCATGCAGGGCCGCACGTGCCAGGAAGCCGGAGCGGTTCTTGAACTCGACATGGCGCGCGACGGCGCTATCGATACGCTTGATGAGCAGGTCTGGCAGGGTAACGTTGACCTTGTGGCTTTTCCCCCAGTCAGGGGAGCATGTCGATCTCGACCGCGGCCCAAACCCAGCCAGCATAATCGGGATTCGCCAGGTGCTGCTCGATAGCACTGGCTGAGGGGATGGGGTCATCGTGATCGGCTAGACTCTCAAAGTGGCCTTCGATGGCCTCGCGTGCGTTGTCGACCGCCTCGTCGAAGGTGTCTCCCGCCGAAAAGCAGCCCGGCAGGTCCGGGACAGCCACGCTGTAGGCGTGATGTTCATCCCCCACTTCAACGGCGATGGGGTAGTGCATGTCGTGTCTCCTGTGGCGTGCCGCAATGGCCGGCTTCACTTGAGACCGGCTCGCTGCCTGATGCCTTTTATCAAGCCTGTCGGCAGATCCTTCTTCGGATGGGGCACCGTGATGGTGCCGGGCTTGGTGGGATGTCGAAAGTAGTGATGGCTGCCTTTGATGCGATCCAGCGTCCAGCCATCCGCCTCCAAATCCTTGATCAGTTCACGCCCTGACGTCGTGGTGCCTTCACGGCGCCTCGCATCACGCTCAGCCTGCCGGGCCCAGCGCCACAGGGTTTGTAGCGTACAGCCGATCCTGAGGGCAATGGTGCCGATAGCCGCCACTGGGATGGGTAGTCAGCCTTGTGATCAAAGACCATGCGGACAGCCCGCTGGCATATCTTGGGGAGAGTATCGTTTCGACGAGCTCATGGCTCCATCTTCTCAAGATTCGGAGCCTCCGGAAATTCCGGGACGATTCACATGCTCCCCTGACCCGATGCGCTCGGCGCATTTTGACGTCCTGCCTAATGGAGACTAGAATATCAAGTACTTAAAAGCGTAATCCAGTCTTTTACTGGTGAGTCTATGAAACCTGCCGCTATCAATCGACATGATTACCCAGAACTCGATGCCATACTTTGGGACCGCGCCGACAAGTATATTGATCCCAAGGTGGCATTCCATCTCTATGAGGAGAGATGGCGTTTCGTGGCGCAAGAGCGGTTACGCGATCACGAGAGCGCTCTGATCAAGGAACTGGCTCAGACTTATGGCCACGGCCATATGCTAGTGGCGTAATGTTCACACGCCCCCACCACAAAGCAATTGAAGCAATACTTAATAAATTTGACCCTGACTTTCTCCGCGACAGCAACATCCTATTCGGCGGAGGTACACGTATCGCCCTCGAACTCCACGAGTTTCGTGAGTCAGTGGATATTGACCTTTTTTGTATTGGCAAAGAGGCATACAGAGCTGCAAGGTCCACAGTGACAAACATCAGCCTTGGTAAACTACTAAGTGCCTGATCTGATATTTTCGAGTATCATCCGCCTCAGGATCACTGACACGGATGGAACCATGGCAAGGCGCTTCGTTGCCCCTCTCACTGAATCTGAACAAAAAACGCTGACCTCTGCCTATCACCATGGTGAGAAGCGCGCCCTACGTCGGCGTGCGCATGCCATCCTGTTGAGTAATCAAGGTCATACAATCAACCAAATCAGTGAGATACTGCAGGTTCGCCGCGATGCTGTATCACGCTGGCTTAAGCAGTGGGAAGCCTCAGGCCTCGACGGGCTGATCGACAAGCCCCGCAGTGGCCGCACGCCGATCCTGGATGAGCACGACCACCAGCGATTGCAGGAACTGGTCGCCGAGCAGCCTCACCAGATTCGATCCTTGCAGGCTCGCTTCCAAGAAGAGACCGGCAAGACGGTCAGCACGGTGACCCTTCGCCGGGCGTTGAAAAAAAAATGATCTCAGCTTCAAGCGCATTCGGCACTCACTCAAGGCAAGGCGTGACGAGACGGATTTCCGCAACACGCAGGGCCTCCTCAAGGCGCTTCACAAGCGGGAAGACCAAGGTGATCATGAGCTCTATTACTTTGATGAATCAGGGTTTTCTCAATCATCGGCGGTACCGTACGCCTGGAGCCCCATCGGCAAACCCTGCGAGGTGACCGCCTACTCACATAGCCGAAGGCTGAACGTATTGGGGTTCCTCAGCCGAGCCGGGAAGCTGGTCTACCACACCACCACCGAATCCGTGACCACCGAGACGGTTATCGAGGCATTTGACCAGTTTGTAGCCCAGAAAGACCCCGATACCTTCGCCGTCGTAGTGCTCGACAATGCCAGCATGCATCGCTCCAAAGCCTTCAGGCGGAAGATTGTGGAGTGGATGTCGCATCGTGTGCACCTGGTCTACCTATCGGCTTACTCGCCGGAGCTGAACCTGATTGAGATTCTGTGGCGGCAGATGAAGTACGCATGGCTGCCGCTGAGTGCATACCTCTCGTTTGACCGCCTCTGTGATGAGGTACACCGCCTGCTCGGTGGCTACGGAACTGATCGCACGATTAATTTTGAATAGGCACTTATCTCTCAGGTACGAAGGGATCAACCGATCACCGACGAGGTGATGTACAGCGTCAGTGTTTCCGATTATTCCTCTCTTGTGGGTACTTCCTCTCATTCAACCTATAAAGAGCTTGCAGATGCCGCCTTGCGTCTCAAGCGTCGTGAAGTATGGCTGAGGGAGTATCCTAACGGGAACGGGAAACGACCCAGAACATTAGTAACGGGGTGGGTGCAGTCTATTGCATATATCGAGTCAGAGGGCCGTATAGAGCTGCGTTTTTCTAAGGATATGTTGCCCTACTTGACTCAGCTAACTGAGCAGTTCACTCGCTATGCGCTGGAAGACATAGCCAAGATGACCAGCTCTCACGCCATCCGCCTTTACGAATTGCTATGCCAGTGGCGGGACACCAGACAGCGGGAAGTCTCAATAGAGTGGATACGCGAATCCTTCCAGCTAGGCGACAAGTACCCTGCTATCAAGGATTTCAAGCGGCGCGTCATAGAGCCCGCCGTTGAGCAGATCAACGAGCATTCACCTATCTGGGTGAAGTGGAGTCAGCGAAAGACCGGGCGACGTGTCAGCCATTTCGTCTTCATGTTCGGAGAGAAGACCGACAAGAAGGCGTCAGGTATCACTGACAAGCGGCGGAAGCCCAAACGCACAGCATCCGCGGACCAGGGCAGCCAAGGCGCACTGTTCGGCATTCCCCGCCATCTCATCGAGCAGCAGGCGCGCCCCGGTGAGAGCTATGAGGATGCAGCACTACGTCTCCTCCAGAAGAAGAAGCGTGATCAGGCAGTGGAGGCTGAACAAGCCTGATCCAACAGCAGCGGGTTCCTCCCCCGCTGCTACCGGTACACCTTGCTACGGTGGCCAATCCGCACGACGAGCACACGGATCTCGTCATCCTCGATGCTGGCGATGAGGCGGTAGTTGCCTACCCGGTATCGCCACAGCTCGCCAAGCTGGCCGGTCAGCGGTTTACCGAGCTGACGCGGATCTTCCAGGGGCTGGATACGCCCACGCAGGTAGTTGCGGATGCGCTTGGCATCCGCATGACCGATCTTCTTGAGCTGCTTGACCGCTTCATCCGTGAGTTCAATCCGCCAGGCCAAGGTCACGCTCCACGTCGTCCAGGCTGTGGGTCGTCATCTCACCCCGACGCACTTGCTCCAGGGTCTTCTCGGCCAGGTAGATGTCCTCGAGGTCGTCCAGGTGCTCCAGGATAGCCTCACGGGCATAGAAGCTCTTGGTACGGCCGGTCGCCTTGGCCAGGGCCTCAAGACGCTCCTCAATTTCGCTAGGTAGGCGTAACGCCAACATGCTCAAGCCCTCCAACAGGCAGGCAATTTGATATACAAGTATAGCACGCCGCGCCCAAGCCAGTAGCACCGGACTGTGCGGGATGACCTCGCACGATTGACGTGTCACGTTTTTACGACTTTACTGAAAAGCGTATTTACAGCTTTAAGGAAAACTCGTGATCATCGGAGTGCTCAACCAGAAGGGTGGCGTCGGCAAGACGACGCTCGCCGTCAATATCGCCGCGGCACTGGCACGCACGGGAAAGCGCGTGCTGCTGATCGATGCCGACCCGCAGGGCAGCGCCCTGGATTGGGCGGCAGCTCGAGAAGGCGACCCTCTGTTCGCTGTCGTCGGCCTACCCAAGCCCAGCATCCACAAGGAGCTTGCCCTGGTGGGCGAAGGCTATGACGTCGTGGTGATCGATGGCCCACCCCGCGTCACGGATCTCGCTCGTTCCGCCATCATGGCCAGCGACATCGTGTTGATCCCGGTTCAGCCGTCGCCCTACGACATCTGGGCCGCTGACGAAGTGGTGAAGCTCATCCAGGAAGCTTCTGTATTTAAAGAAAACTTGAAATCTGTATTTGTAATTAACCGTAAAATTGCCAATACCGCCATCGGGCGCGATGTCCGCGAGGCCCTGGAGGCCTATGACCTTCCAACCCTCGAAGCCAGCATCGTGCAACGTGTGGCCTTCGCTGAGGCGGCTGCTGTCGGCAAGGCCATCTATGAGCAGGACCGGGATGGCGTGGCCTCACAAGAGATCAAGGCAGTGGTGAGTGAGCTACAGGAGCGTTTCGCATGAGCAGCAAGAAGGTCTCTATCGGGGGTAAGCCCTCCGCCAAGAAAGCCTCTGACGATACCGCCGTGGATGCCTGGGTTGGCTCCAGAGGCCAAGAGGCTTCCAAGGAGCCGATGAAGCGACTGACCATCGACATCCCCGCCGAGCTACATGCCAAGCTCAAGGCCGACTGTGCGATGCGCGGCCGCAAGATGGCCGATGAGGTCAGGGAGCTGCTGATGGAGAAATACGGAAAGTCGTAAAAGCATAAATACAGAAATAAGCCTATCATTTCTGAGGGGCGAGATATCACACCTCCTCACCAAGGAGGACTTCTATCGTCTCCCAACGCGGGCATTCAACTTTGCCAGCAGGTCGGAGAACAAATGAGCGGGTACCTCGTCGTGGCGGTGTCTTTCGTCAGAATGCGGGGCCAGTTGAAGTTCACCAGTGGCAGCTCGAGCTGGTGAGATCCCAGCGAACCGGTGCGAGGTGACACCGGGCCTAGGTGCCGCCATGCTGTGCTGACGCAACAGACGCAACGCAACAGGATGCGGCACCTTGCAACAGACCATATCTCAGGCGGCCAAGCTCTACGGAAAGGCCCGCTCTACCATCCATCGCGCTATCGACGCAGGCCGCCTGTCATGCAGCGTGCGGGGCGATGGCGTGAGGGTGATCGCCCTGTCTGAGTTGATTCGATTGTGGGGTGAACCGCCCAACGCGCCGCCCGAAACGCAACAGAACGCAACGCCTCCTGACGACACCGCGCAACAGCCGCAACAGGCCCTCCTGGACGAGCTTCGACGGCAAACCGCGATCATCGAGCAGATGAGCCAGCGCATCGAGCGGCTAGAGTCAGCTCTGCGCGCTCTGCCGGCTCCGCCCAGGGTGGACGAGGTGAACACGGTAGACACCCCTCGACATCGCCCGGAGAAGCCGCAGGAGCCGCGAAAGGACGACACCCCAGCCGACGACACCGCCCCGAACTGGCGAAGCCTGGTGGACGCTCTACGGCGGCAGGAGAAGTAGCCCTGAGTCAGGGCCAGGTTCCTCTTCATCATTTTCATAAGGCGACTACACGGCATGTCAGGAGTCGGCTGCACTGTGGTCTGAGACATCGGACTGGCTGGCCTTCAAGGCGGCGTAAAGGGCCGTCTTGCTGACCTTGATGCGTGTGGCGGCTTCACGGACGTTTAGCCCATTGGCCAGGTGCTCCCTTGCCCGCTTCAGCTTGTCGTCGGTGACGACGGGCTTGCGTCCCCCTTTGCGCCCACGGGCAGCGGCAGCCGCCAGCCCCGCCTTGGTGCGATCACGGATCAGGTCACGCTCGAACTGACCCAGGGCGCCGAACACGTGGAAGATCAGCCGCCCACCGGGGGTGGTGGTGTCGATGGCTTCGGTCAGTGACCGGAAGCCGACACCACGCGCCTCCAGGGTGCTGACCACCTCGATCAGATGCGGCAGCGAGCGTCCCAGTCGATCCAGTCGCCATACGACCAGCACATCCCCGTCGCGTAGGAACTCCAGGGCGGCCGTCAGGCCGGGGCGTTCCGCCTTGGCCCCGGAGACGGTGTCATCGAAGATTCGCTCGCAACCTGCCTTGTGAAGCGCATCGGTCTGCAAGGCGGCGTCCTGCTCCGCCGTCGAGACCCGCGCATAGCCGATCAGTGCCATGGGCCGCCTTTTTGTCCGTTAATCCGTCCGGCTATCTTATTGTCCGAAAACTCATCAAGCAAGGCTATTCTCGGACAATGTCCGGCTTGACCGCCTAACGATCGTCTGTCGGACAAAGGCACCACGCAGAGGGCTGACGGTCACCGGCAGCCAGCATCACCGTACCCGGCGGGTAGCAATGCATGAGCAAACGGGGCATCGTCGCCGGCCGATGCCGCTATGGTTGGCCATGGCAGAGATGCATTCGGCGGTTGAGACGGAATCGGAGGTCAAAAAATGCTCGCTGACGGCGATAGGGAAAGTGTCGACGCCGGCATCACGGATTCAGGTCGCAGGGTGGCCCTGACCCGGTCCATCAGCTTCGGCGGTTTGCTGTGCGTATCCATACTCCCGTCCTCCCGATTCATGGATGTCCATACAGTGTTATTGACGCTGGCAAAACGCGCAAGCGTGCGAATTTTGTATAGGTGGCCAAGTTTTTCTTTGGGAATCATGAGATCAAGGGGTTAGCTGGTAAAAGCTTGCGATGATAAGATTGTTGAACACGCGTGCTCGTTCAAGTCAATAAACGAGCACGCTGTCTAATATCTGTTAGGCAGCACTGGAGGAGACTTAACATGGTGAATATAGTTACGAAGGCGTTCCGGAACCCAAAAAAAGCTATACGGGTTGTGCGTTATAAAGGGGCTAGCGTTATCGGTGATAATCGCTACCGTAAATTTATCGTGCTGACGAGATCGCGTACCGGCTCAAACCTCCTTGTCTCATTACTTAATTCGCATCCAAACATTTCTGCTGATGGTGAGATTTTTAGCAAGCTAAACGGACGTGATTATAAACGGATTATTTCCAACGCATTTTCTAGACAGCCACGTTATATAAAAGCAAAAGGGTTTAAAATATTTTATTATCATCCACAAGATGACCCTCTCTGCCAGCCTAGTTGTCCAGATGGCGATTTCGCCTGAATCCCACTCAGAGAGGGTGGTATGAGAGCTTCCATGCCAAGGTACTCCGAAGAACGTAAGGCCGCAGT
>NZ_JARANX010000139.1:0-1350 GCF_029889785.1 Chromohalobacter sp. 48-RD10 | reverse complement strand
GGTTCTTCGTCACATCATGTGGATTTGGCCTGATCCAGCAGGCGGCCCACGGGGCTGCCAATCAGGTAGATCATCGCGATGAAGTTGGCCTCGTTCCGGTAGCCGCGCGCGCGTGATCGAGCCGCTTGGAACAAGCCGTTCATGCCTTCCAGGCGTGCGTTAGTCAGGCCGGAGGTCCAGCGCCTCACCACCTGCTCGGCATGCCGCTCCAGCGTCGTCAGGGCCTTCGCCATCGGCTTGAGCAGTGCCTGGCCGGTAACGGCCTCGCGCATGACCTTGAGGTAGTTCGTGATGCGCCACCGGGCGGCACGCGGCGTCGGTGCCTGCTGGATCCAGCGCAGCTTTTCCTTGATCACCCAGGCATCGCCGGTGGCTCCCTGATCGGCTACCAGCTCCTGGAGAGCAGCGATCTGCTTGGCCGTCAGGTTGCCATTATCCAGGTTCTTCAAGACCGCCCATCGGAGGGCCTTGGGATGCCCCTTCTCACGGCGTTCCTTCTTGCGAACCTCGTCCAACGCCTTGGTGAAGGTCTGCACGATGTGGAACCAGTCGACCGTCACTTCGGCGTTGGGCAGGTGCTCGGCAACGCCGCTCAGGAAGGCCTGAGACATGTCGCAGACCACCTCGACCACATTGTCCGAGTCACCGCCATGCTCGGCCAGAAAGCCACAGAAGGCCTCGATGGCGGCCTTGCCGTGGCCGGGCACGGCGAAGATGACCGGCTCCTGTTGACGCTGCATGTCGAGGAACACCGTGACATAGCGCTGGCCCCGTCGTGAGGCCGTTTCGTCCACGCCGACGGTGGTCACGCCTGTCAGGTCCAGCTCACCCAGCATGCGGCCCACGTAGTGGTGCACGATGCGCCACAGGCGCTTGTCGGTGATCTCCAGTTGCCGGGAGACGGCCAGCACCGGCATCTCCTTGACGAGCGACATGGCCGCCTGCTCGAACAGCAGGGTGAAGTCGCTGCCCGGGCGCGCCCAAGGCACCTCGATGCGCTTGACGCCATGCTCGGGACACTTGGTGCGAGGCACGCGGGCGTGCAGGTAACAGTGATGCTGAAAGAAGTTCAGATGCCGCCACGTCTTGTCGGCAAAGTCATGGGCTGGGCAGGCCTTGCCGCAATCCGGGCAGGGGTAGAGGCTGCCCCGCTCGGCCTCGACATAGAGATCCAGGCGGTGGGGCGACACGGCGGTATCCAGGTGCTGGTCCTTGAGAACCCAGGGCGCTTCCAGGCCCAGGCCGAGGGTCAAAATCTGGGTGCCGTCCATGCCATGCCTCCTGTCCAAGTGGAGGTCATATCCTGACCTAGCTCAGGGGGCGAATTCCACACCCAACGACGAAGAGCCC
>NZ_JARANX010000138.1:0-1398 GCF_029889785.1 Chromohalobacter sp. 48-RD10 | reverse complement strand
CTTAAATTGATACCATGCTAACTATTGAGACGCATGATGCATATAACGAGGCACGACGCATGGAACATGGGCAAACGTATTTTATTTTCCACTTACCACGACGCCACAAGAAAAGGGGTTCCTTCACTTCCTCGGTGAAACAGGAGGGCGCGGCGTGAAGTCTTTGCTGCTTAGTGAGCGCCGGTTGCCAACACCGCCCGCGGGTGACCCCGCATTCGCCCCCTTGGAAGACCCCCGCATGTACTGGCCGGTGCAACGGGCACGCGTGGCAAAAACGGTGAGAGAAGGCGCTCAATCCTTGGGCGTACCCGTGGAGCTGTGCTTGCTTGACCTCTGGAAGCACGCGTTACCGGGCGCCGCTTGGGTCGAGCGCATTGGTTTGCCGCGCCGTGCGGTTGAATTAACGCTTGGCGATCAACTGATTTTGCATGTGAATCCGAATGAACTCATTCGAGGGACGAGTTGGGGTGGCTGGCCCCATAAGCATCGGCCAACTTCTTCGGCGTTCATTTGGGACGGTGAGTGGAATCTACGGCGTGGTGATCTACGTCAAGGATCTCGAGCGCACTTTATTGCGGATATCGATGCCAATCGCGACGATCTCTCGCAGTCGGAAGCCTTCGCCAAGTACATGGCACGCTTGAAGGCTGGCAAGCCCTGGTCATCACATCAGCAAGGTATCCTACTGGATAGCGAGGCCCGCATTCTCACCTTCTTGAAGGTGTACTTAAGCTTTATGGACGACATGGCCATACGCGGCTTCGACTCTACACGCGGGAAAGACATGCTGGGCGTGGCTGTCACGCGCGAAGGGCGGCTCCTCAAGATCAACCGTGGCCTGCATCGTTTGGCAATAGCGCAGCATATTGGCTTGCCTACTGTGCCGGTGGTGGTGAAAGCCGTACACCGTCAGTGGTGGGCGCGGGTGACGCAAGACACGCGCGGTCGAGATGCCCTAACTAGTATGTGCGAGGGGCTTGTGGCTTGTACTCCTGAGACGGCATCTGGCGCGCTGGATTCGGTTGCCTAAAAAGGGATGCTAATTCACTCATCAAAGTGGCCGGGGCACGAATGATGGGCAGATTGCCTATGTGATAATTTCTTTGAAACTTCTCTTCGCCGATTAGTATTTCGTGCTATCTTGGGTTGGAACTGATATATAGATAGAAATCCCGTTACATTATTCTATCGGGCTTTGCTTAAATTAACGTGTCCCTGAGTTAGGCATGAAATATAAGGTTAATCCCGTTTTAATCCCCGATAATGTCGCCGTACGGCGACAGCCTCATCCAAAGGATGGGGCTATCAGCGGTGATCAGTTAAGCAACTTTGATGATAAATACGTTTTTTATGATGTGTTTATTGATTCCGATGAGGGGAAGCTGGTTGCACTTGGTC
>NZ_JARANX010000137.1:0-1409 GCF_029889785.1 Chromohalobacter sp. 48-RD10 | reverse complement strand
TCGCCGTTCCGCTCCGACCGCGATACCGCCCGTGAGCTGTTCGACGACGGCGACTTCATCGAGGTGCATGTCGATACGCCGCTGGATATCTGCGAGCAGCGCGACCCCAAGGGGCTTTACGAAAAGGCCCGCGAAGGCAAGGTCATGGACTTCACCGGTATCAGTAGCCCCTACGACCCCCCCAAGAGTCCAGAGGTCACCCACAATACCCAAAAGCACAGCACCGCAGTATTTATTGAGGCCTTCTTCAAGAGGATGGGGCGGGGATTTGACTAATTATTTCCCCGAAGAAGAAGACACCTGAAAAAGGGCTGCATATACTGACCTCCTTTAGTATACGTGTTGTACGGCTTAGTCGTACACCTTAAATCTGCAGATAGTTAGCTTTCCGCTAGGTGTATTCATGGTAGAGTACTTGCAAAATCTGAGTATGTTATCGGTAATATTTCTGTTGTAGCCTTTTTGCTTTGTTACTTCTCTAAAAGTAACCATATGGACGAGGACCTGGTTGCTGGCGTTACGTTATAACTGTTTGAGTTTAGCTACGGCTATAGTCTGATATGTGCTCCTGTGCTAGAAACGTTTTTGATAAGTTTTAGAGGGAAAGCTGCAAAGCGAACTCTATTCCGCATTGAACACAGTTTTATTGCTTGAGGTTGCAGTATTTCCGACTTTACTGCTTGGAGTCGTGTCTGACAGGCTCTATGCCTAAGTTGCGTAGGCATAGAGCCTTAGCCGAGAGTGTTATCCTCGGTACAGAGATCATCGCTCGTTATGGGTTGAATAACACGCTCACACACTTTGTCGGGTGAAATCATCAGTCAATATATAGCTGCCTACCTAAGCTGGGTGGTACATAAATCTCTGTTATTAAGTTTTTTTGCGACAGTGTTAATTTATGCGGCGCTTAATTGGGGTGCGAAGCCTTTTTACGCATTGGAAGCCCCCAATTCTAGTGGTTATTGCCACTAGAATTTCGGCGCTTACCTTGTCCTTTGTACTATCAGGCTTTATGAAAGACATTCGTAAGCGCGCATCGGTTACCTTAATGGAAAACGGTGTTGTTTCATTGGGATTGCAATTATCACCATGATATTACAAGCCCCTATTAAGGGGGCGCTCATTAGAGGTGGATGGACGAAGCTTTGCGATTGCGGCTTGGTATGTTGGCACAGAGTTTGTTTGGCGTAAGCTAGGGGGGTGGAGTTTGCCAGTCCCTGAGCTACTTATACGGGGGCCACTGAGCACTTTAAGAATGATAGCTGAACGCTTATATTACGCTGCCCTTTTTGGTTTCTCGTCACTTCATGTGGATTTGGTGTAATTCAGTGTGCGCCTAACGGGACTCACGATCAGGTAGATCATGGCAATGAAGTTAGCCTCGTTCCGGTAGCCGCGTGCACGTGACC
>NZ_JARANX010000136.1:0-1425 GCF_029889785.1 Chromohalobacter sp. 48-RD10 | reverse complement strand
ACTTGATGGTCGATCTGGTCATCAATCACGTCTCGCGGGAATCGCTGTGGTTCGTCGACTACCTGGCCGGCACCCAGCCAGGACGCGACTATTTCATCGAGATGGACCCGAGCACCGACCTGTCGTAGGTCACACGGCCACGCAGCTCGCCACTGCTGGTGCCGGTTTCCACGCGCCGCGGGACACGCTATCTGTGGTCGACATTCTCCGAGGACCAGATCGATCTCAACTTCGCCAATCCCGATGTGCTCATCGAGTTCATCGGCATCATGCTCTACTACGTGGAACAGGGGGCGCGCATCATCCGCCTCGACGCCATCGCCTATCTATGGAAGGAAGTCGGCACCTCGTGCATCCACCTGCCGGAAACCCATGCCGTAGTGCGACTGCTGCGCGCCGTGCTCGACTACCTCGCCCCCGGCACGCTGCTGATCACCGAAACCAACGTGCCACACCGCGAGAACATGAGTTATTTCGGCCTCGAGCGCCTCGACGACGCCACGTCGGATGCGCCCGCGCAGCCCGACGAAGCGCACATGATCTATCAGTTCACGTTGCCGCCACTGCTGGTGCATACGCTCACCAGCGGCGATGCCACGGCGCTGGAAGCCTGGGCACGCAGCCTTCCCGCGTTGCCGCCCGGCTGCACCTATTTCAACTTCACCGCCAGCCATGACGGGATCGGCGTGCGCGCACTGGAAGGGCTGTTACCGCCCCACGAGATCGACGCCATGCTCGAGCTCATGCATCGCTTCGGCGGGTATGTGAGCATGAAGGCCAACGCCGATGGCAAGGACACGCCTTACGAGGTCAACATCACCTACTTCGATGCGCTACGTGGTACACGTCGCGGCGCCGATCCCTGGCAGGTGGAACGTTTCCTGTGCAGCCAGCATTTGATGCTCGCGCTACAGGGCGTACCGGGCATCTATTTCCACTGCCTGACCGCTACGCTCAATGACCACGAGGGTGTCGAGCGCAGCGGACAATTGCGCACCATCAACCGCCGGCGCTGGGAGAAAGAAGCATTAGATGAACTGCTCGATAGCCGCAACACCCCCACACGCGAGGTGTTCATGGCCTTGCGGCGGCGCCTCAGGCTGCGTACCCAAGAGCCCTGTTTTCACCCCGAGGTCGAACAGCACATTCTCGATACTCCCCCCACACTCTTCGCTGTGCAGCGAGGACCGCTGGCCAATGGACGCCGCCTGCTCGCGGTCTACAACGTCACCGACAAACGTCAGCCACTGCCCTTGCCCGATCTCGACGAAGACGGCTGGTACGACCTGCTTACCGATGCTCCTTGGGATGCAAAGGCCCCGCGTGAACTGCGTCCTTATCGCAGTCTATGGCTCGTACAACGACCCGGTACACCCACCGCCTGATGCTTGCCGACACGACCGGCACTAGGTAGAGTAATTAGCG
>NZ_JARANX010000135.1:0-1437 GCF_029889785.1 Chromohalobacter sp. 48-RD10 | reverse complement strand
AGTGTCCTGCGCGGTGCGACGCGGCATGCCGGTGGCGTCGATCAGCGCGGGTACGCTGGCCGTGCCGTGGTCAATGAGGTGCGCGACATATAGCCGGCGATAGAAGCTGCTCTGGGTCTTGCTCAGCGCCATGGATGTGCTCCTGTAACGGTCCATACAGCATAACGCCCCGCTCCCATGAAGGGGCAGGGCGCATGCGTGGCATCGTGTGGTAAAAGGCGAATCAGAAACGCAGTGTCACGCCGCCTTCCACGTAGCGATCCTGGGTATTGTAACCATCGACCAGTTGGTACTCCTTGTCGAAGGCGTTCTCCATCTTGGCCGAGAGTTCGACCATGGGCGTGACCTGCCAAGCGGTGCGTAGGTCGATCACGCCGTAGCCGGCGGTCGTGGTAGCGCCATAGGGAGATGAGAACTGTGTATCGCGCCGATCGCCTGCTGCGCGCAAGGTGGTGCCGAACGACCAGTCGGCCACGGCGTAATCGGCATCCAGGCGCCCGAAGGTCCGAGCACGACGCTGCAGGCGCTCGCCGGTCTGCCGGTCCTCGGGGTTCTGGTGAGTGAGGCTGGCGCTGAGCGTCAAACCGCCAGCTTGCCAGCCGCCGCTGAGTTCGATCCCGCGAATGCGGGCTTCATCGACATTGTAGGGAACGGACGTGATGGGATCGTAGCCGATCAAGTCATCGATACGGTTGTCGAAGACGGTCACTCGCGTGTGCCAATTGTCGCGCTCAAAGGCCCAGAACGCTTCGAGGTTCTCGGCGGTTTCCGCATCAAGATCCGGGTTGGTGCCATAGGGCCCATACAGATCGATCAGGTTGGGCGCCTTGTAGGCCGTGGAGACGCTGGCGCCGAGTCGCTGGTAGGGCGTGAGATGGTAAGCGTAGCCAAGGCTGCCGGTAGTCTCGTCGCCGAACAGGGAGTCGTCGTCATAGCGCAACGATCCGCTCACCTCGTGTGCACCGTAGGTGCGCTGCATCATGCCGTAGATACCGATGTTCTCACGGCTATCGCGGTCGTAGCTGGCGCCGGCGCGGTTATCGAAGTCGACATTGTCGTGGCGATAGTCGATGCCCAGCACGTCGACGCCGTTGTCGCGGGTGAAGCGGTGCTGAAGTCCGACCTCATCGCGGTGGCTCTCGATCAGGCTCTGGCGTTCGCCGTTATAGCGTTCTTCACGCTGCTCGTCGAAATGGCCGGCGGTGATCTGCATCTGCCAGTCCGGTTGGAGCTGGACATCGAGCTGGCCGCCGAAGGATTGCAGATAGCCTTTGGTGACACAGTCCTGTGACGCAGGTGCAAGGAAGTCGCCGGTGCGGAAGCAATTGTCGTATTCGCCCTCGAAGTTCTGGCGCAGTGCGTTGACGCTCACGTCGACGTCATCGTTGATGCGATGTGAAAGTCCCAGTTGGGCACCTTCGCGCTCGAAGCCGTCAC
>NZ_JARANX010000134.1:0-1444 GCF_029889785.1 Chromohalobacter sp. 48-RD10 | reverse complement strand
TGAACTGACCCCCGATTGTTGGACGGTTGGTTCCCTTAACCGGTGGCTATGGCCTGAGCCCTGTATTGCACGGGGCTCAGGCCTTTTAGTTTCTGCCTGATCCGGTGATGATTGTAGTAGTCGATGTAGTCAGCCAAGCCTTGCTGCAATTGCTCGATGCTTTCGAAGTGGTTGAGATGGAAGTACTCGGCTTTCAGCGTGCCGAAAAAGCTCTCCATGGCGGCATTATCCAAGCAGTTCCCTTTCCTCGACATGCTACGGAGTATCCGCTTCTCGGCCACTAAGCGGCGATAGCGGGGATGGCGGTAATGCCAACCCTGATCCGAATGCAATAGAGGCTGATCACCTGGCCCCAGTCGGTCGAATGCACGCCTCAACATGCGCTTCACTAGGCCGAATAGCGGTCGTGCCCCGGTCTGGAACGCGATGATTTCGCCGTTATAAAGATCCATGACCGGTGATAGGTAAAGTTTCCGGTCATTCACCTTGAATTCGGTAATGTCCGTGACCCATCGCTGATTGGGCCGCTGAGCCTGAAAGCGACGCTGTAACGTATTGGGAGCAGCGTAGCCCTCGGCGCCGCGATAAGCTCGATACCGTTTAGGGCGGACGAGGGACTTCAAGCCCATCTGTTGCATCAACCGTTGGACGGTCTTGTGGTTGATCGTCTCGCCTGCCTGCCGCAGTAAAGCGGTGATGCGGCGATAACCATAGCGTCCTTTGTGGTGATCATAGAGCGACTGGATACGCGTTTTCAGGGGCGCATACGGGTCGCCAGCTCCCAAGAGCTTGCGCTGGTAGTAGAACGTACTGCGTGCCAGCCCAGAGGCACGCAACAGATGTGTGAGTGCATGGGTCGACCTTAGCTCATGGATGATCAGCGTTTTTTCTCGGCGGCTGATGACTTTGATTGAGCCAAGGCCTTCAGCTTTTTTAAATACGCGTTCTCCGCTCGCAGATACGCCAGTTCCTCTTTCATCTCTTCGGACGTCATCTCGCCAGGAGGCTTATGGTCGGCGTTTGGCGGTTTCTTGGAGGAAGACATGGAGCAGCCTCGGGGACGTGAGATTAGGGCATCGACGCCGCCAACTTCATAGCGACGCTGCCAAGTCAGTATCGTCGACTTTGCTGGGATGTCGAAGATGGCACTGGCTTGCCGAGCGGATACCCCTTGCTGGGCTATGAAGCTCAGTACCTGCAGTTTGAAGTCGACGCTATAGCAGCGATAGCGCTTGGCCAAGCCGGCATGCCCATGTGTCCGATAAGCTGCGTACCACTGACGTACCGTCGCATGGTCCACCCCAAAACGTATAGCGGTTTGGCGGGTGCCATCGTCTTGCTGCTCATGGTAGCGAACGACCCGAAGTTTGAACGCCGTCGAATACCTGGTCATGGAAAGACCCCTTACGATTGGAGTGGTGTCCAATTTTCAGGGGTCAGTTCA
>NZ_JARANX010000133.1:0-1475 GCF_029889785.1 Chromohalobacter sp. 48-RD10 | reverse complement strand
CGCCCAGCAACAAGGAGGTATTGAGGTAACGGTGCGTCATGATGATATCGACAGGTCGGGTCTGCCGGACGAATAGATACTGCCGGCGGACGAATTCAGTAAGCGGGACAGCATATTAGCATATAGCACGCACACCCGCCTTAAGTCTAATCGCTATTTAGCCTGGCCCATGCGTGCCTTGCACCACTCAGAAGTATGTCGTCATCACCTCTGCCACCTCCAGCGACTCATCAACGCACAATACGCGACGCCACTTGTCGAACGTCAGGCATGGGTGGGAAGTGCCGAAGGCAATCACATCGCCCACGGCAATATCGGCGTGTTCAGGAATCTCGAGGAACACATGCTGATCCATGATATGCGTCGTCCTCCACGCGCTGATATCGACCGGAGCCACGTTCTCGTTATGCAGAGAATAGAGTCGAAGCGGTAACGGCAGGTCCGGCTCATGGCCGATATCGCGTTTGCCCAGCGCGATAATGGCCAAACCGGGCTCGGGCATTGATTGTACATGCGCGAAGACCTCGAGCGCCGGCTGCAGCTCGCCCTCGAGCTTGGGCTGACGCGCTTTCACATTGGCCATCGCCCCGGCATAGAGCTTGTGATCGTGCACCACGTAACAGCCCGGTCTCAGCACCGGCGTGTAGTGCTCGCGCAGCGCTGCCTTGTCGAACGCGTCGGCGATCAGATCGAACCACTTGGAGCCGGAGGCGGTGACTAGCGGCGCCTCGCACTTGAGCACACCGCTGGCCTGCAACATGCGCACGGTCTCCACCAAGCGCTCGCCGTAGGCACGTACGGAAGCCACTTCATCGCCGCCAGCGATCATGCCCTCGTATCCCTCAACGCCCACCAGCGCCAGGGCGGATTCTTCGCCGATCGCCGCGACCAGCGTCTCGACCTGCTCGGCATTGCGACATCCGCAGCGCCCGCCGTCGACGCCCAGTTCGATCAGCACGTTGAGCGTAAGGCCACGCTCGGCAAAGAACGCCCCAAGATCGCGCACATTATCGACACTATCCACCACGCAGTAATACTCGAGCCCGCGCGCGATGGCATCTGCCACCAGGGTCATGTTGGGGTGCCCGACCAATTGATTGACCATCAGTACGCGGCCGATGCCATGGGCATGCGCCGTCACGCTCTGCACCGCCGTCGCAAGCGTGATGCCCCACGCCCCCGCCTCGATCTGTCGCTTGAACAACGCCGGCGCCATGGTGGTCTTCCCGTGCGGCGCCAACTTGGCACCGTGGTCATCGGCGAAACGCTGCATCCAGGCCAGGTTGTAAGCCAGCGGCGCCTCGAAGACCACCGCCGCTGGTAGCGGAACGTCACGCAGCAGATGCCCCGGATGCACCAGCGGTGTGCCTTTTTCCATTGCCCCTTGCACGCGTTCGGACATCGTATTCTCCTCAGACTTTTATACTTAGAGGGTATTTACTAACACATAATTTAAAAATATGTTAGTACCTAAC
>NZ_JARANX010000132.1:0-1487 GCF_029889785.1 Chromohalobacter sp. 48-RD10 | reverse complement strand
CACCAGGGCGAGCAGGGTTTCGTACTGCGGCACTTCGGCCTGATACATGGCCGACATGGCCTTGGAAAAACGGTCACGAATCTCGTGATGGGAAACGAGGGTTGTCATCGGGGGTACCTCTCAAGTCGCACAAAAGCCCAGCGCCGTTCGTGAGCGCGGTGTCCATCATGGCGGTGATGACACCAGAGCCTCGTCGCATCGGCAAACGAAAAAAAGCGCGCTACCCATGCCTTTCGCTCATGCATTACGCTTAAACGCATTAAATGAAGCAGGGGCATGAGCTTTCAGCATGAGCGCTGCGAATCCACTCCGTCGCGGAGAAGACGCATGACGGCACGCCACCTGCCCTCGACCACCACTCTGCAGTGCTTTGAGGCGGCTGCGCGGCACATGAGTTTCACCCGTGCCGCCGACGAACTGAGCATTACCCAGAGCGCCATCAGCAAGCAAGTGGCGCAACTCGAAGCGTATCTGCAGCACAAGCTGTTCCGGCGTGTGCGCCGCACCTTGGTACTGACACCAGAGGGTGCGTTGTATCTTACTGAAGTACGCAAGATTCTGGCCCGGATCGAGATGTCGGCGAACGCGATCATGAGCTATAGTGGCAGGGGCGAGGTGCTGCGGGTGGCCTGCCTGCCGACCTTCGGTGCCCGCTGGCTGGCACGCCAGTTGCCCGACTTCCTGAACGCGAATCCACACATCGATCTCAGCGTTAGCGACCACGTCGAGCCCTTCGACCTGGATCAGGCAGGTATCGATGTGGCCGTCTTCCATGGGCATGGCCGCTGGCCGAAACTGGAGTGCCACAAGTTGTTTGACGAGGAGGTGGTTGCGGTCTGCGCCCCCGAGTACCTGGCCCGTCAGCGACCGGCGAGTGCCGCAGAGCTGGCCGAGTGCCGCCTGCTTCACCTCTCCACGCGCCCCGATGCCTGGCACCGCTGGTTCGCCGATCAAGGCATTACTACTGAGCGCAGTTACCACGGCACGCGCTTCGAGACCTTCCAGATGCTGATCCGCACGGCAATGAGCGGCGGTGGCCTCGCCCTGGTGCCTCGTTTCTTCGTCGACGCCGAGCTGGCCGAGGGCCGGCTGTCACTGGCCTGGCCACATGTTCTCAAGGGGGCCGACGCCTATTACCTGGTGTACCCCGAGCATCTCGGCGAACTCGTGCGTGTGCGCTGTTTCGTCACTCATGTGCTCACGTGTGCCGAGGTGGATGCGCCGGCCGGAGCGTCGCGCTAGTGCCTGCCGCCGGCGTTGCCAGAGGCAGACTCCGTTGCTTTCAATCAGCGCTCACTTCGGCGGTTCGACGTGGCCGCCAAAGCCGAAGCGCATCGCCGAGAGCAAACGGTTGCCGTAGGTGTTGTCCTTGCGCGAGTTGAAGCGCGCGAACAGCGCGTTGGCCAGCACCGGGGCGGAGACGCCTTGCTCGACGGCCGCGTCGATGGTCCAGCGGCCTTCACCACTATCGGCGACGGCGCCGGAGT
>NZ_JARANX010000131.1:0-1506 GCF_029889785.1 Chromohalobacter sp. 48-RD10 | reverse complement strand
GGGCGTCTCCGACTAATGGCGATGTTGCCCCGACTGATTTGTCAGACAACATTATAAATAGCGCGGCGGCGACACAATACGTCTTTGGGCCAACGTCGTACTGTCGGTAGGAATTCAAGCGAAGCACCGCTTCGCTCGACCGAGGAGAAGTGAATGCAAGTCATCGTGACCGGAGGGGCCGGTTTTCTCGGCGCGCGCTTGATCCAGGCGTTGCTCGAGGAAGGCCAGCGCATCGAGGGAGAGGCGATTACACGGGTGACGTCGATCGACCTCGCGCCCTGCCCACTCGACGATCCACGCGTCGAGTCATGGGTCGGGGATGTCGCCGACGAGGCGTTGATCGAGCGCGCCCTGGGCGAGGATACGCTCGCCGTGTGCCACTTGGCTGCCGTGGTCAGCTCCCAGGCGGAGGCTGATTTCGAGTTGGGAATGCGCGTCAACCTCGAGGCAACGCAGGCCCTGCTCGAGGCCTGTCGTGCGCATCCGCGCCGCTTGCCCTTTCTATTCGCCAGTTCGCTGGCGGTGTTTGGACCCGGGCTGGCACAGCCGGTGCCCGAAGAGGTCGGTCCCCAGCCGCGCTCTTCCTATGGCGCGCAGAAGGCCATCGGCGAGCTGCTGGTCAACGACTACAGCCGACGGGGCTTCATCGATGGGCGCGTCTGCCGCCTGCCGACCATCGTGGCGCGGCCCGGCAAGCCCAATCAGGCGGCATCTTCGTTCGCCAGCTCGATCATTCGTGAACCGCTGGCGGGACAGCGTGCCGTTTGCCCCGTGGATCCCGAACTGCCGCTTTGGTTGTCCTCGCCGCGTGCGGTGGTTGGCAATCTTCGCCATGCCTTGCAGCTCGACGGCGACGCGTTGGGTGAGTGGCGCACGCTCAACTTGCCAGGCATCACCGTCACGGTGACGCAACTGTTGGACGCATTGGAGCGCCAAGCCGGCGTCGAGAAGCGGGCGCTGGTGAGTTTCGAACCGGATGCCGCCATCGACAAGATCGTCGCCAGTTGGCCGGGGGAACTGGACATCGCGCGTCCGTTGTCGCTGGGCTTCCAGGCCGATGACGATGTCGACGCCGTGATTCGCGCCTATCGCGAGGATTACTTGAACGCCTGACGCCCGCCGAGGCCCGGCGGCCTTAACGGCCGTTCGAGGCGTCGGCGACATTCACGCACGCTTGCATCCCTGGATACACAACGCTGCTCAGACAGTCACAACAATGCACAGGAGTACGCCACCATGACGGAAACAGCCGCAGGTCCACAGGTCATCATCGGCCTGGGTATCGCTATCTTCGTAATGATCGCGCTGGTATTGAAAACCCGCGTGCATGCTTTGCTTGCGCTCATCATCGCCGCGTCGATTGCCGGGCTGATCGGCGGGATGCCGCCCAACGCGGTGATCGGTGCGATCACCGATGGCTTCGGTAGCACACTGTCGACCATCGGGTTGGTCATCGGCTTCGGGGTGATGATGGGACGTATCCTCGAAGTGTCGGGCGCCGGCCAG
>NZ_JARANX010000130.1:0-1535 GCF_029889785.1 Chromohalobacter sp. 48-RD10 | reverse complement strand
TGCGATCATGGGCTCGCCGTTGATATCCAACAAGGGCTTGCCCGGTAGCCGTGACGCGCCATAGCGCGCCGGTATCACCACGACCACATCATTCATGTCGCGTCATCCCGCACCTCTCCGGCACCGCTACGCGTCTTGGCCAGCTTCTCGTCAGCATCCATACGGCGCGCTTGTTCTGCCAGCATCACCGGAATGTCATCTTCAACGGGATATGCCAGGCCATCGAAGTAACACTTGAGTTCACCGCGCTCGCGGTCGTACTTGAGCTTGCCTTGGCAGTGTGGGCACACCAGCATTGCCAGCATTTGCTTATCCATGGTTCACCTCTCGGTCAACGCCGCCAAGCGGCCTTCTAGCCAGATCATGAGCGCCGGGTCGGGATGCGCTTCGACATCCAGTACCCAGCACCGTTCATGTGCGAAAGGACGACACTTGACCGCATCCTTGGCCGTCATGACCACCGGCCGATTATCGGAAAATTGCAGGTCGGCGGCGTCGAAGCGATGGTGATCGGCCAACGGACAGGGGTCGAATTCGACGTTCAGTCCCGCCAGTGTCTCGAAGAAACGCGATGGATGACCGATCCCCGCCAGGGCATGCACGCGTCCATTGAACGGTCGTCCCTCGATGGGATAACAGACGTCATCGATCAGATGCCGCCAACGCGACGGCGTCAGATGCATACTGTAGTTAGGCACCGGCAAGTCCTGCTGCAGGGAGCCGTTGCCGATGACTGCATCGACGTCTTCCAATCGGGAAAGCGGTTCACGCAGCGGCCCCGCGGGCAGACAGCGACCATTACCGAAGCCGCGCGCACCATCCACCACCACGAGTTCGATATCGCGCCCCATGGCCAGATGCTGCAGTCCATCATCGGACAGCAGGATGTCGCAGCCGGCCGCGATCAACTTGCGTGCGGCACGTGGGCGATCGGGATCAACCGCGACGGGAAGCCCCGTCTGGGCCGCCAGCATGACCGGCTCGTCGCCTGCTTCTACCGGGGAGGTTTCCGGCGTCACGTATAGCGGATAACGCCGCGCATGGCCGCCATAGCCGCGCGAGACGATGCCCGGATGCCAGCCACGTTCGGCGAGCCAGCGCGCCATCCATGCCACCAGGGGCGACTTGCCGGTTCCTCCCACGGAAAGATTGCCGATCACGATCAACGGTACCGGAGGTACCCAGACCGTCTTCGTGCCACGCTGATAGGCCCTGCGTCGCGCCCCCATGGCCGAAGCATACAGCCCCGCCAGAGGACGCAGCGGCATGAGCCAGGCCGCGTCACGGTACCAGGCATCCTGCAAGCGACTCACTCGGCCTCCTGGAATTGCAGTTGGTGAAGCGCAGCATAGGCACCATCCTGCGCCAACAATTCAGTATGGGTGCCGCTTTCGATGATCTCGCCCTGCTCCATGACCAGAATGCGGTCGGCGCGCTCGATGGTCGACAAGCGATGGGCAATGACGAAGGTCGTGCGCCCACGGCATACCGTTTCCAACGCTTGCTGAATATAACGTTCGGACTCTGTGTCCAGC
>NZ_JARANX010000013.1:0-68259 GCF_029889785.1 Chromohalobacter sp. 48-RD10 | reverse complement strand
CGATGCCGTTGACTGCCATGTGGCAGCGCTGCCGGTGACTTACCGCACCACCGAGCAGGAGCCGACCTTCTTCAATCTCTCCGACGATCAGGGATGCAGCTGCCCAGCTCCCCATGGACGCCCTTTCCCAACCGCCCTGGACCCACTGTTCTGCAATCGTTACGAACTCGGCGCCTTCGCTCGCGACGCTTATGCTCAGGGGGTCAACTATCTTGGCGTATGCTGCGGCGCATCACCGATGCACGTGCGTGAGGTGGCCATGGCGGTGGAGCGTGAGCCGGAAGCTGCCCGATTTGCAGAGCGCATGGAGAACCACTTCATGTATGGTTCTCACGATCGCTTGCCGGACCATATTGCCGCTCTAGGGGAGAAGGCCTAACAAGGTGCAGATGGAACCCCGTCGATCTAGATAGAGAGTGACCAGCCTCGCTTTCGTTCGCGACGGCCAATGCTATCGCGATTGTCAGGCTTCTGAATGGACACCTGACAGATTCTAGAGGCGCACCAGGTGGCCAATTGCGCTATGTGCGCCACGTCGGCGGTTCTATCATGATGACGGCGCTCGGACACTCGCTTCACGCAGCGTTGTCATGCAGTGCTTTCCAGCGGCGCGTCAGCATCCATACTGATGGATACGCCCATCGGTGTCCTGGGAGTCCATCATGCAACGCTTATCGCTGGAACCTGCCGCACTTCATGTCGCGCGCCTTGCACCCTTGCTCGAGTGGTTACAGACACACTTGGCACTGACCGTCTTGTTGCGTACTTCGCACAGCGCCTATCTTGAACTATACTGCGAAGGCTATAACAGTCATGTGCTACTGCTTGAGGAATATCCTGAGGCGCCCGCCAGCACGCTACGCCTGGAAGCCGACAACGTGGAGTTCGAACGACTTTCGCCTTTGCTGACGAGCCAGGGTGCATACTGCGTGGAGGCGTCACGCGAAAATCCCAGCGCATCGCGTAGCTGTGCCTGGCGGGTACTGACCATGCCGCTGCCCGGCGATTGGCAGCTGATGCTGCTGGCCCTCGACCCACGTCGCTGCCAACACTTGGGCCTGCACGGATCGGGCCCATGAGGCGCCACCTCAGTCGTCATCATCTTCCTGCGTGCGCCTGACGCGCTCGGCCATGGCCCGGCGCTTCTTGTTGCGACGATAGTGACGCATCAGCGCCACCCAGCATGCAGCGAGAAGCATCAGCGCCAGGGTCACGCCCTGCCAGGGGCGTGCCGCGTCGCCCAGACACGTTTCCAACGTCATGATCAGGATGAACCCCAGGGCCTGACTGGCGATGGCTGCCGCGCGCAACCCATCGCTCCCATAGCGCGAACTCACCATGCACTCTCCCCTTTCCGCTTCGCCCCGACGCCGCGCGAGGACTGCAACTCAGTCACCACACTTAAAAGAGGCGACCCCAAGGGCGTTAGTGTAACGTGTCAGGCATCGCGATTCGTCATCGCCACCATGAGAACCCCATGCCGCCGATCATGCTCGGCCACGTGCCGCTTCCCTCTGCGCCTCTATACGCCGCCGTCGCGGCGCTCGCACTATTAGCGCTGGGTGCGTTGTTACGCCTATCCCGCACACGTCGACGCCAGTGGTTGAGCGGTACGCTGGTGGCAGCGCTGATCGGGGCTCGCCTGATGTATATCGCGCTTCATGCCGAGGCTTATCGCGTGGCGCCGCTCGAGGCCATCACGCTGTGGCAGTCCGGGTATCACCCGCTGGGCGCCTTGCTCGGCGCCGTCGCGTGGACACTGTGGCGCTTGCGCGACCTTCCCGCGCGTCAGGTGCGACTGGCCACGGGCGCGCTCATGGCGTGCAGCGCGATATGGTGGGGCTTGAACGTTTGGCAACCGCTGGTAGGCGATGCTCCGCCCCCGCGTTTACCGAACCTGACCTTGAACGCGCTCGATGGCACCCCGACGCCCATCGAAACGCTGGCGTCGGGGCCTCCGCTCATCGTGGTGCTGTGGCGCAGCGATTGCCGGGCATGCCGCCGAACGCTGGCACGGCTCAACGATATACAGCACGATGCCACCGTAGTGACGGTCAACGAAGGCCAGACGCTGCTGCAAGCCGCACGCTACCTGGATGCCCGAAATATCTCTTTCATCCATGACCTGCGTGACCCGCAACAACGCCTGCAGGCCTATTTCGACATGCCCGCGTTGCCACTGACACTGCGCTTCGACATCCACGGCAGGTTGCGCGATTACCAGGCTGGCGAGATTTCCACGGCGCGTCTCATGCGCTGGCTGTCGCCCACGACCTGAAAACGCAATCGCCTATTAAGCCCTCCGCCGCTTTCCGGTAGAATACCGCGCCCCGCCGTCCTGCATGCTCCCCCGGCAAGACGGCGCGCCACGTACCGTTACATCATCATCCCGAGGCATCATGAGCGAATTCATTCCGGGCCAGCGCTGGGTCAGCGACGGCGAAGCCGAGCTGGGGCTGGGCACGATCCTGAGCTGTGACGTCCGAAGCGTGACCGTTCTCTTTGCCGCCAGCCAGGAAACGCGCACCTATAGCGTTCGCCAGGCGCCGCTGACCCGCGTCGTCTTCGGCGCCGGCGACCGGATCGAAGCCGCCGACGGCCGCACACTGACCGTCGATGACACCAAGGAAGCCGACGGGCTACTGGTCTATGTCGTCGAGACGGCGGACGGTGAATACGACGAGCTTCCCGAAAGTCGCCTCGCCGATAGCATGCGCTTTCAGCAGGCACGCGACCGACTGCTTACCGGCCAGGTCGACCGCAACGACTGGTTCGAACTGCGCTACCGTACCCTGCACCATTATCACCGCATTGCCCAGCACCCGGCGAACGGCCTGGCCGGGCCAAGTGTCGACCTCATCCCTCACCAGCTGTACATCGCCGACGAGGTTTCGCGCCGTCATGCCCCGCGCGTACTGCTTGCCGACGAAGTGGGCCTGGGCAAGACCATCGAAGCCGGTTTGATCCTTCACCGCCTACTGCTCACCGGGCGTGTCGAGCGTGCATTGATCCTGGTGCCCGACAGCCTGAGCCATCAATGGCTGGTGGAAATGCTGCGCCGCTTCTCGCTGCATTTCACGCTGCTCGACGAACAGCAAAGCCAACACAGCACGGGCAACCCGTTCGAGAACGCCCAACTGGTGCTCGCCAGTCAGCAATGGCTGTTCGCCAATCCGCACCGCCAAACCCAGGCCCAGGCCTGCGACTGGGATCTACTGATCGTCGACGAGGCCCATCATCTCGACTGGACGCCCGAGGCCAGCGGCCCCGGCTATGCCTGCGTCGAGCAGTTGGCGCGTGTCATCGACGGTGTACTGCTGCTCACCGCCACTCCCGAGCAGATGGGCCAGGCCGGCCACTTCGCGCGACTGCGTCTGCTCGACCCCGAGCGCTACACCAACCTGGAGGCCTTCGTCGCCGAGGAAGCGGGCTATGCCAAGGTCGCCGAGGCAGTGGACGCCCTGGAACGCCTGCCCGGCGATGCCGTGGATCGCGACGCCGTGGGTGCCGTCATCGACGATGCGGACAGTCAGGCGCTTCTCGAGACGCTGTTCGACCCTGAAAGCGACGGGGCGCAGCACCATAGCGCCCGCCACCAGCTCCGCGAGCAATTGCTCGACCGCCACGGCACCGGCCGCGTGATGTTCCGCAACAGCCGCCGCCATGTCGCCGGCTTCCCCGAGCGTCATTTGCACGTCTCGCGCCTGACCCCGCCCTCCAGTTACCGCCGCGAACTGCGCAAGCTGGATCGCGACATGGATTACCTCGACGATCTGCTGATCGCGACCGGGCTCGATCATCCCGAGGTGCTGCTCTATCCCGACGCCATGTACCGTGCGCTAAGCGACGATTCGCCGGGCGTCGGTGCGCCGGGCGTCGGTACGCTCAATACCGAACCCTGGTGGCAGATCGATCCGCGCGTGACTTGGCTCCTGGAGCGCTTGACCGAGGTGGGCCGCGACAAGGTACTGGTCATCGCCCACGACCGCACAACCGCCATCGATCTCAGCGAGGCACTACGCGTCCTGGGCGGTCTCCAGGCGCCCGTGTTCCACGAGGGCATGACGCTCATCGAGCGCGACCGGGCCGCTGCGGCCTTCGCCGACGACGAAGACGGCTGCCAGGTGCTGGTGTGCTCGGAAATCGGCTCCGAGGGGCGCAACTTCCAGTTCTGTCGCCATCTGGTGATGTTCGACCTGCCGGCGCATCCCGATCAGCTCGAGCAACGCATCGGCCGCCTCGACCGCATCGGCCAGCAACACGCCATCGAGCTCTACGTGCCGGTGTTCGAAGACAGCCCCGGCGAGCGCCTGCTGCGCTGGTACGATGAGGGCATGCGTGCCTTCAACGCACCGCATGGCATCGGCAGCGAGCTCTACGATGCCTTCGGCGATACCGTGGCTGATTCCCTCCTCGACAACGACGCCCTCGAAGAGGTCATCGCGGAAACGCGCGCCTATTTCGACAGTCGCCTCGCTGCGCATGAGGCCGGCCGCGACCGACTCCTGGAATGGAACGCCTATCGCCCGGAACGCGCCCAGGATATCACCGAGGCTATCCGCGAGCTGGACGAAGACACGACGTTGCCGCGTTACGTCGATAAGGCGCTGGACGTGTTCGGCGTCGAGAGTCGCGACCTGGGTGGCGATATCCAGTACCTGCTGGCGGGGCCACACATGCTCGACAGCCTGCCGGGGCTGGTCAAAGGCGAGGAAGGTTTCTCGGCCACCTTCGATCGGCAGCGCGCTCTGGCCCGCGACGACGTGCAGCGCCTCTCCTGGGAACATCCTCTGGTGCGCGAAATGATGGAGCGCATCCTCGATGGCACCTTGGGCAACACGGCGCTGGCACTGCTTCAGCATCCCTCGATTCCCGGCGGTAGACTGATGGCCGAGCTGGTGTTCCGGACCCACTGTCCGGCGCCCAAGCATCTGAATGTCGGGCGCTTTTTGCCACCCACGGCAGTTCGCTTGCTGCTCGACGAATCGGGCGCCAACCTGACTCAGAAGGTCTCGTTCGGGGGCCTGGCGAAAAATCTCAAGAAGGTCAAGAAGGCCGTCGCGCGGGATCTGATCAAGTCGCGCCATGCGCAATTGCGCGAGCTTTTGACCAACGCCGAGGGCGAGGCCGAGAACGAATTGCCGAGCATCGTCGAGGCCGCACAGACGCGCATGCGCGAGACGCTGGACACCGAGCTGGCCCGTCTCAAAGCTTTGGCACGCCACAACCCGGCAGTGCGCGACGCGGAAATCGACGCCCTCACCCAAGAGCGCCAGGCACTGGATACGGCCATCGATGCCACGCGGCTACGCCTCGACGCAGTGCGCGTTATCGTCACCGTCGACCCACCCGAGCAATCCTAGGTCGAGAGACCACGCGTCAGTGTCCGAGAATCTCCTTCAGGGCGCTGTCCAGCGTCGGATAGTGAAACGTGAACCCCGCCGCTTCCAGGCGCGCGGGGCGCATGCGGGCGCCGGTCAGCAACACGCGTGACATCTCGCCCAGAGCCAGCCGTAGCAAACGGGCAGGCACCGCCATCAGCGCGGGGCGATGCAGGTGATGCGCCAGGGTACGAGTGAAGTCGGCATTGGTGACGGGATGCGGAGCGGAAGCATTGAAAGGCCCTTCGAGGTCATCCTGCTCGAGCAACAACAGTACGATGCGTATCAGGTCCTCGCGATGAATCCACGGCATGTACTGATGCCCGTTTCCCAGCCGGCCGCCGAGACCTAGACGAAAAGGCGGAAGCAGCTTGCTCAGTGTGCCGCCACCGGCGCCGAGCACCAATCCGGTACGCAACAGCGCGACCCGCACGCCCAACGGTTCAGCCGCCCGTGCCGCCGATTCCCACTGCGCGCACAAGCGATGGGCGAACTCATCGGTGGGTGGCGTCTGCTCGGTGACGTCGCGCTCTCCCTGATCGCCGTAGAAGCCCATGGCCGACCCGGATACCATGACCCGAGGCGGCGTTTCCAGGCGCTCGCACAGCGTCACCAGCTCGCGCGTGATGTTCAGCCGCGACTCGAGCAATCGCTTTTTCTGCACCTCGCTCCAGCGCTTGTCGGCGATGGGCTCGCCAGCGAGATTGACGATCGCCTCGGGAGCGTCATCGGTAAAGGCCATGACCGACTCGCGGATCTCGATGCCTTCGGGCAGATGCGTCTGCGCCCGGGTTGGCGAGCGCGACACCACTAGCAACCGATGCCCAGCTTCATGTAGGCGGTGGCAGAGCAGCCGTCCGACGAAACCGCTACCGCCGGTGATCAGGATGCGCATAATGACTCTCCAAATACGTATTATACGACCGTTGTACAATTTGCTAAAGTTGTCCAGGTAAATATGCATTGACCTGACGGAAAAGCATAGCTCATGGCCACCCGCCACGCGGCTGTCGTCGCCACGCAAGGCACCACTTCATTCACCACAGGAGATCGCTCGATGAGCCACGCCTTGATCCTACTTGCCCATGGCTCCAGCGATGCGCGGTGGCGCGCGCCCTTCGAGACGCTCGAGCACGACCTGCGTGCGCGCCTCGAGACCCCCGCGGTCATCGCCTACATGGAGCTAAGCGAACCCTCGCTGGAAACCCGAGTCGCCGAACTTTATGACCAAGGCCATCGACGCCTCGATATCTTACCGCTGTTTTTTGCCGCCGGGCGCCACTTACGCCAGGACGTTCCAGGCCAGCTCGAGACATTGCGTGCGCAGTATCCCCAGGCGGCACTGACGCTGCTCGATCCCGTCGGCCAGCACCCCGCCTTCGTCGAGGCATTGGCAGGCATCGTGACGGCCCGTGCAGAGGCGGCGCCGGAGAACTAAGACGTGATAGGAATTGTACAAAACTATTGCGACGTACAACTTCATCCCTCATGCTAGATGACAAGACTTACAGGAGGAACCTAAGCGCATGAGTGAGCAGGCGATGGATCCGGCCAATTCGCCGCTGTACCCGATCCGCGAGGTTTCACGGCTGACCGGTGTCAATTCCGTGACCTTACGCGCCTGGGAACGCCGCTACGGCTTGATTCGTCCGCAGCGTACCCCCAAGGGACACCGTCTTTATGCACGCGAGGACATACGCCGCGTCGAGCGTATTCTGCAATGGCTCAACCGGGGCGTTCCCGTCAGTCAGGTACGCGATTTGCTCGAGCAGGCCGAACCCTCAGCCAATGATGTCCCTGCGCCGGATATCAGCGACTGGGAAAGCCAGCGCCAGCGACTACTGCAGGCCGTCGACGCACTGGATAGCGATACGCTAGAGGTCCTGTTCAATCGCAGCATGGCGCTTTATCCCGCCGGTTTGTGTGTGACCGAATTATGGCAGCCTGTGATCGAACAGCTCGAGGAGCGCTGGGGCGATCAGTTCGGTGCCGAATTGCAGCGCCGCTTGCTGGAAAGCTTCTTGCGTACGCGGGTCGCCATTCGCCTGTATCACGCCAATCACGCCACACGGGGCACGCGCCTACTGCTGTTACGCCTGCCCGAGGAGCGCGACCTGTTGCGCCTGCTGCTTTTGGCGCTAGTCGCGTCGGCCTCGGGATTTCGGGTCGAATGGCTGGATACCGACTTGCCGCTCAATGAGTTGCCGCTCGCCGCAGAGCGCTTCAAGGCAGATGTGGTACTCATGACCAGTGGATATGCCGAGCGCAGCGATCTCATTCGGCGTCAGTTGCCGCGTCTGGCGGAGCAGCTCAAGATGCCACTGTGCCTGGTCGGCCCCGTGGCACGCATCCGCAGCGCAGAACTGGAAAACACCCAGGTCGCCTCGCTCGGCGACGAACTGCCCGCTGCGCTCAGCCGCCTACAAGGGTTGCTGGGACGTTAACCCGCACACATTTGCCAGGGAGTGGCCATGTCCGATGTACAATTGATGTGGTTCCGCAGCGACCTGCGAACCCTCGACAACCGTGCTCTGCAAGCCGCCGCCGAACGCGGACCTGTGATCGCCGTTTTCTTGACCAGCCTGCCGCAATGGCAACGTCACGACCACGGCGCCAACAAGGCCGATTTCTGGCTGCGCGGCGTGGCAGCGCTTCGCGAGCACCTGGCCGGTCTCAATATCCCCTTGCTGCAGCGATGCATCGCGACCTTCGACGAGGCGCCCACAGCACTGCTCAAATTAGCGCGTGAGCATGGCGCCAGCGCACTGCACTTCAATCGCGAATATCCCCTCAACGAACGCCGCCGCGATGCCGCAGTGGAGTCCACCTTTCAGGAGGCTGGGCTGGCGACATGGGGGCACACCGATGCCGTCGCCTTCGCGCCCGGCGAGCTTCTCACCGGCAAAGGGGAGCCGTATAGCGTGTTCACGCCGTTCGCCAAGGCCTGGCATCGCGAGCTGGCGCCACGCCGCATCGCCTTGGTGGAAGAGCCTGCCCCCCAAGCCCAGTTGACCATCGACGCCGACCCGCCGCCTTCTCGCGATCTCGAGACGATGGCCGACGCGCCACTCGACCCGAGTCTATGGCCTGCAGGGCAGGACGAGGCCGGCGACCGGCTCGAGCGCTTCCTGCGTTTTCGCGGCTATCACTACAAGCGCCAGCGCGATTTCCCCACGCTTCCCGGCACCAGCGAGCTTTCACCCTACCTATCGCTGGGCATGATCTCGCATCGCCAATGCCTGCACGCGGTGATGAACAACAACGAGGGGCACCTGGCCGACGGCGACGCCGGCCTCACCGCCTGGGCCAACGAATTGATCTGGCGCGAGTTCTATCTGCATATCGCCGCCAGCTTCCCCGACATCAACCGCCATCGCCCCTTTCAGTCGCATACAAAGGGCCTGGTCTGGCGCGACGATGATGCAGGGTTTCAGGCTTGGTGCGAAGGGCGGACCGGCTACCCGCTGGTCGACGCCGCAATGCGCCAGTTGGTCCAGCGCGGCTGGATGCACAACCGCCTACGCATGGTCGTGGCGATGTTCCTTTCCAAGCACTTGCTGATCGACTGGCGACGTGGCGAAGCCTTCTTCATGCGCCACCTCATCGACGGCGACTTCGCCTCCAACAATGGTGGCTGGCAGTGGGCGGCCTCCACCGGCACCGATGCAGCGCCCTATTTCCGCATCTTCAATCCCACCACCCAGGCGGAACGCTTCGATCCGGAAGGTCGCTTCATCGCTGAATACCTGCCGGAGTTGGCCAAGTTGCCGCTCAAGTCACGCTTTTTCCCCGACGCGACGCAACGCCGGCAAACCGGCTATGCCGATCCCATCGTCGATCACAAGGCAGCACGCCAACGCGCACTGGACGCCTTCAAGTCACTGACGACGTGACCGCGCGCCCCGAGCTCACGCCACATCTCCTCGCCCTTCTCGGAGGACCGCATGCGACAGGATCCTGCCTTGGAGGCGTTTTGTCATGCCTTCAAAAATCTAGACAAAACGTGTACAAGAGACCTCGAAAACCTCTACACTGAAGATGTGTCATTCACAGACTCGTTACATCATGTCGAGGGGCGCGATGCGTTAATACGTTACTACGCCGAGATGCTCGACAACGTCACCGAGTGCCGCTTCGACATCGGACACTGTCAGCGTGAGGGCGATGACGCCTGCGTCGACTGGATCATGTATCTCAAGCACCCCCGACTTGCCGGCGGGCGCAGGCTCGAGGTCATGGGGTGTTCGCGACTGACGTTCCACGGCGATCGAGTCTGCCGGCAACGCGATTACTTCGACGCCGGTGCGATGCTTTACGAGCACTTGCCCGTATTAGGCACGCTGATCCGTTGGCTCAAGCGACGCATGCGTCCGACATCTTCACCGCACTAGTCAGCATGTATCACCTGGAGGAGAGCGCATGACCGCATCAGCAGCCCCCCAGCGCATCTGGTTGACCGGCGCCACATCAGGCATCGGCGAGGCACTTGCCGTGCGGTTGTTGAAGGAAGGCCACCGGGTCGCGCTGACCGCGCGTCGACGCGATACCCTGGAGGCGTTAGCGGCCCCCTTTGAGAATGCCCTGGTAGTTCCCGCCGACCTGACCGATCGCACCTCGGTCACCGCCGCCGGGGAACATATAGAGGCCGTCTTCGGAGGCCTCGAGCTAGCCCTGCTCAATGCCGGTACCTGCGAATACGTGGACGCGTGCAACTTCGATGTCGACCTCATAGAGCGCGTACTGGCCACCAATCTTCACGGCACCCTGTACGCCATCGATGCGGCACTACCGCTACTGCGTCGCGCTCGGCATGGCACACAGCGTCCGCAGTTGGCGGCTGTTTCCAGTGCCTCGGCGTACTTTCCGTTGCCGCGCGCCGAAGCTTACGGTGCATCCAAGGCCGCGCTCAGCTACTTCCTCGCGTCCCTGCGACTGGATCTGGCGGCGCAAGGCATCGATGTCAGCGTCATACATCCCGGATTCGTGCGCACGCCGCTAACCGAGCGCAATGACTTCCCCATGCCCATGCGCGTCGAACTCGATACCGCCGTCGCGGCCATCCTGCGCGGACTGGAGAAACGCGCACTCGACATCCACTTCCCGCGCCGCTTCACCTTGCTGGTCAAGCTGGCGGGCATTCTGCCGCCTGCGTTACGTCATCGCCTCGGGCGTCTGTTGACCCGCAACACCGCCGAAGAGGATTGCTCATGAACGTGCCCGCCTCACGCATCGCGGTAGTCGGCGGAGGCATTGCCGGCATGGCCTGCGCCCATTACCTCTCGCCACGCCACGAGGTAACCCTGTTCGAGGCCAGCGAACATCTCGGCGGCCACACGGCGACCGTGGATGTCGAACTAGATGGGCATCGGCATGCCATCGATACCGGTTTCATCGTTTTCAACGACCGCACCTATCCGCACTTTCAGCGCTTGCTGGCGCAGTTGGGCGTATCCGCGCAGGCCACCGAAATGAGCTTCTCGGTGCATACCACGCACGAAGATTTCGAATATAACGGCCATACCCTCGACACCCTGTTCGCCCAACGTCGCAATCTTCTGCGCCCTGACTTTCACGGCATGCTGCGCGATATCCTGCGCTTCAATCGCCACGCGGTACGCGATCTATCGAACGGCACCTTGCCGGCAGACATGACGCTGGGCGAATACCTGACGCGGGGTGGCTACGGCGAGACGTTCCGGCGCCGCTACCTGCTGCCCATGGGCGCTGCCATCTGGTCCGCCAGCGAGCACGATATGGCGAATTTCCCGCTGACATCCTTCGTGCATTTCTTTCATCATCATGGGCTGCTGTCGGTGAACAATCGCCCCCAGTGGTACACGCTCGTGGGCGGTGCACGACGCTATATATCCCCGCTGACGGCTGCCTACGCCCAGCGCATCCGCCTGGCCTGCCCAGTGCTGGGTATCGAGCGCGACGCAACGGGTGTGACACTGACCACACGCCAAGGTCGGGAGCGCTTCGACCAGGTGGTGCTCGCCTGCCACAGCGACCAAGCCCTGGCGATGCTGAACGATCCCAGCCCAGCGGAGCGCGAAATCCTCGACGCTCTGCCGTACCAGAACAATGACGTCATCCTGCATACCGATACCCGAATGCTGCCGCGTCGGCGCCGTGCCTGGGCAAGCTGGAACTATCGCGTCGACGGGCGCGAAGCCGACGCGCGCGTTTCAGTGACCTACGACATGAATCGTCTCCAGCATCTGGCAGGCACGACGCGTTTCTGCGTGACGCTCAACGACAGCGACGCCATCGCCCCCGACTGCATGCTGCGGCGCTTCGTCTATCGCCACCCCTGCTTTACGCTAGCCGGCGGCGCCGCCCAACAGCGCCATGCGGAAATATCCGGCCCGCACCGTCGCACTCATTTCTGCGGTGCGTACTGGCGCCACGGTTTCCACGAGGATGGCGTCTGGAGCGCGCTACGCGTGGCCCATGCTCTGGGCTGCGATGAATCCGATGCCCTGTCAGGGCCTCTCTCGTCGGCAACCGCGGTGCCTGAAGGAGTTCCGGCATGAGCGCCCCCTTGCACAGCCGGGTGGCCCTGGGCGAGCTGCGCCATCGGCGCTTCACGCCTCGCGTGCACCGCTTCACCTACCGCGTGTGGATGGCTTGGCTCGACCTGGACGAATTGCCCGAGCTCTTCGATGCGCTGCCAGGCTTCAGTGCACGACGTGCGGCGCTGGCGCGCTTTCGCCGTGAGGATTATCTGGGGCCCACGCATCTCCCGCTCAAGACGGCAGTGCATCAGCGATTGCGCCATGAGCTGGGCGAGGCGGCCCCCGCAGGCCCTGTCCGCATGTTGACCCAGCTGCGCCTATGCGGCGTGCTCTTCAATCCCATCACGCTGTATTACGTCTATGACCATGACGAACGCCTGTGCGCCATCCTCGGCGAAGTCACCAACACGCCATGGCGCGAGCGCCACGTCTATGCCTATACGGTGACGCCGACACGCCATACCCATGCCGCCCATTTCGACAAGGCGCTGCATGTCTCGCCGTTCAACCCCATGGACATGCGTTATCGATGGCGCTTCAACACGCCACGCGAGCACCTGCTGATGCACATGGAGGCATGGCGCGAGGCCACGCGACATTTCGACGCGACGCTGAGCCTGCGTTTCGCACCCGCTGGGCGGCGCGCGTGGCTTGTCACTCTGGCACGCGCCCCTTGGATGAGTCTCAAGACGCTGGCCGGCATTCATTTCGAGGCATTACGCCTATGGTTGAAGCGCATGCCGATCTTTTCAAATTCCCGTGGCGAGGAGACACGCCCGTGACGACGACTCGTTCCGCCACCAAGACGTCTACCAGCACGCTCGACACGCGCGTGGCAAGTTGGCTCAGGCCTCGTCTGCTGCGGCAGCTGTCGACCCTCGAGGGCGGCGTACTGATCGTCGAGGAAGCTGGACGCACACACCATCTCGGCCAGGGCGGACCACTCACGGTACGTCTGCGGATACATCACGACCGAGTATGGCGACGTATCGCGCTGGGGGGCAGCGTTGCGGCCGGGGAAACCTATATGGAGGGTGACTGGCACTGCGACGACCTGGTCGCGCTGATTCGCTTGCTCGCGCGCAACCTGGAGCACGTCAACGAACGCCTGGAGAAGGGTTCCGCACGACTGGCGCAGGGTGTTCTCAGCGCGCTCCACGCCCTGCAGCGCAATACCACCGGGCGCGCCCGACGTCATGTGGCGGCACATTACGATCTCGGCAATGCCCTCTTCGAGACGTTCCTCGATCGCGAACACTGGCTGTACTCCAGTGCCATCTTTCCAAACCCCGACGCCAGCCTGGAAGACGCCTCGACATACAAACTGGAGCTCATTCTCGACAAGCTGGATATCGGCCCCGAGCATCACTTGCTGGAGATCGGCACCGGCTGGGGCGGGCTGGCACTTTACGCGGCGCGCACCCGAGGCTGCCGCGTCACTACCACGACCATTTCCGAGGAGCAGTACGCACATACCGCGCAACGCATCCGCGAGGCCGGTCTCGAAGAGCGCATCACCCTGCTCAAGCGTGATTATCGCGACCTCGAGGGGCGCTACGACCGTCTGGTATCGGTGGAAATGATCGAGGCGGTGGGGCACCAGTACCTGGCCACTTATCTGGCCACCGTCGACCGTCTACTCGACGACGACGGTTTGGCGCTGCTCCAGGCCATCACCATTCGCGATCAGCGCTATGAAGCAGCCAAGCGCGAGGTCGACTTCATCAAGCGCTACATTTTTCCTGGCGGTTTCCTGCCTTCCCACCAGGCAATACTGAAAAGTATCGCACAACGCACGCAACTCAACATACTCGCCCTTGACGAGATCGGGGCACATTATGCGCGCACGCTTTACGAGTGGCGTCAGCGCTTCGAGGCCAGTCTCGAACACGTTCGCGCGCTCGGCTACGACGAGCGCTTCGTTCGCATGTGGCGTTATTATCTTTGCTACTGCGAAGGTGGCTTCCGCGAACGCACCATCGGCGCCTCGCAGTGGCTGCTGGCCAAGCCCGGCAGCCGCCGCGCGCCACTCACCGGAGCACCTTGATCCCATGTTTGGCAAGGTCATAAACGCGCTCGCCTTTCAGGCCGGTTGGCTGGCCTGCGTGCTGGGTGGTACGCCCTGGGCGCTACCCACGGTGGCGCTCATCGTGACCTGTCATCTACTGTGGCTGGGCATTCCGGGAGAGTGGCGCTGGCTGGCAGGGTTCGCGTTACTGGGCGCGGGCATAGACGGTACTCTGACGTTGCTCGGCGGTTTACGCTTTGCCGATGCCTCAGGACTACCGCTGTGGCTGTGGCTGCTCTGGCCACTGTTCGCGACCACTATCCACCATTCCCTCGCTTGGCTATGGTCACACCCCCGGCTGGCAATGTTGGGCGGGGCGCTCGGTGGGCCGAGCTCCTACCTGGGGGGCGCACGCCTGGCGGATGTCGAACTGGCGCCTTGGGCAGTGGTGGTGCAGGCCGTGCTCTGGGGCAGTCTATGCGGGTGGCTGGCGCTCAGGACAGTGATATATCGAGATCGTCCTTGAGCCGCTTCTCGACATCGGTGACTCGTTCGGGGCGGGCATAGAAAAAGCCTTGCACCATGGAACAGCCTTCTGAATGCAGATAGTCTCGCTGCGCCTGCGTTTCCACCCCCTCGGCAATCACATCCAGCCCCAAGCCACGTGCCATGGCGAGCACTGCCGAAGTGATCGCGGCATCGGCGCTATCGTCGGGTAGGGCACGCACGAAGGCGCGGTCGAGCTTGAGTTTGTCCACTGGCAGTTCCTTGAGATAGGCCATCGACGAATAGCCGGTGCCGAAGTCGTCGATGGCGATCGGGTGTCCCTTACCGCGCAGCGCGACGAGACGCGTCGAGATGTCTCCGGCACGCTCATCGAGCAACACCGACTCGGTTAGTTCCAATCCCAGCATGGCCGCAGGTACGTTGTGTTTGGACAAGCTCGCGGACAACCGCGACTCGAGATCACCTTGGATCAACTGCACTGCAGAGATGTTGATCCACACTGGCACGCACGATAGGCCTTGCTGGCGCCAGGTCGCCAACTGCGCGCAGGCGCGATCGATCACCAAGTCGCCTAGGGATGCCATCAAACCGTGGCGTTCGGCCAGGGGGATAAACGTTCCCGGCGAGATCATGCCATGCGTGGGATGATACCAGCGCAGCAAGGCTTCCATACCGGCTAGTCGGCCATCATCGAGGTAGTATTGTGCTTGATAGAAGAGCTCGAGTTGCGTGCCGTGCGCCAGCGCTTGGCGGAGTTCGTTGAGCAGCTCGAGTTGGGGATCCCCATCGACTTCCAGCGAGGGGCGGAAGCGTTGGCTGTAGTTACGCCCGTGACGCTTGGCGGCGTAGAGCGCCGACTCCAGGCGTTGGAACAAGACGCCGGAATCGCGTCCATCGTCGGGCGCGCGACAACTGCCGATGGTCAGTCCCAGGCGCAGGGGTTTGTCGCCAATCTCGAACGGTTCGCTCAGATGCCCGCGCAGCCCTTCGACCCATTGTTCGTGATCGTCATAAGTCGTGGTGCGAATGACCATGAACTCGTCACCGCCCAGTCGGCCTACGACACCACCGGCAACGAACGCCGCGAGCCGCTGCCCAAAGCGCGATAGCAGACGATCCCCCTGGTCGACGCCCATGGCATCGTTGACTGCCTTGAAGCCATCGATGTCGATCAGCACAATATCCAATTCTTCGCCGGCCCGCAGACGCTGCAAGCGCGAGGCCAGCAGGTCATGCAGACGCCGACGGTTGGGCAAACCGGTCAGCGGATCTTCGAAGCCGATACGCTGTAGATCCTGCTCACGTGCCTTGTGACGCGTGATATCGGTGAACAATCCCACGTAGTGCGTGACAACCCCCTTGTCATCGGTAATCGCCCGCACACGCAGCCATTCGGGAAACTCATCACCGTGTTTGCGCTGATTCCAGACCTCCCCTTCCCATTGCCCGGTAGCGTTGAGGCTTTGCCAATAATTCTCGTAGAAGGCCTTGTCGTGGCGTCCCGAGGAGAGTACCGATGGGTCGAGGCCGCGTATCTCCTCGTCGCTGTAGCCGGTGATCTGCGTAAAGGCCGGATTGACTGCCTCGATGCGATTGCGGGCGTTGGAAATCAGTACACCATCGGGGGAGAGCATCAGAGCGGCTTCGGTAAGCTGACGTCGCGTCGATTCCTGGCGGATTTGACGCCAGGCATCCATACCGCCAATGATCACCATCACCAAGGCCGCCAGTCGCAACATCAGCGTCGGCAAAAGGCTCATGGAGGCCATGGCAGCAATGCCCGTCCATACCAAGGGACGGTTGAGCGTAAAGACGGACCACATGGCGATTTAGCGACTCAATCAAGAGAGGTTCGTGAAGTGCAGGCATCATGCCCCTTCTCTTGCGATCGGCGCAACCCGCCCCCATCCTCGGATTGCACCCATAAGGCGCGCCCGGTAGGCTAGCCCAGCGTGCATTCATTCGGCACTGCCAGTAGACTAAGGTGTTCGTGCTCTGCGACGCACCACAATTTCGACTCTCGGAAAGATTCAGTGACCAAGCAACATTCTTTCAGCTACGAAGAACTGCTGGCATGCAGCCAGGGCGAGCTTTTCGGCCCAGGCAACGCCCAGCTGCCGGCCCCCAACATGCTGATGCTCGATCGCATCACGCAAATCCAGGAGGGCGGAGGCGAGTACGACAAGGGCGAACTCATCGCCGAATTGGATATCCACCCCGACCTGTGGTTCTTTGACTGCCACTTCCCCGGCGACCCGGTCATGCCAGGCTGTCTAGGCCTGGATGCCATGTGGCAACTAGTCGGCTTCTACCTCGGTTGGCTGGGACATCCTGGCCGCGGACGCGCTCTGGGCTGCGGCGAGGTCAAGTTCTCGGGCCAGATCATGCCGAACGCCGAGAAGGTCACCTACCGGATCAACCTCAAGCGGATCATTACCCGGCGGTTGATACTGGGGATTGCCGACGGCACCGTTTCGGTCGACGGTCGCGATATCTATCAAGCCAACGATTTACGCGTTGGCTTGTTTACCTCCACCGCGAATTTCTGATCAGGAGGCTTCCATGCGACGAGTGGTAGTCACCGGCCAAGGCATCGTGTCTTGCCTCGGCAATGACCAGCATCAGGTACTGGACGCGCTACGCAGCGGACGCTCGGGTATTCGTTACAAAGATGAATACGCGGAACGTGGCTTCCGCAGCCACGTGGCCGGTGTCATCAATGCCGATCTCGATACCTTGATCGACCGTAAGCTGCGTCGCTTCATGGGCGATGCTGCGGCCTTCGCCTATGTTTCGATGGAACAAGCGATCCGCGATGCCGGCCTCGATGACAGCGATATCTCCAACGAGCGTACCGGCTTGATCGCTGGCTCCGGCGGCGCGTCCAGCGCCAACCAGGTCGAAGCTGCCGATGTTCTGCGCGAAAAGGGCCTGCGTCGCGTCGGCCCCTACCGGGTCACGCGAACCATGGGCAGTACGGTCTCCGCCTGCCTCGCCACGCCGTTCAAGATCAAGGGCGTCAACTACTCCATCTCCTCGGCCTGCGCGACCTCGGCCCACTGCATCGGCAGTGCCGTCGAGCAAATCCAGCTCGGCAAGCAGGACGTGGTCTTTGCCGGTGGCGGCGAAGAGGAGCATTGGACGCTGTCCTGCCTGTTCGATGCCATGGGCGCGCTCTCGACCAGTTATAACGATGCGCCCGAAACCGCCTCACGTCCCTATGACGCCTCCCGCGATGGTTTCATCATCGCCGGTGGCGGCGGCATGCTGGTGCTCGAAGAGCTGGAACACGCCAAGGCACGTGGCGCCAAGATCTATGCCGAAATCGTCGGCTATGGCGCTAACTCCGATGGCTACGACATGGTCGCACCCTCCGGCGAGGGCGCCGCGCGCTGCATGCGGCAAGCCATGGCGACCGTGGACGGCCCGATCGACTACATCAATACCCACGGCACCTCCACCCCGGTGGGCGACATCGCCGAGCTCCAGGCGATTCGCGAGGTGTTCGGCGATACCACGCCGGCAATGAGCTCCACCAAGTCGCTGACCGGGCATTCGCTGGGCGCCACCGGCGTGCAGGAAACCATCTACTCACTGTTGATGATGGAGCACGCCTTCATCGCCGCGTCGGCCAACATCAGCGAGCTAGACGATGCCGCTCAAGGTTTCGATATCGTCGACCAACGCCGCGACGATGCTGCCATCGAGCGCGTGCTGTCCAATAGTTTCGGGTTTGGCGGCACCAACGCCTGCCTGGTGCTGCAGCGCTACCGGGGCTGAGCGAGCGCAGCGCCGTGCTTTCCCGGTAACACGCAAAAGGGGCGTCTCGTGAGAGACACCCCTTTTTGCGTGCTGGCACAGCTTCCGTCGACAGCGGCTCAGGCCGGCACTTTGGTAGGCTCGCTCTCGATCTCGGGACGCGGTTCCGCGGAGATTTCGCGAAGCTGCGCCTCGATCCACTCCTCGACCTCGGCCAATACCTCGTTGGTGGAGCGCCCCTGCGTGGCGATCGGCTCACCGACCACTACGTTCAAATCTCCAGGTTTCTTGACCCAATGCCGCCCAGGCCAGTGTTCGCCGGCATTGTGGGCCACGGGTAACACCGGGACACCAGAGCGACAAGCAATCACCACCCCACTCTTGTTGTAGCGCCGCCGCTGCCCTGGCGCCACCCGCGTACCCTCGGGAAAGATCAGCACCGATAGTCCCTCAGCCAAACGCTGCGTGCCCTGCTCGAGCACCATGCGCATGGCCCGCGACGGTCGCGCGCGATCCAGCGCGATAGGCTTGATCAAGCGCAGCCCCCAGCCGAAGACCGGCATATTGAGCAGCTCACGCTTGAGCACCGTGCACACCGGCACCTTGAGCAACTGCAGAAACAGGGTTTCCCACTCGCTCTGATGATTGGCGAGCACGACGCAGGGCCCTTCAGGCACGTTATCGCGCCCGCTGACGTGATAACGCACCCCACAGGAAACGGCGAACCAGCCCACGATGAAGCGGTTATACAGATTCAGCACCCGAAATCGCGAAAACAACGACAAGAATGGCGCGACCGGTAGTAACACTAGGCCGCTGATCAGCAGCGCCAGAAAGTAGCCGGCATAAAAGACGAGACTGCGTAACACCTTCACGTCGCTGACTCCTTGTCATGCAACAGACACCAGTCATCCAGCATACGGCTCAGCTCGAGCCGCCAGGGCTTCTGGTGGATACCGAAAACGTCCAACACGCGGCGACAGTTCAGGACTCGCCGCAAGGGGTGATCATGATGATGATGCAAGGCGTGCAAAGTCCCCAATGTCGCGTCACGTTCCTGCCGCTCGAGATGCGTGGTGAGGTAGGTGCGCACGACGGAGGCGAACGTATACGGGCTGATCGGCTCGGTACCTGCCAGATGATAGGCGCCCCAAGCATCGGCGCCACAACCTTGCTGCTGCATCATGCCGATCAACGCCATGGCCACCGCATCGACCGAGGTCGGGCACAGGATCATGTCTTCCGCGGCGCGTACTTCGTCACCCGCCAACAGCGTGTCGAGTAACTCAGGTAACCAGGCATGCGCGCCGCCGAGCGCGAACAGCGGCCCCAGCCGTACGATGAGATGTCTCGGCAGACACTCACGCACCCGGTCGCCAGTGGCAATCAAGCGTTTTAGACTGTCATCGCGTGGCGCCGGGATGACATGCTCGTCGAGCGGCCCGTCACCACCTTCCTCATAGAGCTCATCGGACACGCACCAAATCAACGGCACGTCGTATTCCCGACACAGCGCGAGATTGGCGTCGACCGCCTCGACATGGGCCATGACCTCGGCGGGCGCCAGACGTGACGGCGCCGATAACGGCGGCACCACCAGCGCATCGGGCCGGGCCTCAGCCAAGGCCTCCGCCGAGACGTGCGTCTCCTCGACGATGGTCAATTGGGTGTCGCGACGTCGATTGGCCTCACGCGCCAGCGCCAGACTCAAGCAATGTCCCGCATTCGCCAGCAACAGCTTCACGGCCTCTCCTTTCGCATGCTCGTCTCCTCGATTCGTCGTCCACCTCGTCGACAGGGGTACATATTCGCCCATCGACGTATTGCCTGTCATCCGCTCAGGTTCCGCACGGAGACGACTTGTCACCGTGGTCGTACTCAAGGCAAGTATTCTACGCCAAGCAGGCGACGGACTCAGCCCGAGATCCCAGGATACCCCGTTATCAGGCCGCCCAGCACACGCTCCATTGTGACGACCGCCTCTTCCACAGCGTGGATGGCATCCACCAGGAAGATACCGGAGCGCCCTTCGAGAGCTTCATTATCATCATCAACAGCCGCTTCGTGGATGCGTTTCAGAACCAGATCCTGCGTCGGCACTTTCCCGAAGCAGTGCTCAACGAAACCCGCTGATACTCACTATCACTCCTGACCGAATAGCGCCGGGGCCGCCTCGGCGCTCCCCCTATATAACAATGCCCGTCAGGCACGGCACGCCATGCCTGACGCATCACGCAAAACGCCACGCTGGCTGGCGTGGCGTTCGGGTCAGTGACGCAATATCTCAGGCGACATCCGCCAGCGGCTCGGCCGGCCCGAAGAACTCATGATGACGCCGTGCAGCCTCGACCCCGAGCGCCCCCAGCGCCGCATCGACACAGCGCATGAAGTCCGCCGGCCCCACCGTATAGCAGTGAGCGGCATGTGGCACATACTTCGAAAGCAGGTCGGCATCCACGCGGCCAACGTGGTCGGGCACATCCTCCGCGCGCGGTTGAGAATAGACGCTAATCACCCGCAATAGCGCCGGATACGCCTTGTGCAGGTCAGCCAGCTCGTCGGCAAACGCACGCACCGCGCCGTCGCGCGCCGCATGCAGGTAGACGACGCGACGCCCCTCGGCGAGTGCCTGTCGGGCCAGCGGCAACATCGGCGTCTGCCCCACGCCGCCACTGATCAGCATCACCGGCGCATCGCCTTCGGCCAGGGTCAAATGCCCCGCTGGCGGCAGTAGCTCCAGGGTATCGCCCACCGCCAGACGATCATGGAAATGCCGGCTTACCTGGCCACCCTCCTCGCGCTTGATGGAAATCCGATAAGTCCGGCCATTGGGCGCCACCGAAAGGCTGTAGTGGCGATGCACCGTTTCGCCATCAATGGCCAACTTGAGACCGATATACTGTCCCGGACGATGCGCGGCGACCGCACCGCCATCCACCGGCGCCAGCTCGAACGAAGTGATGACGGCACTCTCGGGACGCTTGGCGACAATGCGAAACTCGCGGGTGCCGTCCCAGCCACCGGGCTGAGCGGCGAACTCGCGATAACGTCGCGCCTCCTTCTCGATCAGAAGCCCCGCCAGTTCGTCGTAAAGCGCGCTCCAGGCATCGGCGACCTCCGCCGTCACTGCCTCGCCCAGCACTTCGCCGATCGCCGCCATCAGGCATTCGCCGACGATCGGATAATGCTCGGGGCGGATCCCCAGCGACACGTGCTTGTCGACGATGATGCCCAGCACCTCGTCGAGACGTGCCGGATCATGGCGCAGTTGCACATAGGCGACAACGGCACCCGCCAGTGCGCGCGGCTGGCCGCCGCTTTGCTGATGCGCAGCATTGAACAGCGTCTTGACCTCGGGGTAGCGTGCAAACATCAACGGATAGAAGCGCTTGGCGATAGCCTCGATGTGTTCGGCGACCACCGGCGTCGTAGCAGCGATGACGGGTTCCTGGGCGGATGTCAGCATGATGTTTCCTCGCGATACTTGCAGTATGTATTACTGTTATCGCAATCGGAGTGCCAACTCTCCCCTTTTCGACACGCCCGCGACATTGTGCCACGCCAGTATTTGCTAGGCGCGCGGTTGCCGCTTTATAGAAACTTCAGGACGCAGCCCGGTAGGTGAAAATCCCTTGCTCTCGGCGCCATGACTGTCAAAATAACACCCATATTACTGTCGATATGACTATTTACTCGAGAAAAAATGTATAAATGACAGCGTTCTTGCATACCTTGCGTGACCTACTCGCCGACCTCAGCGCTGGCCATGCCAATGACCGGCTCCCTGAGCGCTGGGCCCGGCTCCTGGACGCACTGGTCGGCGGCTATCCCGCCGACGCCAGCACGCTGATGGTCGCCCACGACGACGGCCTGCAGCCCGTGGCCGTGCTGGGCCTCGACGATGAAGTCCGCGGGCGTCGCTTCAGCCTGACTGCGCACCCGCGCCTGGCAACGATCGCTGCGCATCCTGGTGTGTGCCGCTTCCCGCTCGACTCGTCGTTGCCCGACCCCTTCGATGGACTGCTCGACGACAGCTTGAGCCATGTGCATGACTGCATGGGCGTGGCGCTGCGCGATGGCGACCGACTGCTCGGCATGCTGACACTGGATGCGCTGACGCCAGGCTGCCTGGCCGTCATCGACGATAACGAGCTATTGGCCGCAGCGGGTCTGCTGGCAACCTGCTTACGTCTTGCACAGCAGCTCAGCGACACCCGTTCACGCCTCAATCAGGCACTCGACCAGCACTTCCCCGATCAGAACGCACCGCGGAACAGTGCGCCCTATTGGCAGAGTCCTGCCATGCGACGGCTGGAAAAAAGTCTCACCCTGGTGGCCCCCACCGACATGAGTGTGCTGTTGCATGGCGAGACCGGGGTCGGCAAGGAGCGTATCGCCCGGCGCGTGCATGCGCTGTCCGCACGTTGCGAGGGGCCACTGGTACGCGTCAATTGCGCGGCCTTGCCCGAGTCATTGATCGAAAGCGAACTGTTCGGCCATCGACGCGGCGCGTTTTCCGGCGCCGTCCGCGATCATCGCGGCCATTTCGCCATGGCCCACGAGGGCACACTGATGCTCGATGAAATCGGCGAACTACCGCTGGCCATGCAACCCAAGTTGTTGCGCGTACTGCAGGAAGGCGAGATTCAGCCGTTGGGCAGCGAGACCCCGCAGCGCGTCAACGTGCGCCTGATCGCGGTCACCAACCGTGACCTGAGCCAGGAAGTCGCCGCCGGGCGCTTCCGTGAAGATCTCTACCACCGCCTGAGCGTCTTCCCGCTAGAGGTGCCGCCCCTGCGGGAACGTCGCGAGGACGTACCGCTGCTGGCTGGTAGTCTCCTGGAGGACAACCGCATTCGCCTGGGGCTCGCCAACCTTCGCCTCGACCTGACGGCCGAACACGCCCTGCTGGCATGGCCATGGCCGGGAAACATCCGCGAGCTGGAACATACCCTGGGGCGCGCCGCGCTACGTGCCCTCGGAGACCAGTCTCCCGTTGGGCAAGGCGCGCGCCGTGATGCCGTGGTCCGCATCGCCGCGCATCACTTGGAACTGCCGACAACGCCCGCCGACGACACCCTTGCTCCCGAACCATCAGTACCCGAGACGCACCCCGCGCCCTCAGCTCCGCTACGCGAAGCCGTCGAGACCTTCCAGCGCCGGCATATCGCCCTCGCACTGGAGACACACAACGGTAACTGGGCTGCCACTGCCCGTGCCTTGCACACCGACAGCGGCAACCTGCATCGCTTGGCCAAACGCCTGGGACTCAAGGCGTGAGCGCCTATCTCAACCGCTAGCCCCTCACAACGCCGATGTCGCCTCGATGCCGATGATGTGCCCCCGCGCATCATGGCGCAATGTCGTCACACGACTGCGCTGAAGATACTCGACCTGCGCCTCACTCACTCCGAAAGAGTCCCTCAGGCGTACAGTGGTCAATGGGGATGGCGAGCGGCGACGGTCGGCATGTCGAAAGCGGCGATAGTTGTAGAAGGCCCATATCAGCAACGCCATTCCCGACAGCACGACGGTCACGGCATAAACTGTCAGCGAGGCCCAACTGTGCGCGTGACTATCGATCACATAGGCCTGAAAACGCTCACTCCCGAAGGCCCATCCCAATAGCGTCGACAACGGAAGGAACAAGTAAAGCCATAACATCCAGCCCAGCCCCGAAAGCAGCGCGAACACACTACGCTGACGACGCGACTGCAAGTCAGGCCGATAAATGATATCCGGCAACGTGAGCGCGCTGTGATTATCGGCGTTATCGTGCATTGATCACTCCTCCTTGCCGGCTTGAATGCCGCGATCCGGGCTGCGCCACCTGGCACGCTGGCAGCGCGAGCCGCAAAGTCCCTTGGGCACGGCGACCACCGCGGTGAGCGTCGATAATGTCCAATACAGCAAGGGATACCAGATCACCCAGAAATAATGACGCAGGAACCCCGTCCGCTCGTAGCGTTGATCGATCACGAGACTTACCAGGAACTGAATCAAGCATGTCGCGCCTAGCAGCAAGCCATTCCATTGGGGCAATAATGTGGCTACCTGCCACTGCTGCGGCAGGGACACAAACGGCCCCAAACAAAACAATACGGCGATCGCCAGCATTACATAGGCCCAGATCAAGCTGGTGAAGTACTCGATTGCCACGCCCCAGAAACGCCGTTGGCGCCAGGCGAAAAGGCCCCGGCCATAGCGCATCATTACTTCGACACCGCCCTGGGCCCAGCGCAGCCGTTGCTGCCAGAGCCCCTTGAGTGTTTCCGGCATATAGATGTAACAGAGTGCCTCGGGTTCGAAGCGGATATCCCAGTGGTCCATCTGCAAGCGCCACGAGATATCGATATCCTCCGTCACCATGTCGGTGTGCCAGTAGCCCACACTATCCAACGCGGCGCGATTGAACCCTGTCACCACACCGGAAACGGTAAAAATGCGACCGTAGGTTCGCTGAGCGCGCTTGATCAGACCGATGATCGAGGAAAATTCGCCGACCTGGATCTTGCCCAACAGCGTCGAGCGGTTGAGGATACGCGGATTGCCGGTCACTGCGCCCACACGCGGTCCTCCGGTCAGATGGCGCATCATCCAGTAGACGGCATAGGGGTGCAGCAAGGCATCACCATCGATGGTCACCAGATAATCGCTGCGTGCCGCGAGCGTCCCGGCGCGCAATGCCACGGCTTTGCCCTGGTTGGCGGCGAAATGGATGACTCGCAGGCGTTCGTTGTGTACCGCCAGGCGGTCGAGAATGGCACCCGTGTCATCGTTACTACCGTCATTGACGGCGATGACATCGAAGTGCGGATAACGCGTCGCCAGCGCATAGGCGATCGTCTGTTCGACTTGGGCCGCTTCGTCGTGACAAGGGATGACGATGCTGACCGTTGGTGCATTCTCTCCCAACTCTTCGAAGCGCGGCGTCATATCCTGCCCGCGTTCACGCCTTAGGTAGAACCAGAGCCCACCGATGATCCACATCCAGGCCATGAAGATCGGGTAATAAAAAGCAAAACCGAACATCGTGTCCCGCCAATCGATGGTCAGTATCCAAGCAACGAGTGCATCGATCATGGCTGACTCCGGCGGTGGGGAAACTCGTTGAGGCTCATGCCTTCGAACGTCGGCTGAAACGCTGGTTTGCCGGTGATGAAATCATCCGGATAGTACGCCAGGTTGAGCGCGCCACGACGCACGAGCTGATGCATCCAGTCACGCAGGCGCCTTGGCGCGATCCATTCCTCGCGCTCCCAATCATAGGTCTGCAGCTCGAACACCGTTTTATCGAGACCGCTTGGATAGCGCTGCACTCGATCCACTAGCTTGTCCAACCACTCTTTCGGCGGCTTCTCGGTGCCATCCAGGTAAGGCATCGCCATCAAGGCGACATCATCGTAGTGGTCGAGGAATGGCCCCAGCGCCTGAGAGAAACGCGCTTCCGCACTCGGGTCGAGCACGACGCGTGCATAGAGATTGCGCGCCACGCGAAAGCGATTGCTCAAGTTAGCGTAGTGTCGCGCACCCTCAAGGGCCTGCTCACCGAAGTCGATCAACGCCCGAGTCTTGTCACGCGGGCTCAGCTTGCAGTCGGTAATCCGGCGTTTACTATCCGGCCAACGTGCCTCGGAGATGCATGCCTGGGCATCTTCATCAGCGGCCAGGTAAGCATCATCGTGAATCAGGATGCCGTCGATGCCCGGCGTACTACGGGCCAGGTCAGAATAGATGTCCTGGACGAGCGTCTGCGCCTCGGGACGAAACGGGCTCAGGCGCCGATAGTCACGCTCGGCAACGCGGCTTTCGCCATCGGCCTCGTGCACCCGAACCTGCAAGCGACGCTGCCGAGAGGCATCCGGCAGATCGAAGGCCAGTAGGGGTAACCAGGCATAGACATCCACACCAGCGCGCGTCTTGAGCTGCCAGGCGACGCGGTTGAACAAATCGGCCCGTACCGGCAGATGATCATTGGGGAAGTAAAGTGATGAGGCAGTGCCATCGCCATCCGGGTCGGCGAACGCCTGCAGGTAGACCGTGCGCACTTGCATCGCCTTGATGCGATCGAGCAGCGCGCTCAGGTTCGCATTGACCTGCTCCGGATCGTCATCATAGAGCATATCGAGATCGACCTGTACGGCACGCTGACTACGCGTCGGCGGATCGAGCGTCTGCGCGACCTGCGCTTCGATATCCACCGGCGAAGGGTTGCCCATGACCAGCAAACGTCCGAAATCGGGCCCCGAGGCGGGTGTCGGCAGACGCCGGTCTCCCAAGTTGAAGGTGAAGTCAAAGCCGGCATCACGTGCAATCGCCTCGGTCTCGGCATTGGTGGCGCCATACGGCCAGACCACGGTCCTCGGACGCATGCCCGTGCTGGACTCGATCACATCGGCACTTTGCACCAGATCATCGTGAATGCGCTGTCGATATGCGGCATCATCTTCATACTCACCGCTCGCCGGGTCGTAACGCCGCGTAAGCGCAGCCGGCTCGACGTTCCCCTGTGGGTTGGCACGAATGCCACGGTGCAAATCATGCGTGTGAGTGGCAATCTCGACCAGGCCCGAGGCCTGCATTTCTCGTACCTGCTCCCAGGTGACGAAGCCTGCCTGGCCACGAGTGGCGCCGTTGTACTGGATTTCATCTCCGGCGGCATCGTCACGCGCGTCACTCGCCGCGCCACCTAGATTTCCCGCCAGTTGAGCGGTATCGCGCGATGCCGCGCTCTCGCCCTTGCGGACCCGCTCGAGCCACCCGGTCTCGACTGCGAAGAGCGCCGGATAATCGTAGGCCTGCAGAAGCGGATAAACGCGACGATAGAAGCTTTCCAGGCCATCGTCGAAACTCAGCAGCACGGCATTCGAAGGCAGCGGCTGCTTACCTTGGCGTGCCGCCTGAATGTCGTCCAACGAGATAGGATGCCAGTCATGCGCCAGCATCCAGTCGAACCATGCCGCTAGGCGCTCATGGCTGATCGCATAGGGGTCACGGCCCACCGCCGGTTGAGCAGCGTCGCGCACATCATGAAACCCGAGGGTCACGAAATGTCCCTCGGGTATCTGCACATTGGCCGAGGCAGCGGGATCGCTAGGGGACGGCGCAATCGGCGTCTCGGCCCAACTGGGACTCGCTATCAGCAGTCCCATGCAGAGCAGCAATATTGATACCAGAGACGCCATTACAGCACTCCCTCGAAACCGAACTGTCCATACCAGCGCTTCTCACGCTCGCCTTCGTATGCATGGCTTTCCCAGCCGATGCCGTAATTGATCGACCAGGTCCGCGTCAGCTGCCAGGTATGGCCATAGGACACCTCGTAACCCGGCGCACCGCCGTAGCCGCTTTCCCACTCAGATGCCGCGCCCAGCGATAAATTTTGGGTCAAGGAGCGATCGTAACGACGCCAGGTGAGCCAGTCGTGCTCGAGCGTAATGCCTGCGGTGCGCTGGTCGGCGGGATTGTAATAATCGGCGTCGACGTCACGATTGTGTTCGGCCGACAGCGCACCAATTAGCCGCGTTTGATGATGGGCACTGGCCTGAACGCGCTGGGTCAGACCGGCCGATACATCGCTGCGTAAATTGCCGTCGCTGATATCCAGCGCGCCCAGCGTGAGCGTGGCTTCGCGGGACTCATTCTGGCGCCAGGTCACTTGCGTCTGATAAAGACGACCGTCCAAGTCATCGCGCTCGGCACGCAGCGGCGTCTCGGGAGACTGCGTTTGCGTACGTAGCTGGTACTGCCAATGATCGCCAAGCCATTGCGACCACCCGAGATCGAGGCCTAGGTCGTCATTGAGACGCTCACCGCTCAACGCCGTCCACCAGTGCCGACGCAGCCACTGGCGTTCGATACCCAGGCCTTGACGACCATGGCGTTCGGCGCCCTCATCGTATTCGCCCCATTGATAGGACTGCTCGACATAGGCCCGATAGCCTCCCTCGCTCCAGGGTGAGTTCAGACGCAGTTGGTAATCGCCATCCTGGCTCCCGTTAACGGCATCACCACCGTGAGAGCTGCCAACACTGCCCTGCCCCTCGACGGAAAAGTGCTGACGATCCAGCCATTCGAGCCGATTACGCCGCACCGCCGAATCGCTTGGGAACTGCTCAGCCAATGCCTCGCTTGTCTCTCGCCAACGCGTGTATGCCTCGAGATCCTGGGCATTCTCGGCGATGTTCAAACGCGTGGCTTTATCATGCGGCGCATACGCCTGGGCCAACTCGGACGTCGCTTGCGCTTGTTGGTACCAGCCACGGGCACGCTCGGCGATGGCGAGCCCATTGATGATATCGGTGTTTCGCGGTGCCGCCCGATAAAGCGTAGCGGCTCTATCCAGCGCAACCTCTTCATGGTTTCGGTATGCCGCATCGCGGACCCGGAGGCGATCGATTTCACTGCGCTCCCAGTTAGGGACCGGCGACGCCGTCTGATTCTCGCGATAGCGCCACGTCGGGACGCGGTCATTCAGGCGCGCCAGTTGTTGCTTGGCCCCCTCGTAGTCCTCACTCTCGATCAACGCGTAGTAATATCCCGTCTTGACCGCGAGCGGTGCCGGCGAATCGGTACTGAGCACCTGGCGATAAAGCGCTGCCGCCTTTTCGGGACGCCGACGTGCCAGATACGCATCGGCCACCGGGGGCTTGGCATAAGCCGGTAACCTCACGGAGGCCCGACGCAACGCTTCGTACTCTTCGATGACATCATCGAAACGCCGCAACTCGCGTAGCACCACGAGCCGATCGAACCGAGTACGCCGACGCACCTCACTACCGACTGCAAAGGCATCGAGGTTGGCATCGAGTTCCTTCAAGGCATGTGTCAAGGCAACATCGTCCTTGGCGTAGCGTTGACGACGCTGGTGGCGCGCCTGTTCGCGGATCCCATCATGGATGACACGCGTCGCCCTATCCGCCCGGAAGCGGTCATTTACCTCATCTGACCACGCAGGCCGATGACGTCGCCTCAACTGATCGGCGCGCCGATATGCCCCCAAGTTGGAGAGGCTTGAGATCTGGGTCTTGAGCGCCTGTGCGTTATACGGCGCATACGCCAGCACACGTTCGGCGAGCTGCAATGCGATGTCGGGGTGCCCTTGCTGTCGCTGGCGCTCGGCTATTCCTGCCAGATCGTCGGCGCTGGGATGTCCATCAGGCCCCGCACGCACGTCGTCGCCATAGGCCGATACCGGTGCATCAGTGGCCGGCAGTCGACCATCGGGAAAACGCGCGTCCGCCTGAACGACACTTGTCGGCACCAAAAGCAGCCCCAGTGCGACAAATCCAGTAAAAGGCATCCCCAAGCGTAGAAAACGATGACAGCCGGAACGTGCGAGCGCACGCAAGCAATGGCCTGGATGGCCCCGCCGGCCGCCGAAGCGGAGAGATTGCATTATGTGATGACACCACCGTTAGTTCCATTAACGAGATGAGGGCTCAAATCCGTTGAGCGGATGCTGTAGCGACATCGAGGCTAGTAGGGGATATCTCTGTATGCAAATAAGTGTGATGTTATGTGTCTTTGCGTATCCATGGCAATCTGAGAGCTTGTCCTCCAAAGCCGACATAAAAAAGCCCCGTTATACGGGGCTTTACAAGCTTCTCTCGATTCGTCACGTCGACAACGCTAGAACGGGATCTCGTCGTCGAAGTCATCGAAGTTGCCGGGGTTGGGAGCACCGTAATTGCCTTGCTGGCCACCCTGCTGGGGCGGCTGTTGCTGAGGTGCCTGCTGCTGCGGGGAGGGGCCACCTTGCGGTTGGCCGTAGCCACCGCCCTGCTGCGCCGCAGCGCCTTGGCCCATGCCTTGCTGAGGCACATTCTGCTGAGGCTGAGCGTAGTCACCACCACCCTGACCGCTGCGCGAATCGAGCATCTGCATGTCGTTGGCGACGATCTCGGTGGAATACCGATCCTGCCCGTCCTGACCCTGCCATTTGCGCGTCTGCAGGCGGCCCTCGACATAGATACGCGAGCCTTTCTTCACGTACTGCTGGGCGATTTCCGCCAGCTTGTTAAACATCACCACCGTATGCCATTCGGTACGCTCCTGGCGCTGACCGCTCTGACGGTCGGTCCAGGTATCGGTGGTCGCGATGCGTAGATTGCACACCGGATTACCGGAAGGTAAAAAACGGACTTCTGGATCCTGACCGAGATTGCCGATCAGGATGACCTTGTTCACGCCGCGCGCCATGTAAGTCTCCTTGAAAATAGTCCCGCGCCCGTTATCAGGCGCTCTTGTGATCTCGCTCGGACCCCAGGACGCGTTCCAGCGCCTCGGTGTCCAGCCGCTGACGGTCGACCTTGAGATAGGCGACACGCTCGTCAGGCACCACCATGACATCCTCGACGCCGGCCACGGCGGCGAATCGCTCCATCAGTGTATCCATCGTACCCATCGAGCGCTCGTTCAGGGCGACGATCTCGCTCGAGAGATGGCGGGGAGCCGGCATCTTCCAGACAATCACCAACCATACCGCACCCAGCAACGCCGCGCCCAGGAAGACCGCGTCCAGGCCAAAGTGCTGGGAAAGGAAGCCCCCGGCCGTTCCGCCCAGGAAGGCGCCCAGAAACTGGCTGGTGGAGTACACGCCCATCGCCGTGCCCTTGGCACCCGCCGGGGCCAGTTTACTGATCATCGACGGCAGCGTAGCCTCCAACAAGTTGAAAGCCACGAAGAATCCCCAGAGCAGCGAGAACAGCGCCCAACGCCCATCGGAAAGCTCTACCAGACCGGCCAGACAGAGCGTCAGCCACGCCACGGCACCGATGAAGATCGGTTTCATCTTGCGGTACTTTTCGGCCACGATTACCAGCGGCACCATGGCCACGAAGGCCAATGCCATGATCGGCAGATACACCCAGCCGTGATGCGCCGGCGCAATCCCCAAGGCTTCCAAGCGAAAGGGCACGGCCACGAAGCAGGCGGTCAGGATGGCGTGCAGGGCGAAGATCGAGAAATCTAGACGCAACAGATCACGCCGCGCCAGCATCGCGCGGAGCTGGGTGCGGTCGAGCCCTACATCGCGATGCGATACCAAACGTGGTGACCGCGGCACCAGTCGCCACAGCACCAGCAGCCCCACCACCGCGAGTGCGGCCGTGAACCAGAACACGCCGGCCAAACCGAAAGGGTCAGCGACCAAGGGACCCACGACCATCGCCACGCCAAACGCGATACCGATCGACAGCCCGATGGTCGCCATCGCCGCCGTACGCACCTCTTCGCGGGTCTGATCGGCCAGCAGCGCCATGATCGCGCCCGCGACCGCGCCGCTGCCTTGCAGGCAACGCCCGACGATCACCCAGCCGATCGAGGTCGCCTGGGCGGCGACAACACTGCCCAGCAGAAATAACAAGAGCCCGATGCTGATGATGAGCTTGCGGCCGAACCGATCCGACAGCAGCCCGAAGGGAATTTGTAGAATCGCCTGTGTCAGGCCATAACCGCCCAGCGCCATTCCCACCAGTAAGGGGGTCGCGCCGTCCAGATCCCCGGCATACAGCGCCAGGACCGGCAATACCATGAAAAGCCCGAGCATGCGCGTCGCATATAGGCTGGCGAGGCCGAAAATGGCACGCCGCTCGGTGTGAAGCAATGATGAAGACATGATTGAGTCGCGTCGTTGAAGAGAAGAAACGTTCGATACCGAAACCGGCCCATGAGGCTTTACTGCAGGGGCCGTGACGAACCAACACTTGGGCATCTCGCACGCGCGCAGACGCCTACTGAGCACATTTTACCGACTGCCGGCCTGTCAAGGAAAGGACGCGCTTTGCCCGGACTCCACTGCACCCTCTATAATCGATCCTTTGACCGCGCCACCGCCACGGCGCAACCGGCACGAGGTGGGCATGGACAGAATTCTGGTCAGGGGTGCACGCACCCACAATTTGCAGAACATCGACGTCGAACTACCGCGTAACAAGTTGATCGTCATTACCGGCTTGTCCGGTTCCGGCAAGTCCTCGTTGGCCTTCGATACTCTCTACGCAGAGGGGCAGCGTCGCTATGTGGAGTCTCTCTCCACCTACGCTCGCCAGTTCCTGTCGATGATGGAAAAGCCCGATGTCGACCACATCGAGGGGCTCTCGCCGGCGATCTCCATCGAGCAGAAATCGACGTCCCACAATCCGCGCTCGACGGTCGGCACGATCACCGAAATTCACGACTATCTGCGCCTACTCTATGCCCGCGCAGGGACGCCACGCTGTCCCGAGCACGATATCGACCTCGAGGCGCAGACCGTCTCGCAGATGGTCGATCAGGTTCTGACACTCTCCGAAGGCAGCAAGTTAATGCTGCTGGCACCGGTCATCAGTGGCCGCAAGGGCGAGCACCAGCAACTGTTGGCCGAGCTACGTGCCCAAGGCTACGTCCGCGCCATGGTCGACGGTCAGGCGGTGGAACTCGACGAACTGGGCCCGCTCGACAAGAACAAGAAACACGACATCAGTGTGGTGGTGGATCGCATCAAAGTACGCGATGGACTCGCCCTGCGCCTGGCCGAGTCGTTCGAAACCGCGCTCGCCCTGTCCGATGGCATCGCCATCATTCACGACATGGATGGCACACGCGACGACATCGTCTTTTCGGCACGCTTCGCCTGTCCGGTGTGCGGCTACTCCATCGCGGAACTCGAGCCGCGCATGTTTTCGTTCAACAACCCCGCTGGGGCCTGCCCAACCTGCGACGGCCTCGGGGTACGCCAGTACTTCGATCCGTACAAGCTGATCAGCCATCCCGAGCTGTCGCTAGCCGAAGGCGCCATCAAGGGCTGGGATCGGCGTAGCGTTTATTACTTCAACCAGTTGCAGGCAGTCGCCCAGCATTATCGTTTCGCGCTGGAAACGCCCTGGCAGGACCTCGCCCGGCACGAACGTGACGTGGTGTTGCACGGCAGCGGACAGGACCAGATCGCCTTCAGCTACGTCAACGATCGGGGCCGCAAGGTGACGCGCGAACATGCCTTCGAGGGCGTGCTCCCCAACATGGAGCGGCGTTACCGCGAAACCGAGTCGAGCATGGTGCGAGAAGATCTTGCCAAGCACCTGGCAGTGCGGTCCTGCCCATCCTGCCAAGGGACCCGGCTGCGCAAGGAAGCCCGCCATGTTTATATTGACGGCCGCCCACTCCCTGAAGTTTCGCAACTACCCATCGGCGAGGCTTGGCATTATTTCGTGGCGTTGGAATTGCCGGGCCGCAAAGGTGAAATCGCCGCCAAGATTCTCCACGAGATACACTCTCGCTTGCAGTTCCTGGTCAATGTGGGGCTCGACTATCTGACCCTGGAACGCAGCGCCGACACGCTCTCCGGTGGCGAGGCTCAGCGCATTCGCCTGGCCAGCCAGATCGGCGCGGGCTTGGTCGGCGTCATGTACATCCTCGATGAACCCTCGATCGGCCTGCATCAACGCGACAACGACCGGCTACTTCAGACACTCGAGCGTCTGCGCGATCTCGGCAATACGGTCATCGTCGTCGAACACGACGAGGAAGCGATACGCGCGGCGGACCATGTCCTCGATATCGGCCCCGGTGCCGGTGTGCATGGCGGCCGTATCGTCGCCCAGGGGACCCCCGAGCAGATCACCCAATGCGACGCCTCGCTGACCGGCCAGTACCTGTCGGATCAACGGCGTATCGAGATACCGCCGTATCGTATCCCCGGCAATCCAGAGAAAATGCTGCACCTCAACGGTGCCAACGGCAATAATCTGCAGAACGTCACGCTCGACTTGCCCCTTGGACTTTTCGTGTGCGTGACGGGGGTGTCCGGCTCGGGCAAGTCGACACTGATCAATTCGACGCTGATGCCCGTCGCCACGCGCGAGCTCAACCGCGCCACGAGCCTTACGCCCGCGCCCTACCAACGCATCAAAGGGCTGGAGTTGCTCGACAAGGTCATCGACATCGATCAGAGCCCGATCGGGCGGACGCCGCGTTCCAACCCGGCCACCTATACCGGCATTTTCACACCGATTCGAGAGCTCTTCGCGGGCACCCAGGAGGCACGCTCACGTGGCTACAAGCCCGGGCGATTTAGTTTCAACGTCAAGGGCGGACGCTGCGAAGCCTGTCAGGGCGAAGGGCTAATCAAGGTCGAGATGCATTTCTTGCCCGACATCTACGTGCCCTGCGATGTCTGCAAGGGCAAACGCTATAACCGCGAAACCCTGGAGATTCAGTACAAGGGCAAGAACATCAATGAAGTGCTGGAGATGACCATCGAGGAAGCACTGGAGTTTTTCTCGCCGGTCCCCGCTCTTGCCCGGCGTTTGCAGACATTGATGGATGTCGGCCTGTCATACGTGCGCCTGGGGCAAAGTGCGACCACCCTTTCTGGCGGGGAGGCACAGCGCGTCAAGCTCGCTCGTGAGCTAGCCAAGCGCGATACCGGCAAGACCCTGTATATCCTCGACGAGCCCACTACCGGCCTACACTTCGAAGACATACGACAGCTGCTTACCGTGCTGCATCGCTTGCGCGACCACGGCAACACCATCGTGGTCATCGAACACAACCTCGACGTGATCAAGACCGCCGACTGGCTCATCGATCTTGGCCCCGAGGGTGGTTCCGGCGGCGGACGCATCATCGCCGAGGGGACGCCAGAGAAAGTCGCCAAGATGGACGCCTCACACACCGGACGCTTTCTCAAGTCGCTACTCGAGCGGCAGACAGCGGGCCACAAGCCTCAAACCAGGAGCATGGCAGAGACCTAAGGCTCGAAGCTCGAACGGAGCCTGAATCCAGACCCTCCGGGTCCAGCCTTTTCTTCCAGCTTCAGACTCAAGCCCGCGCCGCGGGCGTTCTTCAGGCTCCCGGACGAAGTTCAGGCTCTTCGAACTGACAAAAAAAGCCGGCCCCCTCGGGGCCGGCTTTATTGTGCCGAGATGGCGAAGCCTGGCGAAGATCACTCTTCGGCGGCTTCCTCTACGACCGGACGGTCGACCAGCTCGACATAAGCCATCGGCGCATTGTCACCATTGCGGAAACCGCACTTGAGAATACGCACATAGCCACCCGGACGCTCGACGTAACGTGGGCCCAGCTCATTGAAGAGCTTACCGACCGTTTCTTTGGAACGGGTGCGGTTGAAGGCCAGACGGCGATTGGCGACGCTGTCCTGCTTAGCCAGAGTAATCAGCGGCTCGACGTGACGACGCAACTCCTTGGCCTTGGGCAGGGTAGTCTTGATGACTTCGTGCTCGACGAGCGACACACACATGTTCTTGAACATGGCATGGCGATGCGAGCTCGTACGATTGAGGTGACGACCACTCTTACGATGACGCATGGTTGAAATTCCTTACCAAACTGGGACTCGAGTCGGCGCTCACGCAGAGGCCTTATCGTCCTTCAGACTCGCCGGCGGCCAGTTTTCAAGCCGCATGCCGAGGGAAAGACCGCGCGCTGCCAGAACGTCCTTGATCTCGTTCAAGGATTTCTTGCCGAGGTTCGGGGTCTTCAACAGCTCCACTTCGGTACGCTGAATTAGATCACCGATATAATAGATATTCTCGGCTTTCAAGCAGTTGGCGCTGCGAACGGTCAACTCGAGATCGTCTACGGGGCGCAGTAGAATCGGATCGATCTGATCCTCTTCTTCTTCGACTTCCTGTTCCTTGTCGGCTTCGAGGTCGACGAACGCGCCCAACTGCTCTTGCAGTATGGTCGCGCTACGGCGAATCGCCTCTTCCGGATCCAAGGTGCCGTCGGTTTCCAAGTCGATAATCAGCTTATCGAGATCGGTACGCTGTTCGACACGCGCGGCTTCCACGGAATAAGACACACGACGCACCGGGCTGAAGGTCGCATCCAGCTGGAGACGACCGATAGCGCGCGATTCATCTTCCTCGGAAGCACGGGTATCCGCTGGCTCATAGCCACGACCACGGACCACCTTGAGCTCCATTTTCAGCTCGCCGCTGTCGTTGAGGTGCGCGATAACGTGATCTGGGTTGATGACGTCGACATTATGATCGACGGCGATATCGCCCGCGGTCACCACACTCGGACCCTGCTTGCTCAGCGTCAGAACCACTTCGTCACGGCCATGCATCTTGATGGCGACGTCCTTGAGGTTCAGGAGAATCTCGATGACGTCCTCTTGGACGCCTTCGATGGCGCTGTACTCGTGTAAAACGCCTTCAATCTCCGCTTCCACAATGGCGCAACCGGGCATGGAAGACAGCAGGATGCGACGCAGAGCATTCCCCAGGGTATGGCCGAAACCACGCTCGAACGGCTCGAGCACGATCTTCGCATGATTCGCGTTGATCTCTTCGACCTTGATGTCACGAGGACGGAGAAACTCTGTCACTGAACGCTGCATAAGAACACCTTTCAGGCTGCCAAACGGATACTCGGTACTCGAAACCAGGCCCTGGCATGGGGCCTGGCGGCATCACGCAGTGGCTGCATGATTACTTCGAGTACAGCTCGACGATCAGGTTTTCGTTGATGTCGGCAGACAGGTCGCCGCGTTCCGGGACAGCCTTGAAAGTGCCTTCCATCTTCTTGGAGTCGACGTCGGTCCAAGTCACATCGCCACGGTTGGCGGCGATTCCCAGGGCGTTTTGAATACGCGCCTGGTTCTTGGACTTTTCACGGACGGACACCACGTCACCTGGCTTGACCTGATAGGAAGCCACGTTGACGCTACGGCCATTCACGGCGATTGCCTTGTGGCTGACCAACTGACGCGCTTCGGAACGCGTGGAGCCGAAACCCATACGGTAGACGACATTGTCCAGTCGGGATTCGAGAAGCTGCAACAACAACTCGCCAGTCGCGCCCTTGAGGCGGGCCGCTTCCTTGTAGTAATTGCGGAACTGCTTCTCGAGTACGCCATACATGCGGCGTACTTTCTGCTTCTCACGAAGCTGCAAGCCATAGTCGGAAAGACGCTGACGGCGCTGGCCGTGGACACCCGGGATCTGCTCGGATTTGCACTTTTTCTCGAAGGGAGTAACACCGCTCTTCAAAAAGAGATCGGTGCCTTCACGACGAGACAGTTTGCACTTCGGTCCAATATAACGTGCCATGAATCTGTCTCCTTAAACGCGGCGTTTCTTCGGCGGACGGCAGCCGTTATGGGGAACGGGCGTCGCGTCGGTAATGCTCTGCACGCGGAAACCCGCAGCATTGAGCGCACGCACGGCGGATTCACGGCCGGGACCGGGTCCCTTGACCAGCACGTCGACGTTTTTCACACCATACTCGGCTGCAGCGGTCGCTGCACGTTCGCTTGCTACTTGAGCAGCGAACGGGGTGCTCTTGCGAGAACCACGAAAACCCGAACCACCGGCAGTCGCCCAAGAAAGGGCGTTGCCCTGGCGGTCTGTGATCGTCACGATCGTGTTGTTAAAAGAGGCATGGATGTGGGCAACCGCATCCACTACCTGCTTTTTCACCTTTTTACGGTTACTACGCGGGTTAGCCATGTTGATGTCTATTCCTGTCTTAACGCCAGAACGTGCGTTTTATTTGCGAATCGGCTTACGCGGTCCTTTACGGGTACGCGCATTGGTCTTGGTACGCTGACCACGCAGCGGAAGACCACGACGATGACGCAGACCACGATAGCAACCCAAGTCCATGAGACGCTTGATGTTAAGCGTCGTATCACGGCGAAGATCGCCTTCAACGGTATACTTGCCGACTTCGTTACGCAGGATATCCACCTCCTCGGCGGACAGTTCCTGAACTTTCGTCGTCGACGCGATGCCGGTAGCGACGCAGATTTCCTGCGCGCGTGTACGGCCAATCCCGAAGATGTAGGTCAGCGAGATCGCCGCATGCTTATTGTCCGGGATATTGACGCCTGCAATACGGGCCATCAGCTTACTCCGAATGTTGAGCGGCTTGCTCGTTTAGTCGTCTATAAGGGCGCAATAGCATACCCCTTTGCCTCCTAAGAGACAAGGGGCATACCTACACCCGCTTGTAAATCAGCGTAGGATCAACCCTGGCGCTGCTTATGCCGCGGTTCGCTACAGATGACACGAATCGCGCCATTGCGCCGAATGATCTTGCAGTTACGGCACATTTTCTTGACGGAAGCTCGAACTTTCATCGTTCTCTCCAAAAAACCTAGCGGGGCGCGTTTAACGCAGGATACCGCCGCTGCCATAGCCTTTCAGGTTGGACTTCTTCATCACCGATTCATATTGATTCGACATCAGATGCGACTGCACCTGGGACATGAAGTCCATGACTACCACTACCACGATGAGCAAGGAAGTACCGCCAAAATAGAAAGGTACTTGCCAGGCCACCACAAGGAACTGAGGCATCAGGGAAACTGCGGTGATGTATAAGGCGCCGAAAAGCGTCAGACGCGTCATGACCTTATCGATATAGCGGGACGTTTGCTCACCCGGACGAATTCCCGGTAGAAACGCTCCAGACTTCTTCAGGTTGTCGGCGACATCCTTGGGATTGAAGACCAACGCCGTGTAAAAGAAGCAGAAGAATAGCACCGCCGCCGCGAAAAGCAAGATGTACAGCGGCTGCCCCGGCCCAAGCGCTTGCGACACCGTCTGGAGCCAGGCCATGTTCTGCCCGTCACCGATCCATTGGCCAATCGAGGCCGGAAACAGCAAGATACTGGAGGCAAAGATCGGCGGAATGACACCGGCCATGTTGACCTTCAGCGGCAGATAGCTGCTCTGCCCGGCATACATCTTGTTGCCTACCTGACGCCGCGGATAATTCACCTTGATGCGTCGCTGACCACGCTCGATGAAGACCACGAATGCAACAGTCGCGATCCCCAGGACTGCCAACGACAGCAACGGCAAGATATTCCAGGCCCCATCATTTCGCGCCAGCTCGAAAGACTGACCGATAGCGCTCGGAAGACCCGCCACGATACCCGCGAAGATGATAAGGGAAATGCCGTTACCAATGCCTTTCTCGGTGATCTGCTCTCCCAGCCACATAAGGAACACGGCACCCGCGACAAACGTCACGATCGCTGTGAAGTAGAAGCTGAGATCGCCGCTATAGGCGACGCCCTGTCCGACCAGACCGACTGCCATGCCGGTCGCTTGGATCAATGCCAGCAGCACCGTACCGTAGCGCGTGTACTGGTTGATCTTGCGCCGGCCAGCCTCACCTTCTTTCTTCAGCTGTTCCAGCTGAGGCGAGACCGCCGTCAGGAGCTGCATGATGATCGACGCGGAGATATACGGCATGATCCCCAACGCAAAAATACTCATGCGCGACAGCGCACCACCCGAAAACATGTTGAACATGCCTAGGATGGTGCCCTGATTTTCCCTGAACAAGGCAGCAAGCTGGTCAGGATTGATGCCAGGCACCGGAATATGGGCACCGATACGGTACACCACGATGGCGATGAACACGAAACGCAAACGCGCCCAAAGTTCACTCAGACCACTTCCACTGGCCGGCATATTTCCTGACTTAGCCATTAGTCCTCTACCTTGCCACCGGCAGCTTCGATCGCGCCACGGGCACCTTTGGTGACCTTGAGACCACGAACCGTAACTGCTTTGTTCAGTTCACCGGAGAGAATCACCTTCGCGTACTGGGTATTATCCTTGAGTACGTTGGCTTTCTTAAGGCTATCCAGATCGACGATATCACTGTCGATCTTGGCCAACTCCGCCACGCGCACCTCTTCGGAGGCCAGCGCCTTGATGGACGTGAAACCATATTTCGGCAGACGACGCTGCAACGGCATCTGACCGCCTTCAAAACCGGGCTTCACGGACCCACCGGAGCGTGACTTCTGGCCTTTGTGACCGCGGCCACCGGTCTTGCCCAGACCGGAGCCGATGCCACGACCGACGCGCTTCTCGGTGTGCTTCGAGCCCAGTGCAGGGCTCAGACTATTGAGTTTCATGGATTACTCTCCCTCAACACGCACAAGGTAATTAACCTTGTTGACCATACCGCGTACGGCGGGGGTGTCTTCCAGCTCAACCGTGTGACCGATGCGGCGCAAGCCCAAGCCACGGATAGTGGCCTTGTGCTTTTCAAGAATGCCGATGGTACTACGAGTCTGGGTAACCTTGATCGTTGCTGATGCCATGATGCCTTACCCCGCGAGCTCTTCGACGGACATGCCACGCTTAGCGGCAACATCCTCCGGAGACCGCATGGCAGCGAGACCGTTAACAGTCGCCCGCACCACGTTCACCGGGTTGGTAGAACCGTAACACTTGGCGAGTACGTCATGGACGCCTGCCAGTTCGAGTACGGAGCGCATGGCACCGCCAGCAATGATACCGGTACCTTCAGACGCCGGCTGCATAAACACCTTGGAGGCACCGTGACGGGCCTTCGTGGGGTACTGCAGCGTAGAGCCACTGAGACTTACCTTCACCATGTTGCGGCGAGCCTGATCCATCGCCTTCTGAATCGCGATAGGCACTTCACGTGCTTTGCCGCGGCCGAAGCCGACGCGACCGTTGCCATCGCCAACGACGGTCAGTGCGGTGAAGCCGAAAATACGACCACCTTTCACAACCTTGGCGACGCGGTTTACCTGCACGAGTTTCTCTTGCAGATCGCCGCCCTTCTGTTCGTTATTCGCCATCGTAAAACCCTTTAGAATTCCAGGCCGCCTTCACGAGCGGCATCTGCCAGGGCCTTGATACGACCGTGGTATTTAAACCCGGCACGATCAAAGGCCACCTCGGTGATGCCCGCTTCCTTTGCGCGTTCGGCAATCAGGGCGCCCACCTTGGAGGCGGCGTCTGCATTGCCCGTGGATCCTTCACGCAGGCTCTTATCGAGCGTGGATGCACTGGCCAGTACTCGGCCACCATCCGGCGAAATGATCTGCGCGTAGATATGGCGCGGCGTGCGATTGACGCACAAGCGAGACACGCCAAGCTCGCGAATCTTGGCGCGAGCGCGGCGGGCACGACGGAGACGAGATTCTTTCTTCGCGTTCATAACCCTGCCTTACTTCTTCTTGGCTTCTTTGCGGCGGACTTCTTCGTCGCCATACCGAATCCCCTTGCCCTTATAGGGTTCGGGCGGACGGAAGGCACGAATTTCCGCTGCAACCTGGCCGAGCTTCTGCTTGTCCGCGCTTTTCAGCACAATCGTGGTATTCTTCGGCGCTTCGGCCGTCACACCTTCAGGCAGCGTATACTCGACAGGGTGCGAGAAACCTAATGTCAGGTTGAGTGTGTCGCCACTTACTTGCGCGCGGTAACCGACACCGTTGATCTCGAGAGACTTGCTAAAGCCTTCCGAAACGCCGGTAACGAGGTTCTGTACCAGCGCACGTGTGGTTCCGACCATCGCCCAGCTTTTAGCGGACTCGCTCGGATTGAATGTCAGCTGGCCTTCTTCTTGGCCCACGGTGACATCGGAATGCACGGTCATGGAGAGCGTGCCCTGACCGCCCTTGACGGTCAGCTTGTTGGCCTCGAGTTTGACCTCGACGCCACTCGGCAGTTTCACCGGATATTTGGCTACGCGGGACATTCCAAACTCCTAGAATACGGTGCAGATGACTTCACCACCGACACCGGCCTGACGCGCCGCACGATCGGTCATCACGCCCTGGGAAGTGGTGACGATCGCGATGCCCAGACCATCCGCGACTTTCGGCAGCGTGTCCTTGCCCTTGTAAGAGCGCAGGGACGGCTTGGAAAAGCGCTGAATGTGCTCGATGACCGGTTTACCCTCGAAGTACTTGAGAGTAACGATCAGCTGGGGCTTGGCGCCTTCCGTGACAGTGAAGTCGTAGATATACCCCTCTTGCTTCAATACGCGAGCCACCTCGACCTTGAGGTTGGAAGACGGCATTGAAACCGTCTCCTTGATGGCCATCTGCGCATTGCGGATACGGGTAAACATATCCGCCAGAGTATCTTGCATGCTCATTACGTTGCGCTCCTGATTCTCGCGTAGCTTACCAGCTGGACTTCTTGAGCCCAGGTACGTCGCCACGCATGGCGGCTTCACGCAGTTTATTGCGGCCCAAGCCGAACTTTTGGTAGAAGCCATGCGGACGACCGGTTACGTGGCAGCGATTACGCTGACGTACCGGGCTGGAATCGCGCGGCAACTCCTGAAGCTTCAGTTGGGCATCGAAGCGCTCTTCATCAGAAGCGTTGACGTCATAGATGACAGCCTTGAGCTTGGCACGCTTGGCCGCGTACTTGTCTACCAGCTTCGCGCGCTTGAGCTCACGCTCAATCATGCTTTTCTTTGCCATGATCCCACCCTTATTTCTTGAACGGGAAGTTCAGCGCGCTCAGCAGCGCACGGCCTTCTTCATCGGTGTTGGCAGTAGTGGTGACTGTGACATCCAACCCGCGAATACGATCGATCTTATCATATTCGAGCTCGGGGAAGATGATCTGTTCACGCACACCCATAGAGTAGTTGCCACGACCATCGAAGGACTTGGGGTTCAGACCACGAAAGTCACGAACGCGCGGAATCGCGACGTTCACGAGACGATCGAGGAAATCCCACATCCGTTCGCGACGTAAAGTCACCTTGATGCCGATCGGCCAGCTTTCGCGGACCTTGAAGCCTGAGATTGACTTGCGCGCCTTGGTCACTACCGGCTTCTGACCAGAGAGTTTCTCCAGGTCGCCAACGGCGTTGTCGATCAGCTTCTTGTCACTGGTCGCATCGCCGATGCCCATATTAAGGGTCACCTTGGTGATCCGCGGTATCTGCATCACGTTGGCGTAGCTGAACTGCTCTTGGAGCTGAGCTGCCACCTCGTTCTGATAACGTTCTTTCAAGTTCGCCATTTTGCTACCCGACTCGCGTTAGGCGTCGATCTGCTTTTGCGTCGACTTGTAGATACGTACCTTGGTACCGTCTTCCTGAATCTGGAAGCCGACGCGATCCGCCTTGCCGGTCTCCTGATTGAAGATGGCCACGTTGGATCCGTGAATCGGGGCCTCACGCTCGACGATACCCCCCTGCTTGCCTTGCATGGGGTTAGGCTTGGTGTGACGTTTGACCATGTTCACACCGGACACGACATAGGACCCATCCAGGACCCGTTTAATTGTGCCGCGCTTACCCTTGTCCTTGCCGGCAATGACGATCACTTCGTCGTCACGTTTAATCTTACGCATATCCGCCTCGCTCCTCACAGCACTTCAGGCGCCAGGGAAATGATCTTCATGAACTTCTCGTTGCGAAGCTCACGCGTAACCGGCCCGAAGATACGGGTACCGATCGGCTGCTCGTTGGCGTTTTGCAACAGAACGGCCGCATTTCCATCGAAGCGGATCAGTGAACCGTCTGTACGACGGACACCACTCTTGGTACGTACCACGACGGCCTTGAGGACTTGGCCTTTTTTGACCTTGCCTCGCGGAATCGCTTCCTTGACCGTCACTTTGATGACGTCACCAACACGCGCGTAACGGCGGTGTGACCCGCCCAGCACCTTGATGCATTGCACCCGGCGCGCGCCGCTGTTGTCGGCGACATCCAGCTTTGTCTGCGTCTGAATCATCGGTTTTCTCCAAACCTAAACTGACTGCACTGGTGAAAGGCTCTGGCCTGCTCAGCCCTTGGCCTGCTCGACCACCTCGACCAGCGTCCAGGCTTTCAACTTGGAGATCGGGCGACACTCTTCGATAGAGACCGTGTCACCGACCCGAGCCTGGTTCGCCTCGTCATGGGCGTGCAGTTTGGTGGAGCGCTTCACGTACTTGTCGTAAATAGGATGCCGAACACGGCGCTCGACCTGAACGACGACGGACTTGTCCATCTTGTCGCTCACGACCTTGCCATTTAGTGTGCGAGCATTATTTTCTTCAGCCATCTCAGTCACCTGCCTTCTCATTGAGCACAGTCTTAACGCGAGCGATATCGCGACGCACCTGCTTGAGCAGATGAGTCTGGCTCAGCTGACCGGTGGCCTTCTGCATGCGCAGGTTGAACTGCTCCCGGAGGAGCTCGAGCAGCTGCTGCTGAAGCGCTTCGACTGATTTTTCACGAATTTCCTGGGCTTTCATCACATCACCGTCCGTTTTACAAAGGTGGTGGAGACCGGGAACTTCTGGGCGGCCAGGTCAAAAGCCTCGCGCGCCAGCTCCTCGGAAACGCCTTCGATCTCGTAAAGCACCTTCCCGGGCTGGATTTGGGCCACCCAGTATTCAACGGAGCCCTTACCCTTACCCATACGGACTTCCAGCGGCTTCTCGGTGATTGGCTTATCCGGGAAGACGCGGATCCAGATCTTGCCGCCACGCTTGACGTGACGCGTAATGGCACGACGGCCGGCTTCGATCTGGCGAGCAGTGACGCGTCCGCGACCGGTGGCTTTCAGGCCGTACTCACCGAAGCTCACCTTACTTCCGCGATGCGCAAGACCGCGGTTACGACCTTTCTGCACCTTGCGAAATTTCGTACGCTTGGGTTGTAACATCGATCACTCTCCCCTTACTTGGAACCTTTCTTCTTGGGCCCCGGTGCCTGAGCTTGTTTCTGCTTGGCACGCACTTCCTCGATGCCGCCGAGGATTTCACCCTTGAAGACCCACACTTTGACGCCGATAACGCCGTAAGTGGTGTGCGCTTCGTAAGTGGCGTAATCGATGTCGGCGCGCAGCGTGTGCAGCGGCACGCGACCTTCGCGGTACCATTCGGTGCGCGCGATTTCTGCACCACCAAGACGCCCTGACAACTGGATCTTGATGCCGCCGGCGCCTAGGCGCATGGCGTTCTGTACAGCGCGCTTCATGGCACGACGGAACATTACGCGGCGCTCGAGCTGACCGCACACATTCTGTGCGACGAGTTGAGCGTCGAGTTCCGGCTTGCGGACTTCCTCGATGTTGACGTGCACCGGCACGCCCATCATCTCGGAGAGATCGCGACGCAGGCGATCGACATCCTCGCCCTTCTTGCCAATCACGATGCCCGGACGGGCGGTGTGAATGGTGATGCGTGCGTTATTGGCTGGACGCTCGATGGTGATGTCGCTCACAGAGGCGTTTTTCAAACGCTGCTCCAGGAAACGACGCACTTCGAGGTCATTATTCAGCTTATCGGCATAAGCACCACGCTCGGCGTACCAGACGGAGCGGTGATCCTTAACGATGCCTAGCCGAATACCTGTCGGATTTACTTTCTGACCCATCTGGTCGACTCCTACTTCTCGGCTACCTTGACGGTGATGTGGCAAGTGCGCTTCAAAATGCGATCCGCACGGCCTTTGGCGCGAGGCTGGATGCGCTTAAGCGTCATGCCCTCATCGACGCAGATGGTCGAGACACGCAGCTCGTCGATGTCCATGCCATTGTTTTCTTCCGCATTCGCGATGGCGGACTGAAGCACTTTCTTGACGACCTTCGCCGCTTTCTTCGGCGAGTACGTCAACGAATCCAGTGCTTCGGCGACCGGCTTACCGCGCACCAGGTCAGCCACCAAACGGGCCTTCTGGGCGGATAAACGAGCGCCACGCAGCTTTGCAGTGACTTCCATCTCTCTAACCTCTCTGGCTTACCGTTTGGCTTTCTTGTCCGCCGCATGGCCGCGGTAGGTGCGGGTGGCAGCGAATTCGCCCAGCTTATGGCCAACCATTTCCTCGGAGACATGCACCGGGACATGTTGACGTCCGTTATGGACTGCAATGGTGAGCCCGACCATATTGGGTAGGATCATGGAGCGACGCGACCAGGTCTTTATCGGTTTGCGGTCGCTCTTTTCCGCTGCAGTCTCAACCTTCTTCAGCAGATGAAGGTCAATAAAAGGACCTTTCTTCAGTGAACGTGGCACAGCCGTTACCTCTTAATGTCTTGGCGTTCGATCTTACTTCCGGGCCTTGCGGCGACGGACGATCAGCTTGTCGGTGCGCTTGTTCTTGCGGGTCTTGTGGCCCTTGGTGGGGATACCCCATGGGCTGACCGGATGACGGCCACCGCTGGTGCGGCCTTCACCACCACCATGTGGATGGTCGACCGGGTTCATCGCGACACCGCGAACCGTCGGGCGCACACCTCTCCAGCGCTTCGCACCGGCCTTGCCAAGTTGACGGAGGCTGTGCTCGGAATTGCCCACTTCGCCCAAGGTCGCACGACATTCGGCCAGAATCTTGCGCATCTCGCCGGAGCGTAGACGCACAGTGGCGTAGTTGCCTTCACGTGCTACCAGTTGGGCACTGGCACCGGCACTTCGCGCGATTTGAGCACCCTTGCCGGGCTTCATCTCAATGCAGTGCACGGTAGACCCTACCGGAATGTTACGCAGCGGCAGCGCGTTACCACGCTTGATCGCTGCATTGACGCCGGACTCCAAGCGGTCGCCCGCTTTCACACCACGCGGAGCGATAATGTAGCGACGCTCGCCATCCAGATACTTGAGCAGCGCAATGTTGGCGCTACGATTGGGATCGTATTCAAGGCGCTCAACGACGGCGGCAACGCCATCCTTGGCACGTTTGAAATCGATCACACGATAATGCTGACGGTGACCACCCCCGACATGACGGGTAGTGATGCGACCGTTATTGTTACGACCGCCGCTCTTGGATTGCTTCTCCAACAGACCGGCATAAGGACGGCCCTTGTAGAGCCCGTCGTTGACGACTTTGATGACGTGACGACGACCGGCGGACGTGGGTTTGGTCTTAACAACTGCCATGATCCGTACTCCTGCCTTACTCGGCGCCAGAGAAGTCTTCGAGAGTCTCGCCGGCCGCCAGTGTGACGTATGCCTTGCGATATCCCTTGCGCAGACCAACACCGTGCTGCGTGCGCTTGGTCTTACCCTTGACGTTCAAGACTTGCACACCAACGACCTTCTTCTCGAAGAGCGCTTCGACGGCTTTCTTGATCTCGGGCTTGGTCGCGTCCTGGGCCACCTTGAACACGTACTGGTTGTTTTCGGCGGCGAATGCGGCCTTCTCGGTCATGTGAGGCCCGAGCAGAACCTTGAATACGCGTTCCTGGTTCATCCCAGCTTCTCCTCGAATTTACGCAGAGCGGAAACGGTGACCAGCACCTTATCAAAGGCAATCAGGCTCACCGGATCGGCAGCCGCGACATCCACCACATCGACGTAGGGAATGTTACGCGCGGCGAGAAACAGCTTTTCGTCGATATCTTCGGTGACGATCAACGCTTTCTCGAGATCCAGGTCCTTCAGCTTGGCAATCAGCTGCTTGGTCTTGGGGGCATCCACCGCAATGCTGTCAACGACGGTCAGACGTTCCTGACGGACCAGCTCAGAGAGAATCGAGCGCATGGCCGCGCGGTACATCTTGCGGTTGACTTTCTGGGTGTAGTCTTGGGGGCGTGCTGCAAAAGTAACGCCGCCGCTACGCCACAATGGCGAGCGGATAGTACCGGCACGCGCACGACCAGTACCTTTTTGACGCCACGGCTTCTTACCGCCGCCACGCACTTCGGCGCGAGTCTTCTGTGCACGAGTCCCCTGGCGACCGGCTGCGAAATACGCAGTCACGACCTGATGGACCAGCGACTCGTTAAACTCTTTACCGAAGGTAGCGTCGGACACTTCGACAGTGCCTGCTTCGGCACCTGCGAGATTCAAATTCATCGGTCTCATACCCCTCAGCGAGCTTTAACGGCACTGCGTACGGTGACTTCGCAGTCGGTCGCACCCGGCACGGCGCCTTTTACCAGAAGCAGGTTACGCTCGGCATCGACGCGCACTATTTCCAGGCTCTGGACGGTCACGCGCTCATTGCCCAGCTGACCGGCCATCTTCTTGCCCTTGAAGACGCGACCCGGCGTCTGGCACATACCGATGGAGCCCGGTGCGCGGTGCGCAAGCGAGTTGCCGTGGCCATTGTCTTGGGTACGGAAATTCCAGCGCTTGACGGCGCCCTGGAAGCCCTTGCCTTTAGAGGTGCCAGTCACATCGACTTTCTGACCGGCTTCAAAGAGGGATACGGTGATGTTGCCGCCCACTTCAGGAGCGTCTTCGCCTTCTGCCAGGCGAAACTCCATCAATGCACGACCGGCCTCGACACCTGACTTGGCGTACTGCCCTGCGGCAGCCTTGGTCAGATGCTTGGCCTTGCGGGATCCCGAAGTCACCTGAATCGCGCTATAACCGTCGGTGTCGACAGTCTTGACGCGAGTCACGCGATTCGGCTCGACCTCGATAACGGTTACGGGCACGGAGGTGCCATTTTCGGTAAAGATGCGGGTCATGCCGCTCTTTTTACCGACCAAACCGATAGTCATGTTCAGTCTCCTTTAGTGTACGGGGCTGTCACCCGCTATGGCTGCCCTTTCCAGAGCATTCCACTAGCACATTGTGTGACGCCATCACGGCGTGACGACTTTATAGAAAAGCCGCTAGTGACTAGTGTGGTCAGTCGAGCTTGATTTGCACATCCACGCCAGCGGCGAGGTCGAGCTTCATCAACGCGTCTACGGTTTTTTCCGTGGGTTCGACAATGTCGAGCACACGCTTGTGAGTGCGAATCTCGTACTGATCGCGCGCGTCTTTGTTGACGTGCGGCGAAACCAATACGGTATAGCGCTCGCGATTAGTCGGCAGCGGGATCGGACCACGGACCTGAGCACCGGTACGCTTCGCGGTATCCACGATTTCTTGCGCGGACTGGTCAATCAGGCGATGGTCAAAGGCCTTCAACCGAATGCGAATCTTTTGGTTCTGCATTAGCCTTAAACTCCAATGGATGTCGACGGCGCGAGCCGTCTACCCACGCATTCAAAGGATGCGCATTATAGGCAGGCTGACAGTGACTGTCAAACATGCACAGAAAGGGGGCTCCCAAGGGAGCCCCCTTCGATCATCGAAGGACGGAGCCCTTATTGGATGATCTTGGCGACAACACCGGCTCCCACGGTACGCCCACCTTCGCGAACCGCGAAGCGCAGGCCGTCTTCCATGGCGATCGGCGCGATCAGCGTCACAGTCATCTGGACGTTATCGCCCGGCATGACCATTTCGACGCCTTCCGGCAGCTCACAGGTTCCGGTTACGTCCGTGGTCCGGAAGTAAAACTGCGGACGATAGCCCTTGAAGAATGGCGTGTGACGACCGCCTTCTTCCTTGGACAACACATAGACTTCAGCTTCGAAGGTAGTGTGGGGCGTGATAGTACCCGGCTTGGCCAGCACCTGGCCACGCTCAACGTCGTCACGCTTGGTGCCACGCAACAGCGCGCCAATGTTCTCGCCAGCACGACCTTCGTCGAGCAACTTGCGGAACATCTCAACGCCAGTAACGGTCGTCTTGGCGGTATCTTTCATACCCACGATCTCGACGTCTGAACCGCTCTTGACGACGCCGCGCTCGACACGACCAGTCACAACGGTACCGCGACCAGAAATCGAGAACACGTCTTCGATCGGCATCAGGAACGGCTGATCGATGGCACGTTCGGGCTCGGGAATGTACTCATCCATAGCACGAACGAGGTTAGCAACGGCGGTGGTACCCATGCCGTTGTCATCCTTGCCTTCCAGCGCCATCAGAGCGGAGCCGGTGATGATCGGGCAGTCATCGCCCGGGAAGTCGTACTCGTTGAGGAGTTCACGAACTTCCATTTCGACCAGCTCGAGGAGCTCTGCGTCGTCGACCATATCGGCCTTATTCAAGAACACGACGATGTTCGGAACACCAACCTGACGAGATAGCAGGATGTGCTCACGCGTCTGCGGCATCGGGCCGTCAGCCGCGGAACAGACCAGAATCGCGCCATCCATCTGCGCGGCGCCGGTGATCATGTTCTTGACATAGTCGGCGTGCCCCGGGCAGTCGACGTGCGCGTAGTGGCGCTCCTCGGACTGGTATTCGACGTGAGCCGTCGCGATGGTGATACCGCGCTCACGCTCTTCCGGCGCGTTATCGATCGTGGAGAATTCACGCCAGTCGCCGCCGAAAACTTCTGCGGAAACGCGAGTCAGTGCCGCAGTCAGCGTGGTCTTGCCATGGTCGACGTGACCGATGGTACCGACGTTGATATGCGATTTGTTACGTTCAAATTTTTCCTTAGCCACTGCTATAACCTCTTTACGTTAGCTAACGGTTAACCATTCTGGTTGATGACGGCTTCAACGACGCTGGAGGGCGCCTCTTCGTAATCCGCAAACTCCATAGTGTAGCTTGCGCGGCCCTGGGTCTGAGAGCGCAAATCGGTCGCGTAACCGAACATCTCAGCCAGCGGCACCGTGGCACGGATAATCTTGCCAGACGGCGAATCCTCCATGCCCTGAACGAGGCCACGGCGGCGGTTAATGTCGCCCATGACGTCCCCCATGAATTCTTCGGGAGTCACGACCTCAACCTTCATTACCGGCTCCAGCAGCACGCCCTTGGCCTTCGGCGCGCCTTCCTTGATCGCCATGGAAGAGGCAACCTTGAACGCAGTCTCGTTCGAGTCCACGTCATGGTAGGAACCATCGAACAGCGTGACCTTGACGTCAATCATCGGATAGCCCGCAATGACACCGTTCTGCAGCTGCTCATAGGCCCCTTTCTCGACGGCCGGCACGTATTCCTTGGGAACCACACCACCGACGATTTCGGAGGCGAACTTGAAGTTCATTTCTTCGTCTTCGCCTTTATCTTCGGGCGTCAGCGGCTCAATGCGCAGCAGCACGTGACCGTACTGACCACGACCACCCGACTGACGAACGAACTTGCCTTCCTGCTCGACACTGGCGCGAACCGTCTCGCGGTAGGCTACCTGAGGCTTACCGATATTGGCGTCGACTTTGAATTCACGACGCAGACGATCGACGATGATGTCGAGGTGGAGCTCGCCCATGCCAGAAATGATCGTCTGACCGGTTTCCTCATCGGATTTGACGCGGAAAGAAGGATCTTCCTGAGCCAGCTTGCCCAGCGCGGTCCCCATCTTCTCTTGGTCGGGCTTGGACTTCGGCTCCACGGCGACCGAGATCACCGGATCCGGAAATTCCATGCGCTCAAGAATGATCTTGTCCTGCAGATCACAGAGAGTGTCGCCAGTAGTAACATCCTTGAGCCCGATGCAGGCAGCGATGTCGCCCGCATAGACTTCCTTGATCTCCTCGCGTGAATTGGAGTGCATCTGGACGATACGGCCCACGCGCTCCTTCTTGCTCTTCACGGAATTGAAGATGCTATCACCGGACTTGAGCACACCCGAGTAGACGCGAATAAAGGTCAGCGTCCCCACGAACGGGTCAGTAGCGATCTTGAAGGCCAGCGCGGCAAAAGGCGCTTTATCGTCCGCTTCACGCGTGGCGATGGTGCCATCCTTATCGTCAAGCTCACCTTCGATAGCCTTGACTTCGGTCGGCGACGGCATATATTCGATCACGCCATCGAGTACCGCCTGGACGCCCTTGTTCTTGAACGCGCTACCGCACGTCACCAGAACGATCTCGTTATCCAGGGTACGGCGACGCAAGCCAGCCTTGATGTCTGCCTCGGAAAGGTCGCCCTCTTCGAGGTACTTGTCCATCAGCTCTTCGGACGCCTCGGCGGCGGCTTCGACCATCTGCTCACGGTACTTGGCAGCAGTATCCTTGAGCTCATCGGGAATATCGACGAGCTCATAGTTCATGCCATGATTGGCCTCATCCCAGAGGATCCCCTTCATCTGGATCAGGTCGACAACCCCTTTGAAGTTATCTTCCGCGCCCCAGTTGATCTGGATCGGGACCGTATTGGCCCCCAGCTTTTGCTTGAGCTGGTCGAGTACCATGAAGTAATCGGCACCGGCGCGGTCCATCTTGTTGACGAACACCATGCGCGGAACTTCATACTTGTGGGCCTGGCGCCAAACCGTTTCGGTCTGCGGCTGAACCCCGGAGGAACCACAAAGCACGACGACGGCACCGTCGAGAACGCGCAAGGAGCGCTCGACTTCGATCGTGAAGTCGACGTGCCCCGGCGTATCGATGATATTGATGCGATGCTCGTCGAACTGCTTGCTCATCCCCTGCCAGAAGCAAGTGGTCGCAGCGGAGGTAATCGTGATACCACGCTCCTGCTCCTGCTGCATCCAGTCCATGGTGGCGGCACCATCATGCACCTCGCCGACCTTGTGAGACAGGCCAGTATAGAACAGGACACGCTCGGTAGTGGTAGTCTTCCCGGCGTCGACGTGAGCCACGATACCGATATTACGGTAGCGATTAAGCGGAGTCTTGCGTGCCACGATGGAATACCCCGTTGGTTAGAAGCGGTAGTGAGAGAAGGCCTTGTTGGCATCTGCCATGCGATGCACGTCTTCACGCTTCTTCACAGCAGCACCCTTGCCTTCGGCGGCGTCCAGCATTTCGCCAGCGAGGCGCTGCACCATGGTCTTCTCACCACGACTGCGCGCCGCATCCACCAGCCAGCGCATGGCCAGGGCCTGACGGCGAGAAGGACGGACTTCCACGGGCACCTGATAGGTCGCACCGCCAACGCGGCGAGACTTGACCTCAACCATCGGCTGGATTGTTTCCAGCGCCTTGTCGAAGGTTTCCAGCGGCTCATCTTTGTTACGTTCGGCAACCCTGTCCAGCGCACCGTAGACAATGCGCTCAGCTACAGATTTCTTGCCGCTGATCATCAGGTGGTTCATGAACTTGGCCAGACGCTCACTTCCGAATTTCGGATCCGGGAGGATTTCGCGTTTGGCGACAACTCTTCTTCTAGGCATGATAAGCCCTCGTTTCGAAGGGTCCTTCAGGTAAACTCGAGACGACGCATCGCGCGCTCGACCTTACTCTTATCTGACCGGTAGTAGTTGATGTCTTGATCGCTCAGCGATCAAGACTTGGGACGCTTGGTACCGTACTTGGAACGGCCCTGACGGCGATTCTGAACACCGGAAGTATCCAGCGCACCGCGAACGGTGTGATAACGCACACCCGGCAAGTCTTTTACACGACCGCCGCGGATCAGGACCACGGAGTGTTCCTGCAGGTTGTGACCTTCACCACCGATATAGGAAGCGACTTCGTAGCCATTCGTCAGGCGCACGCGGCAAACCTTACGAAGCGCCGAGTTCGGCTTCTTCGGAGTGGTAGTGTAGACACGGGTGCAAACCCCGCGCTTTTGCGGGCAAGACTGCAGCGCCGGCACGTCGCTCTTGGCGGCCGGGCGCTTGCGCGGCTTGCGCACGAGCTGATTGATCGTTGCCATATCTGTAGCTGACTCCAATGGTTGCCAAACCTTTCAACATTGGGACAGGACGTACCCACCCCACTGTTAAAGGCAGCGCATTCTAATGTCTGGCGACGAGCCTCGTCAAGTCCGCCACCACGTGGGCGCCGGACTTGACGGCATACGCCTAGAGGTCTTCGTCGTCGGCGTCCAGCGCGGTGAGCTGTGCGCCCAGCTCCTGTTCGACATCGGAGGCCGACGGATTGACCGTGTGCTCATCATCTTCACGCTTGCGACGCCGCTCGGCGTGATGCGCCAAGCCGGTTCCGGCCGGCACCAAGCGACCCACCACAACGTTTTCCTTGAGGCCGCGCAGATAATCGCGCTTGCCGGAGACCGCCGCCTCGGTCAATACGCGGGTGGTTTCCTGGAACGATGCCGCCGAGATGAACGACTCGGTTGCCAGGCTTGCCTTGGTGATACCCAGCAGCAGACGCTCGCATTTGGCCGGGAACTTGCCTTCTTGGGCCAGGCGTGCGTTTTCCTCGAGGACGCGGACATACTCCGCCTGATCGCCGGTAATGAAGGAAGAATCCCCGGCATCGGTGATTTCCACCTTACGCAGCATCTGGCGCACGATCACTTCGATGTGCTTGTCATCGATAACCACACCCTGCAGGCGATAGACGTCCTGGATCTCGACCGTGATGTACTTGGCCAGTTCCGCGGTCCCGAGCAGGCGTAGAATATCGTGAGGATTACTGGGACCCTCGGAGATGACCTCGCCTTTCTCCACCGTCTCGCCTTCGAACACGCCGATCTGACGCCCTTTGGGGATCAGCATCTCGACCGGTTCACCTTCTTCAGGCGTGACCGTCAGGCGACGTTTGCCCTTGGTTTCCTTGCCAAAGCTGATGGTCCCGGTGACCTCGGCCAGAATCGCTGGTTCCTTAGGCTTGCGTGCCTCGAACAAGTCGGCGACACGCGGCAGCCCGCCGGTAATGTCCTTGTTACCGGACGCTTCAACCGGGATACGCGCGATAACCTCACCGACCCCAACCTGATCGCCGTTTTCACCGGCGATGATGGCCTTGCCAGGCAGCATGTACTGCACCGGAGTATTGGAGCCCGGCAGCGTGACATACTCACCATTTTCGTCGAGCAGCATGATCATCGGGCGCTTGTCACGGCCGGAAGTTGGGCGCGCGGCGGTCTCGATCACCTCGATATTCGACAGGCCGGTCATCTCGTCCACGCTACGGTGGATAGTGCTGCCTTCTTCCATATCGCTGAACTGGACCCGGCCCGTGACCTCGGCCACAACCGGGTGAGTATGCGGATCCCACTTGGCGACCGGCGTCCCGCCATCGACCATGTCGCCGTCGCGCACCGACAGCTCGGCACCATACGGCAACTTGTAGTACTCACGTTCGCGACCATGCTCGTCAGCAACGGCCAGGGCACTCGAGCGAGACACAACGATGAGCTTGCCGTCATTGCGCTCAACATGCTTGATGTTATGCAGGCGCACCGTGCCGCCGTGTTTGACCTGAACGCTATCGACGGCCGAGGCACGCGATGCAGCCCCCCCGATGTGGAAAGTACGCATGGTGAGCTGGGTACCCGGCTCACCGATCGACTGCGCTGCGATGACACCGACGGCCTCGCCGGTGTTGACCTGATGGCCACGCGCCAAGTCACGGCCATAGCACGCCGAGCACACACCGTGTGCCGTTTCGCAGGTGATGGCACTGCGCACGATGATCTCGTCGACACCCATGGTATCGAGTTCGGCACACCAGGCTTCGTCAAGCAGGGTACCGCGCGGGATCAACACCTCCTCGGTCTGCGCATCAACAACGTCCTGCGCCACGATGCGACCCAGTACACGCTGTGCCAGCGAGACGATAATGTCACCGCCCTCGATGACCGGATGTACCGTCAACCCTTCATAGGTACCGCAGTCCTCTTCGGTCACTACCAGATCCTGAGACACGTCCACCAGTCGACGCGTCAGGTAACCAGAGTTGGCGGTCTTGAGTGCCGTATCCGCCAACCCTTTACGAGCGCCGTGCGTCGAGATGAAGTACTGCAGTACGTTCAGGCCTTCACGGAAGTTGGCAGTGATCGGCGTCTCGATGATCGAGCCATCCGGCTTCGCCATAAGCCCGCGCATCCCTGCCAACTGGCGGATCTGAGCGGCACTACCGCGAGCCCCGGAGTCGGCCATGATGAAGACGCTATTGAAGGAGTCCTGCTCGACCTGCTCGCCATTACGGTCGGTGACGACCTCCTTGGAGATTCCCGACATCATCGCCTTAGCGACCTTGTCGTTGGCCTTGGCCCAGATATCGATGACCTTGTTGTACTTCTCGCCCGCAGTCACCAGACCAGAGGAGAACTGGTCTTCGATTTCCTTGACCTCTTCCTCGGCGCCGTCGACGATTTCCCTCTTCGAGTCGGGAATGACGAAGTCATTGACCCCGATCGATGCACCCGACCAAGTCGCCAGACGGAACCCGGTATACATCAACTGGTCGGCGAAGATGACCGTATCCTTGAGCCCCACACGACGATAGACGGCGTTGATCAAGCCGGAAATCGCCTTCTTCTTCATCGGCTGATCAACAAGCTCGTAAGGCATCCCATTGGGAAGGATACGGAACAACAAGGCACGCCCCACCGTCGTATCGCGAAGCGAGGTCTTGCCTTTCAGTTCACCGTCTTCATCGTCCCGGTCGTATTCGGTGAGCCGTACCTTGACACGCGCATGCATCGACACACTCTCGGTCCCGAACGCACGCTCGACTTCGTCGAGATTGGAGAAAACCATGCCTTCGCCCTTGGCATTGACCTTCTCGCGGGTCATGTAATATAGACCCAGCACGACGTCCTGGGACGGTACGATGATGGGCTCGCCGTTAGCTGGCGACAGCACATTGTTAGTGGCCATCATCAGCGTCCGCGCCTCGAGCTGCGCTTCCAGCGTCAACGGAACGTGTACGGCCATCTGATCGCCGTCGAAGTCGGCGTTATACGCCGCGCACACCAACGGATGCAGTTGGATCGCCTTGCCTTCGATCAACAACGGTTCGAAGGCCTGGATACCCAAGCGGTGCAGCGTCGGGGCACGGTTGAGCATGACCGGATGCTCGCGGATGACATCGGCGAGGATGTCCCACACTTCCGGTAGCTCGCGCTCGACCATCTTCTTGGCGGCCTTGATGGTCGACGCTTGGCCGTTCGCTTGTAGCCTGGAGTAGATGAACGGTTTGAATAGCTCAAGCGCCATCTTCTTGGGCAAACCGCACTGGTGCAGGCGCAGGGTCGGACCGACGGTGATGACGGAACGGCCGGAGTAATCGACACGCTTGCCCAGCAGGTTCTGGCGAAAACGCCCCTGCTTGCCCTTGATCATGTCGGCCAGCGACTTCAACGGACGCTTATTGGAACCAGTGATGGCACGGCCGCGACGACCGTTGTCGAGCAGCGCATCGACAGATTCCTGCAGCATCCGCTTCTCGTTGCGTACGATGATATCCGGCGCATTGAGATCGAGCAGGCGTTTCAGGCGGTTGTTGCGGTTGATCACGCGGCGATACAGATCGTTGAGATCCGAGGTCGCGAAACGACCGCCGTCCAGCGGCACCAACGGACGCAGATCCGGCGGAAGTACCGGTAGCACTTCCATGATCATCCACGCCGGGTCGTTGCCGGACTTGTAGAAGGCTTCCAGCAGTTTCAAGCGCTTGGAAAGCTTCTTGATCTTGGTTTCGGAGTTGGTCTGCGGAACTTCTTCGCGCAGGCGCTCGATCTCTTCTTCGAGATCGACATCATTGAGCAACGCCTGTACGGCTTCGGCACCCATGCGGGCATCGAAGTCGTCGCCGAATTCTTCCAACGCTTCGAAGTACTGCTCATCGCTAAGCAGCTGGCCGCGCTCAAGCGTGGTCATGCCTGGATCGATGACCATGAAGCTCTCGAAATAGAGCACACGCTCGATATCGCGCAGGGTCATGTCCAGGAACAAGCCGATGCGTGACGGCAGCGACTTGAGGAACCAAATATGCGCCACCGGCGCAGCCAGTTCGATATGACCCATACGCTCGCGGCGCACAGCGGCCTTAGTGACCTCGACGCCGCACTTTTCGCAAATGATGCCACGATGCTTCATGCGCTTGTACTTACCGCACAAGCACTCGTAATCCTTGACCGGACCGAAGATCTTGGCGCAGAACAGGCCATCACGCTCAGGCTTGAACGTACGGTAGTTGATGGTCTCAGGCTTTTTGACCTCGCCATAGGACCAAGAGCGGATCAAGTCCGGCGACGCGAGCGTAATCTTGATCGCATCGAATTCTTCGGACTGTGCCTGCGATTTGAGGACTTTCACCAAATCTTTCATGGGGTCGGCTCCGTAGCGGAGTTGTCATGAGCGGGGCCTCTAGAGGCCCCGCGGACCGTCATTCGTCAGCGTGAAACGCTCAGCCTTCCAGCTCGATATCAATACCCAGCGAGCGGATTTCCTTCACCAATACGTTGAAGGATTCCGGCATGCCTGCCTGCATCGAGTGGTCGCCGTCGACGATGTTCTTGTACATCTTGGTACGGCCTTCCACGTCGTCGGACTTGACGGTCAGCATTTCCTGCAAGGTATAGGCCGCGCCATAGGCTTCCAGCGCCCAGACCTCCATCTCACCGAAGCGTTGTCCGCCGAACTGCGCCTTACCGCCCAGCGGTTGCTGGGTCACCAGCGAGTACGAGCCGGTGGAACGGGCGTGCATCTTGTCGTCGACCAGGTGGTTGAGCTTGAGCATGTACATATAGCCCACCGTCACGGAACGATCGAAGGTTTCCCCCGTACGCCCGTCATAGAGCGTCATCTGACCGGAATCCGGCAGGTTGGCCAGGCTCAGGAGATGCTTGATCTCGTGCTCCTTGGCACCATCGAAGACCGGCGTCGACACCGGCACGCCATTGCGCAGATTCTTCGCCAGGGTGATGATCTCGTCATCGCTGAGCGAGTCGATATCCTCCTGGCGCGTCTCGGCGGTGTTGTACACTTGCCCCAGGAAGTCGCGAATCTCCGCCATCTGCTGCTGGCGGGCACCGCGCAACATCTCGTTGATCCTCACCCCGAGTCCCCAGGCCGCCATGCCCAGGTGTGTCTCAAGAACCTGACCGACGTTCATGCGCGAGGGCACACCCAACGGATTGAGCACTAGGTCGACCGGCTCGCCATTGTCATCGAATGGCATGTCCTCGACAGGCATGATCGATGAAATGACACCCTTGTTACCGTGACGGCCGGCCATCTTATCGCCGGACTGGATGCGACGCTTCACGGCGAGATAGACCTTGACGATCTTGAGCACGCCCGGCGCCAAGTCGTCGCCCTGAGTCAGCTTGCGCTTCTTGTCCTCGAAACGTTCGTCCATCTCCTTGCGACGTGTTTCCAGCTGCTCATCGGCCTGAGCCAAGAGCTCGTTGAGCGCCTCGTCCTGCATGCGCAGCTTGAACCACTGGCTGCGTGGTAGCTCGTCGAGGTAAGCTTCATCGAGAACGTCACCTTTCTTGAGCTTAGGACCGCCATTGACCGGCTGACCGAGCAAGGTGCGCTTGAGGCGCTCGAAGGTGGCTTCTTCGGCGATGCGGTACGTTTCCTGAAGATCTTTGCGTACTTCATCAAGCTGGCTTTGCTCGATAGAGAGCGCGCGCGAATCCTTGTCGACGCCATCGCGAGTGAAGACCTGCACATCGATGATCGTGCCCTTCATACCCGTCGGCGCGCGCAGCGAGGTGTCCTTCACGTCGGACGCCTTCTCACCGAAGATCGCACGTAGCAGTTTTTCTTCCGGCGTCAGCTGGGTTTCGCCCTTGGGCGTGACCTTGCCGACCAGGATATCGCCAGGGCCGACCTCGGCACCGATATAGACGATACCTGCATCGTCGAGCTTTCCAAGTGCCGCTTCACCGACGTTGGGAATGTCCGAGGAAATCTCCTCGGCACCCAGCTTGGTATCGCGAGACACGCAGGTCAGCTCCTGGATATGGATGCTGGTGAAGCGGTCTTCCTCGACTACACGCTCCGAGATGAGGATGGAGTCCTCGAAGTTGTAACCGTTCCACGGCATGAACGCCATGCGCATGTTCTGACCCAGCGCCAGATCCCCCATGTCGACGGAAGGCCCGTCGGCCAGGATATCACCGTTTGCCACGGTATCGCCCGGGCGTACGATCGGGCGCTGGTTCATGCAGGTATTCTGGTTGGAACGCAAGTACTTGGTCAGGTTATAGATATCGACGCCAGCTTCACCGCCAATGATCTCATCTTCATTGATGCGTACCACGATGCGTTTGGCATCGACCGAGTCGATCACCCCGCCGCGGCGCGCGATCGCACAGACACCGGAGTCACGAGCAACGAAACGCTCCATGCCCGTGCCAACCAACGGCTTCTCGGCACGTAGGGTCGGGACAGCCTGACGCTGCATGTTCGAGCCCATCAAGGCACGGTTGGCGTCATCGTGTTCGAGGAACGGAATCAACGCTGCGGCCACGGACACCACCTGACGCGGCGACACGTCCATCAACGTGACCTTGTCCGGCGCCATGAAGGTGGTCTCGCCCCTGTGACGTACCTGCACCAGATCGTCGACCAGCTTGCCGTTCTCGTCCACCGTCGCCGAGGCCTGGGCGATGATGAAGTCACCTTCCTCAATGGCCGACAAGTGCACGACGTCATCGGTGATCTGACGATCATCTACCCTGCGATACGGCGTTTCCAGGAAGCCGTAGCTATTGGTGTGACTGTAGGTCGCCAGCGAGTTGATCAAGCCGATGTTAGGGCCTTCCGGCGTCTCGATCGGGCAAAGACGGCCGTAGTGCGTGGCATGCACGTCACGCACTTCGAAGCCGGCACGCTCACGGGTCAGACCACCCGGCCCAAGCGCGGACACACGACGCTTGTGCGTGACCTCGGAGAGCGGATTATTCTGGTCCATGAACTGGGACAGCTGCGAGGAGCCGAAGAACTCCTTCACTGCGGCCGCCACCGGCTTGGCATTGATCAGATCCTGCGGCATCAAGCCTTCGCTCTCGGCCATGGAGAGACGTTCCTTGACCGCGCGCTCGACACGCACCAGACCGACGCGGAACTGGTTTTCCGCCATCTCGCCAACGCAACGAATACGGCGGTTGCCCAGGTGGTCGATATCATCGACGTCACCAAAACCGTTACGGATATTGATCAGCTCGCGGAGAACATCAAGGATGTCCTGGTTATCGAGAATCCCGGAACCTGTATCCCCTTCGTGACGCAGACGGCGGTTGAACTTCATGCGACCGACGCCCGAAAGGTCGTAGCGATCCTCGGTGAAGAACAAGTTATGGAACAGCGTCTCGGCCGCTTCCTTGGTCGGCGGCTCTCCGGGGCGCATCATGCGATAGATCTCCACCAGCGCCTCGAGTGGAGAGCGCGTGGTGTCAATCTTCAACGTATCGGAGACGAACGAGCCCGCGTCGAGATCGTTGGTGTACAACGTCTCGAGCGTGGTGATGCCCGCCTGGCCGAGCGTTTCAAGCAGCTCGGGGGTGATTTCCGTATTGCATTCGCATACCAGCTCACCGGTATTCGGATCGACCTGATCCTTGGCCAGCGTCTTGCCGAACAGGTACTCCATCGGCACATCGAGGCGCTCGAGGCCGGCTTTTTCCATCTGGCGAATATGTTTCTGGGTAATGCGACGACCTTCCTCGACGATGACGTTGCCCTCGCCATCTTGGATATCGAAGGTCGCCGTCTCGCCACGCAGCCGTGACGGCACCAGCTCGACGCTGAACCCTTTCTTCTCGACATGGAAGGTGCTGGTGTCGAAGAACGTCTCGAGGATCTCCTCGGCACTCATGCCCAGCGCGCGCAGCAACACCGTAGCCGGCAGCTTGCGGCGACGATCGATGCGGACGTAGACGTTGTCCTTGGGATCGAACTCGAAATCCAGCCATGAACCGCGATACGGGATAATTCGCGCGGAGTACAGCAGCTTGCCGGACGTGTGACTCTTGCCCTTGTCATGGTCGAAGAACACACCCGGCGAGCGATGGAGCTGGGAGACGATGACACGTTCGGTACCGTTGACAACGAAGGTACCGTTTTCGGTCATCAAGGGGATTTCCCCCATGTAGACTTCCTGCTCTTTAATGTCCTTGATCGCCTTGTTGGACGAGTCCTTATCGTAGATGATCAAGCGCACCTTGACCCGCAGCGGCGCCGAATAAGTCACACCACGCAGTTGGCATTCCTTGACGTCGAACGCCGACGTGCCAAAGCGGTAGCTGACATACTCGAGAGCGGCATTGCCGGAAAAGCTCTCGATAGGGAACACGGACTTGAAAGCAGCATGCAAGCCGACGTCAAGGCGTTCTTCGATAGCCCGGTCCTGCTGGAGGAAGTCGTAGTAGGAATCAAGCTGAATGGCCAGCAGGTAAGGCACATCCATCACTTGTGGCAGTTTGCCGAAATCCTTGCGGATGCGTTTTTTCTCAGTGTATGAGTAAGCCATCTGTATTCCCCAGCTTGTTCACCTTGGGTGACCGGTGCGTGGTCGGCGCCGCCTGAAGGGACTTCCCATCAGGCGCTGACGGCAAGCCCTTACGAGAGCTCGCCGTCGGAATTCGTCTAGTCAGACACGTGACATTCTGGCTAGCAGCAACAGAAAAAGGCCGGCAGCGGGAAAACCCGCCGCCAGCCATGAAGCTTACGCAGCGCGTAAAGCCATGGTCACCGGAGTTACTTGAGTTCCACGGATGCGCCAGCTTCTTCCAACTTGGTCTTGGCTTCGTCGCCATCTTCCTTGGACATGCCTTCCTTGAGGGTTGCCGGGACGCCGTCGACGGCTGCCTTGGCTTCTTTGAGACCCAGGCCAGTGATCTCACGGACCACTTTGATGACGTTGACCTTCTTATCACCAGCTTCAGCCAGCACCAGGTCAAACTCGGTCTGTTCTTCAGCTTCTTCGCCTTCGCCACCACTTGGGCCAGCCACGACAGCAGCGGCCGCAGAAACACCGAACTTCTCTTCCATCGCAGAAACCAACTCAGCCACTTCCATGACGGACATTTCGGCGACAGCGTTGATGATATCTTCTTGAGTCAGTGCCATTGTCAAATTCCTAACTTTGCGGGAGCCTCATGTCATGAGCGCTCATTGATACAGGGTTCGTGCCAGTCGGTTCAACCTGCCCTTAGGCGGCTTCTTCCTGCTTCTGGTCACGCAACGCAGCGAGTGTACGAGCCAACTTACCAGCCGATGCTTCCTTCATGACGGACATCAGCTTGGCGATGGCTTCATCATGTGTCGGCAGCGTCGCCAGGCGATCAAGGCCGGAAGCCGGGATGAACTCACCTTCGTATGCCAGCGCCTTAATCTCGAAATCTTTCTCATTCTTGGCGAACTCCTTGAACAAACGAGCGGCAGCGCCCGGATGCTCATAGGAAAAGGCCAACATGGTCGGACCCGAGAACGTCTCGTTGAGGCACTCCCAAGGAGTACCTTCAAGGGCGCGGCGTGCCAATGTGTTGCGCACAACACGAACTTGCACGCCATTCTCGCGAGCCTGCTTGCGCAGTTCAGTCATGGCGCTTTCCGCCACACCGCGAGAATCGGCAACGACGACGGAGAGCGCATCTTGTGCGGCTTCACTGACCTCGGCAACGATCGCTTTCTTGCCTTCGAGTGCTAATGGCACAGTGATCACTCCTTCGTACCGGACGCCTTTCAGGGCGTTCCAGTGGTTACCATCTCCCCCATCTTCGCTTGTCACGAGAGGGGGCCGGGGTGATGGTGCTCACCAGAAGACTGGCGGCCACACCATCTGCGCAGGCGGCTTTTGAGGTCCATTAAGCCATGCTCGTTCGACGAAGCTTGGCACCTGCGGTCTTTGACGGTGCCCCGCCGCCACGCCTAGACGCTGTGCACGGGGACCGCAAAGTTACTGCCTTTCCCGCGACTCACACGAAGGGCGTGTGATCCACGGTCAACCCTGGCCCCATGGTAGTGGACAGGGTAATTTTCTTGAAGTAGATGCCCTTGGACGTACTCGGCTTGAGACGCTTCAGGTCACCGATCAATGCATCGAGGTTGCCCTTGATAGCATTGGCGTCGAAATCCACCTTACCGATAGCGGCATGAATGATGCCGTTCTTGTCGGTACGAAAGCGAACCTGGCCTGCCTTCGCGTTCTTCACGGCAGTGGCGACGTCCGGCGTTACGGTGCCGACCTTGGGGTTGGGCATCAGGCCACGCGGACCGAGGATCTGGCCCAGCTGTCCAACGACACGCATGGCGTCCGGTGCAGCCACCACTACATCGAAATCCATATTGCCTTTTTTGACATCTGCCGCCAGCTCGTCCATCCCTACGACATCGGCACCTGCCTCTGTCGCGGCATCGGCAGCAGCGCCTTGCGCAAAGACAGCGACACGGGCGGTCTTGCCCGTACCGTTCGGCATGACAGTAGCGCCACGCACGACCTGGTCGGATTTACGCGGGTCAACGCCGAGGTTGATTGATACTTCGACGGATTCTTTGAACTTGACCGCGGATACTTCAGACAATAGGGCGACAGCTTCTTCCAGGTTATACACCTTGGAATTGTCGACCTTTTCGCTGAGCATCTGCGCGCGCTTGGTAAGCTTGGCCATGATCAGAGACCCTCCACGTTGAGGCCCATGCTACGGGCACTGCCTGCAATGGTGCGGACAGCCGCATCAAGGTCGGAAGCCGTCAAATCGGGCTCCTTGGTCTGGGCAATCTCTTCCAGCTGCTCACGTGTCACGGCACCGACCTTGGTCTTGTTCGGCACACCAGAGCCAGTCTTGATTCCTGCCGCTTTCTTCAACAGCACTGCTGCGGGCGGCGTCTTGGTGATGAACGTGAAGCTACGATCAGAATAGACCGTGATCACGACCGGCGTTGGGAGGCCCGGCTCAATGTCCTGAGTTTCGGCATTGAACGTCTTGCAGAACTCCATGATATTGACGCCGTGCTGACCCAGCGCAGGGCCCACGGGGGGACTCGGATTGGCCTTACCTGCTGCGACCTGCAGCTTGACATAGGCCTGTACTTTTTTCGCCATATTGGACTCCAGTTGGGTGGTAACGCCTTGCGGCTCCCCATTTCAAAGAGGCCCTAGGACCTCTACGACATACACCGGCTTCTACCGAGCCGGCGTCTTGAATTCATTCTTTTTCGACCTGAGCAAACTCGAGCTCGACAGGCGTCGAGCGCCCGAAGATCAGCACGCTGACATGCAAGCGGCTCTTCTCGTAGTTGACTTCTTCCACCACACCGTTGAAATCGGCAAAAGGCCCATCTACGACACGCACGGTTTCGCCTGGATCAAAGAGCGTCTTGGGACGCGGCTTGTCCGTACCGTCCTGCACACGACGCAAGATGCCATCGGCTTCTTTTTGCGTAATCGGTGCCGGCTTTTCCGGCGTACCGCCAATGAACCCCATGACACGCGGCGTCTCATTCACCAAGTGCCAAGTGGCGTCGGTCATTTCCATCTCGACAAGCACGTAGCCGGGATAGAACTTTCGCTCGCTCTTGCGACGCTTGCCGTCACGCATCTCGACGACTTCTTCGGTCGGCACCAGAATTTCTCCAAACTGGTCTTCCATGCCATACATCTTGATGCGCTCATGAAGAGAACGCATCACATGCTTTTCGAAACCCGAGTAGGCGTGGATGACGTACCAACGCTTGGACATGAAAACTCCTAACCTATGATGCCGGACATGGCCCAGCCGAGAAGCGTATCGATCAGCCATAGCAGAATGCCGACCAACACTACGGCCACTAAGACGATCGCGGTGGTCTGAATCGTCTCGGGGCGCGTCGGCCACACTACGCGCTGAATTTCTTTACGCGACCCGCGCGCCAACTCGGTCAGCGCACGCCCTTTGGTCGTGGTCAATGCCACCGCCGCAGCGGCTACACCAAGCACCACGACACCGAGCACGCGATACAGCAGCGCTTGATCGGCAAAATAAGCATTGCCTGCCACCGCTAGAACGACAAGAACGACGGCAACCGCCCATCTAGCGACATCGAAACGCGACTCTTGCACCTCGGCGCTTTGTTTCATGGAAAAGGATCTCCTAAGGCGCGGCAAGCGTAACAAGAAAGAATAAAGGAAGAACCAGCACTGAGGAAGGCTGGCAGGCCAGGAGGGACTCGAACCCCCAACCTGCGGTTTTGGAGACCGCTGCTCTGCCAATTGAGCTACTGGCCTATACTCTGCAACCTGGCGCTTTGCTGGTAGGCTTTTCTACAGCGCGCGCCATGATAGCTAACTACAACCAGGAAGGCAACCCAGCTGCATTCCTCAAGACGAGAAGCCAGCCTCGCCCAATAATGGAGCTCATGGACGGATTTGAACCGTCGACCTCACCCTTACCAAGGGTGTGCTCTACCCCTGAGCTACATGAGCTTAACTTGGAGCGGACAGCGGGGATCGAACCCGCATCATCAGCTTGGAAGGCTGAGGTTCTACCATTGAACTATGCCCGCCTGCCCACTCTTCGCTTGCGCCCTAAGGCTGGCGGTCAAGCATCTAATCTGGTGGAGGGGGAAGGATTCGAACCTTCGAAGCTTGCGCGGCAGATTTACAGTCTGCTCCCTTTGGCCACTCGGGAACCCCTCCAACGCGGCGATAAATTCTACGGGTTTTGAGAACTGTGTCAAGCACTTAATTTACAATGCTTTTTCCATAACCCTGTCGAATCGAACCGCGCAGCAGTATGTCAAAGCAGCATTGAGAATGCAAGCCCAGCCCTAACTTTTTCCAGAGGAGGAACAGGGGGTGGCAACGGCGCCCCGGCCAACCGACCAGCGCGCTCCGCCGCCGTCAGTGGGTAGCATGTTTCAAGCCCTGCATAGACCATGTCCGGCCATACTGCATGCGGGATACGCAGTCCACGTGACACTACCCGGGCATCTCCCCCAGTCAAGAGCAGAGGTAATGCAACGCCTTCCCGGTCACATACTTCGCTATAAATACGATTAACAGCGCTGACTGCCGACATGTAGATCCCGTGATTGACCGCCTCAACCGTGTTGCGCCCTGGTGCCAATAGCTCATCTGCTTCACTGTCAGGGTCAATGGCCACATTACGCGTCCCCAGCTTGAGGCTTTCTTTCATCAAGCGCAGGCCGGGGATGATATACCCCCCCAGATGGCGACCACCGGGCAACACAAAATCCATGGTGATCGCGCTGCCGCAATCGACACTGCAACAGCCCCCAGTCAGCTGATAGCCGGCCAGCGCCCCCATCCAACGGTCGACGCCAAGACGTTCGGGCTCATCATAACCGCAGCTGACACCAAGTGCTTCGGGAGTCGAGCGCGCCACGTGCACCACACCGACCTGGCGCCGAAGTAATGTCACGGTATCGCGCAGTACGGATTCTCGCGCAACGCTCGAGATACGCACAGCCTCTACCACATCGAGATCTGGTATGTCGGCACCAGGCCGCCACTCTTCCCGCGTCCAGACAGCCCCGCGAGAGCGAATTTCACTGCTCGCAACATCTTTCAGACGCCATTTCGACAAGGTATTGCCGATATCGAGATCCAAAATCATGAGCGCGCGCGCAAGCTGATTTCACCACCGGCCAATAGCCGGGCTTCCCCATTCACATTGACTCGCAAATTCCCGGTGGCATCCACATCCCCGGCAACAGCCGTATAGGTGCGCCCACCCTGAGCGACATCCACCTCGCGCCCTGCATAGGCATTGCGACGATTCCAGGCATCACGCCACGGCTCGAAGCCATGTTGCTCGAAAAGAGGCAACATTCCCAGCAAAGCCTCTACCAGCGACGCGGACAGCGCATTGCGCGAAACGTCGGGCCTGACGTCATGCAGGGCCGCAACGGGCTGTTCCACGCGGTTTCGTGCCGATTCAAGCAAAGCCACATTCAGCCCAATGCCGATGACCACCTCACAGGGGCCGGCAACATCGCCACTCACTTCCAGCAGGATGCCTGCCAACTTCGCAGTGCCCACATCCCGGCGCATCAAAAGGTCATTTGGCCATTTCAGCGCCACAGGCACGGATAGGCCCTCGAGCACTTCGGCTAGCACTACGCCCACGGCCAGGCTCAAGCCTTCCAGCGCGGATGCGCCTTCATCGAAACGCCAGCCCAGCGAGAACAGCAAACCACCTCCCCAGGGACAAATCCAATGACGACCGCGTCGTCCACGCCCTTCACTCTGGCTCTCTGCCAAGCACACCTCGGCATGCCCCGCGTGCTGCTGAAAGCGTTCGCGCAGAAAGGTGTTGGTTGAAGGCAGCGCATCTTCGACGAAAAGGCGGGTCAAATGATGACGCGGCTCTGCAGGCAGGCGCTCTATGATAGCCGGCCCGGACAACAGGTCGAGCGGCTCGGACAAACGATATCCCTGCCCTTTCACCGCCTCCAACTGCAATCCCATTTTCTCCAGCTTCTTGAGTTGCTTCCAGACCGCTGTGCGTGAAACGCCCAGTTGCTCGCCCAATTGTTCGCCGGAGTGATACTCACCGTCGCTCAGCAAACGGATCAGATCACCAATCGTCATTCTGATCATCCCCGTCGGGAAAAAACGCCATTCTATCGAAATGCGCTCCGCCAGGGGAGCATAGCCGACTAAAGCGCAATAAATTACGCTGTCAGGCGACAAGCTTAGCCGCAGAGTGCGCCCACAGCTTTTCTAACCTGCAGCATTTTTCCGGCCCCAAACGACGACACCCCCGACCAACTGGCCGGGGGTGTCGAACTAAATGCCTGATAATGACCGGGGCGGCCTTCCGCCGGGCGGCGCTCCGCGGCTCTCCAGGGGAAGGCCCTCAATGAATGAACCCCGACCAATGGCCGGGGTTCGAAATAAATGCCTGACGATGACCTACTCTCGCATGGGGAAGCCCCACACTACCATCGGCGCTAAGCGGTTTCACTGCTGAGTTCGGCATGGGAT
>NZ_JARANX010000129.1:0-1540 GCF_029889785.1 Chromohalobacter sp. 48-RD10 | reverse complement strand
ACTACTCGCCGGGGACTCCCTCAATCTACGCCTCGCTCGGCGCTCGTTGGGACTGATTGTACTGTGTCTGGTATTACTACCATTCGCCGATCTCGCGATCACCACCCACGATCCTTGGGCCGAGCTGGGGCGCATGCTCAGCGGCTTGGTGCATCCCGACATCCTGGCGACCGAGTCACTGCCCCATGCCATCGCCCTGACCATCGGGTTTGCGCTGTGGGGGACGCTACTCGGCGTGGTGCTGGGCTTCCCGCTGGCCTTGCTCTTCTCGCGTTCACGCCTGCTACGCGGTGGTTGCGCATTCGTGCGCGCTATCCACGAGCTGTTCTGGGCGCTACTCCTGCTGCAGGTCTTCGGTCTTTCCGCCGTCACCGCCATCGCCGCCTTGACGATTCCCTACGCCGGCATCTTCGCCAAGGTCTACGCCGAGATCCTCGAACTCACGCCACGTGCGCCGGTCGACGCTCTGCCCGAAGGCGTGAGCCGTCTTTCGCGCTTCGTGTATGCCGAGTTGCCCATGGTCTGGTCGAGACTCTCGGGCTATACCCGCTATCGCTTCGAATGCGCCATGCGCTCGAGCGTGCTACTAGGCTTCGTGGGTCTGCCGACACTAGGTTTCCATCTGGAAAGCGCCTTCCGCGAGGGGCGCTACTCCGAAGCCGGTGCCTTGCTGTGGATGTTTTATCTCATGATCGCCTCGCTGCATCTATGGGGACACCGCCGCCTGCTGCCCTGGATCGCGCTGGGGAGTCTTTTCCTGCTCGGCCCCTGGCCGGATATCGACGGCGCGCTGCTGTGGCGATTCGTGAGTGTCGACCTATGGCCGAAACCTCTACTCGAAGGGAACTGGAACGAACTCTGGCAGTGGTTTGGCGACATCCCCGACCTCCTGCCCGCCATCGGCAATACCTTGCTACTGGGACTGATGGGCACCGTCGGCAGTCTGGTGGTGGCCTTACTGCTATGGCCATTGGCCAGCCGCCATTTCGGCAATCGCCCGACCCGTACGGCAGGCAAAGGCGTCTTGATCTTGATGCGCTCCACGCCGGAATTGATGTTGGCTTTCATCTTCCTGTTGATGCTCGGTCCATCGATGCTGCCCGCCTGGCTGGCGTTGTCATTACACAACGGCGCACTGATCGCCTTCCTGGTGGCGCGGCATGCCGATGCCATCGTGCCGGGTAACCACGCACTGCCGGCATCTGCCCGTTATGCCTACGAATTGCTGCCACGCCTCTATGGCGGCTTGCTGGCGCTGCTGTTCTACCGCGCCGAGACGATCATTCGCGAAACCGCGCTCCTGGGCATGCTCGGCATCGCCACGTTGGGCTTTCACATCGACTCCAGCTTTGCCTATATGATGTTCGATCAGGCCTTCGTACTGTTATTGATTACCGCTGCGCTCAACATCGGCGTCGACGCCCTGGCGCGCCGCTACCGCCCGCGCGAAATCGCCAACACCCCAGGCCATCGCGACCATCCCACGGGAGAAGCCGCATGCTGATCACGACACTGCTGTTCGTCATCACCGCCGTGGCGG
>NZ_JARANX010000128.1:0-1579 GCF_029889785.1 Chromohalobacter sp. 48-RD10 | reverse complement strand
GATGCAGCATGTGGCGCATGCCACCCTCGCCACCGGCCAGGTGGAACGTCAGGAAGGTGCCCATCAGCGACCAACGCAGACCCGCGCCATAGACCACGGCGGCATCGATCTCCTCGGTGGTGGCGACGCCGTCGTTGACCAGATGCAGCGCCTCGCGCCACAGCGCTTCCATCAGACGGTCGGCGACGTGCCCCTCGATCTCGCGGCGCACTACCAGCGGCCGCATGCCCAGCGCGGCGTACTGTGACCGGGCGCGCTCGGTAACCACCGGCGCGGTATGCTCGCCGCCCACCAGCTCGACCAACGGCAGCAGGTACACCGGATTGAAGGGATGCGCGACGATGACGCGACCGGGGTCGCGCGTGCAGGCCGATTGCAGTTCGCTGGGCTTGATGCCGGACGTCGAAGAGCCGATCACCACGCCCTCGGGGGCATGCGCATCCAGTTCCGACAGGACGTTATGCTTGATCTCGAGGCGCTCGGGCACGTTCTCCTGAACCAGCTCGGCGCCCTCGACGGCTTCGGCAGGCGATGCCGCGAAACGCAGCTTGGCCGGGTCCGCCGTGTCGGCGAGCCCCATCGTCGCCACCGAGTCCCAAACCCGCGCGACGAAATCACGCGTCGTTGCCTCGGCGCCGGGCGCAGGATCGAAGGCGACGACCTCGCAGCCCGCCGCCAGCGCTCGCACGATCCAGCCATTGCCGATCACGCCGGTGCCGATGACGGCAACGCGTGCCGGTGCGACGCCTTGTTTAGCCGTGCTTCGTTCAGCAGTCTGTTGAGACATCACGCTCTCCTTGTCGCTCACGGTTGACGCAGGTCGAGCGTCTGGCGGGTTTCGGCCGGCGTCTGGACGCGCCCGCCCAGATTTTCGGCAATCGTGGCGGCACGCTCCACCAGTTGGGCATTGGTGGCGAATACGCCGCGGCTGAGGTAAAGATTGTCCTCGAGGCCGACCCGCACGTGGCCGCCGAGCAGCATCGACTGCGCGACCATGGGCATCTCGCTGCGGCCAATACCAAATGCCGACCAATGAGCGTTGGCGGGCAGCTTGTTGCGCATCGCGAGCATGGTTTCGGTGTCCGCCTCGGCGCCCCAAGGGATGCCCAGGCAAAGCTGAAACAGCGGGTCACCCTCGATCAGGCCTTCCTCGATCAACTGCCGCGCGAACCACACGTGGCCCAGGTCGAAGCACTCCAGCTCGGGCTTGACGCCGGCGTCCTTGACCAGCCGGGCATGCTCACGCAGCCAGTCGGCGGTATTGAGATAGACCATGTCGCCGAAGTTGAGGCTGCCGCAATCCAGAGTGCAGATTTCCGGCAACAGCTCACCGACCGGGGCGTGGCGCTCCGCCGGCGTCTGCAGGTCGGTACCCTCCAGGCCATGGATGACGCCATCGCGCACCTCGGGGAAGAGATCGCCCCCGCCCCCTGCGGTGATATTGATGACCGCGTCGACATCCGCCTCACGGATGCGCCCCACCGCCTCGCGGAAGTACTCGCTGGAATGGCTGACGCCGCCGGTTTCCGGATCGCGCACGTGCAAATGCACGATGCTCGCCCCGGCGCGTGAGGCCTCG
>NZ_JARANX010000127.1:0-1599 GCF_029889785.1 Chromohalobacter sp. 48-RD10 | reverse complement strand
CCATAAGGGTGCGTAGAGGCCGCCAATATTCTCCAACAGTGTGCCTAGTGGCAGCATGGCGAGGTGGCGTTTCACGCCACAGCTGGTAGCCACAGTGGCTAGGCTTTCGGCGACGCGCAGCGGCGCCTCGGCGTCTAGGCATACGCCCTTGGGAGTGCCGCTGGTGCCCGAGGTGAAGGTGATCTTGATGGTGCCGTCGGGTACCGCTGGCACGGCGTCGACCCGGCGCCGATACAGTGTGGTGTCGATGCCTGGCGCAAAGCCCAGCGACGCGACGAGTTCGGGTGGCCCGATTAGCGTATCGAGTCCGGCCTGCTTGGTCACATGGGCGAGTTGCGCGGCCGAGAAGAAGCCCGGCAATGGGACGTTGACGCAGCCGGCGAACATTAGCGCCAGATCCCAGAGCGCCCAGTCGGTGCCGTTGTCCAACGCCAGGCCTACACGCTCGGCTCCGGCTGCTTTCAGCCGCGCGATGCGGCCGTCGACCTCGTCAATCAGCGCGGCATAGCTCAGTTGTTGCTGGGCATCCTCAAACACGATAAGCGTTGGCTGTGACCGTGCCAGGTCGATGAGGTGGTGATATAAGCGCTCAGGCATTGCTGCACCCCACGAGAGGGTCGCCGTGCCTGGACGGGGCCACCAGTGATGCTCGTTCAAGCGCAGGAAGCCTGGCTAGCGTGGTCGATGTTCCGGCATTGCCCGTCTGTAGGTGCCGCCAGGCGAGACGCATGTCGCCGCCCATCACTATCGGAGCGTTGGTATAGTAGCGTCCCCAGTCGGCGCTTTCCTGGCCCAGGCGAGTCGGATCGGCTTCGACTAGCGGTGAGGCTTCCAGTCCCAGTCGGCGGAAGGCGTTACGGACCTGAGTAGTAGCGGTAAACGTCAGCCATTGCATATCTTCGTCGACCAGGGTCTCGATCAGCGTCACGATCAGTGGTCGCAACAGGCCACGGCGCAGCGTGGTGAGACTGCCGACCTCGACGACATGGTCGCGCGAGACCGTATGGTCGAGCACTTCAGCCAGACACTGCTCGATCGGTGCATCCAGATAGCGCTCGAGGAACAGCGTGTCACGCCCAGCATGGCGTATCCCCAGCGCTGCCTGCAGGGTTGGCCCCTGCCACAGGCCGAATAGGCGTGGCTGGAAGTGGCTCAGGGTGGCACCGTGTTCGCGGGCGTAACCGTTGACGATGAAGGCTTCCAACTCGGCGCGCTCGCCCGTATGGGCTTCGCGCCAAGTCAGTGGTGACAGCGCTGCGGTAATGGAATGAGGACTGCGTGGCTCATGCATCGCTCTACCCTCGACGAAGGACGTTGAGGATAGAGTGCATCGTTTGGCTTAAAGGTTACTTAACAAGTTGATGAGCGTGGCGGGGTTGTGTAAGTGCTTACGTTGTCACTTGTAGATATGCCCAGATACCAAATAGCGCGATGCCCAGCACGCCGATGGGGCGTGCGTGGCGCCGCCACAATGACAGGGCCGCGTCTCCGGCAAGGTGCACCAGCAAGGCGAGGCCGAAATAACGCACGCCCCGGGCCAGCAAGGCGGCCAACAGGAACAACGGAAATGGGTAGCCGCTGGAACCGGCAGCGAGCATA
>NZ_JARANX010000126.1:0-1601 GCF_029889785.1 Chromohalobacter sp. 48-RD10 | reverse complement strand
CACTTGATCAATGATGGCGGCGTTGTCCATATTCCACCGATCAATCGCGAAGCCCAGATCGCCATAGCGCTGATACAGCGAGAAGCAGTTATCGAGTGGGTTGCGGACCATGGCAAGAAACCTGGCCTCCGGCAAGACCCGCCGAACTCTCGGAATGACGTGGACGTGCTTGGGGGTTTTCTCGATCAGTAACTTCTTGTTGTTCGCGCGCAGCGTCGAAAGCCACTCCTGCGTGCTTCGCCGCGAAGCGCGAAGTCCACATGCCGGTGCATAGCCGTGCGTCTCACGACCAATAAGGTGAGCATCCCCGTGCCTTCCAAGCTTGGCCGCCACTAGGGTCGTTCCACTGTGTCCGCAGCCGACTACGAAACAGGTCGATAAATCGGTCGAGATAGGCGCGACCCATCTGTCGCCGAGCCCATGGACCAGCGTCTTGTAACGCTTTCTGAACCACTTGCCGATCGTTACGCGGTGATCGGATGCGTGAGCATACTGCAGCTTATAACTCCCGCGGAACTTCATTCATTATCTCCCTTCGTGCTCGACTCCAGCCATCAGCTGGCGGAAATGTTGCGCCATTTTCTGTGTTTTGTCCCGATAGGAAAGATGAGCGACTAACAATGATAAAACTCTTCCCCTAAAGACCTGATCGTCTTCGTCGAGGAGGCACACGAGGCGCTCCACCCAGGCCTGCGTATCCCGACTATCCAGAATCAGGTCGGCGTGGTCAGCCTCCAGCAGCTCGGCGGCGCCGGTAGTAGAAGAGAGCAATACCGGCGTTCCGCAGGCCATGGCCTCGATCGAGACGCGGCCGAACTCCTCGATATGAGCCGGCAGCACGAACACGTCGAGCGCGCCGTAGAGTGTCTCGACGTCACTAACCGTGGTGCGCCAGATGAAGCGCTCGGCAATGCCCGCCTGTTCGGCCTGGTGCTGATAGGGCGAAAAGTCGTCCTTCCCAACGACCAAAAAGCGACACTCGCCGGGCAGGTGTTTTTCCAGACCGGCGGCCATGTCGACGAACCCCGACACGTTGCGTTTGGTGAAGTTGCCGGAGGTGACCAACCCGATCAGCCAGGTGTCGTCATCGACGCCCAGCTCACGCCGACGTGCCTCGCGGCCTGCCGCAGCCCGCTGGAGATTAAATATCTCGGGATCATAGCCCGGATAGCTAACTTCAATTTTTTCGAACGGAATCCCATAGCGATCGCGGAAGTCCTCCGCCATCATCCGCGAGTTGACTGCTAGGCGGCGAAACTTGCCACCCTGCAGCACGCGGTCGTGAATCGCTGCCACCTCGTGGCCCTCGGGTAACTCACGGCCTTGGATACGCTGGCTGGCAAGATGCACGCAGTTATGCATATAGACGACGTCCGGCGTTTCGACATCACCGTGGCTAACCAGCATCGCGGGTTGATGGCGACGGCACCACGCCTGCACCCGACGATTGAACCAGAAACGCCGAAAAGCCCCCTTCAGCGGCCAGCGTTTCAGCTTAACCAAGTCGGCGCCAACTGCTTCCGCCAGCTCTCGCCGACCGCGCTCGGCGAGAATCACCACCCGATAGCCCAGCGCCTTCAATGCCGTCGCCTGCTCAAAGG
>NZ_JARANX010000125.1:0-1643 GCF_029889785.1 Chromohalobacter sp. 48-RD10 | reverse complement strand
ACGGCGAGATGAAGGAGGTAATCAAGATGATACCGGCATCGGCGAACAGCTTGGCGATCTCCCCCACGCGGCGGATGTTCTCGGTACGGTCGGCTTCGCTCATGGCGAGGTCTTTGCACAGGCCGTGGCGAATGTTGTCACCGTCCAGCAGCATGGTGTGGTAGCCACGCCGGTTGAGCTCGACTTCCAACGCGTTGGCCAGAGTGGATTTCCCCGAGCCGGAAAGTCCGGTGAACCAGATGCACTTGCCGGCATGCCCCTTGATGTGTGCGCGCATCGCGGGCGTCACGCTGGAACGATTCCACACCACCTCGGCTTTGCTGTCATGCGTGCGGTATTCGTAGGGCGGCTCGCTTTCCAGATGCCGATGCACCATACCCGCGCCCACGGTGACGTTGGTCAGTCGATCGATGACGATGAAGCTGCCGGTGCCGGGGCTCACCCGGTAGTCGTCCACCGGCAGCGTGCCGGCCACTTCGACACGGCAGCGGCCGATGGCGTTGAGATTCAGCGTCTCGGCGGCGTGGTGCTCGAGCGTGTTGACGTCGGTCTGGTAGTCGATCTGGCTCACCTTGCCGGCGAGATCCCGCGTGGCGAGCTTGAGATCGTACAGCCGGCCGGTCTCCAGCGCGGTGTCGTGCATCCACACGATGTCCGCTTCGAAGGCGTCGGCCAGCGGTACCTCGGCATCGGCGGCGACCAGCCAGTCGCCCCGCGAGATGTCGATCTCGTCCTCGAGCGTGACGGTGATCGCCTGCCCCGGATAGGCCACTTCGAGGTCGCCGTCGAAGGTGACGATGCGCGCCACCGTGGAGGACTTGCCGGAGGGCAGCACCTTGACGCGCTGGCCGGGCCTCAGGATGCCGGCCTCGAGCGTGCCGCAGTAGCCGCGGAAGTCGAGGTGCGGGCGATTGACGTACTGCACCGGCAAGCGCAGATCCGTCAGGTTCCGGTCGTAAGTGACCTCGACGGTCTCCAGCAGATTGAGCAGCGCCGGGCCGTCGTACCAGCTCATGGCCTCGCTCTTGTTGACGACATTGTCGCCTTCCAGCGCGGACAGCGGTACGAAGTGGATGTCCGGCGCGTTGAGCTTGGCGGCAAAGTCGCGGTACTCGGCGACGATCTCGTCGAAGCGCGCCTGGGAGTAATCGACCAGGTCCATCTTGTTGACCGCGATCACCAGGTGCTGGATACCCAGCAGGTCGGCGATGAAGCTGTGCCGCCGGGTCTGGGTCTGCACGCCGTGACGGGCATCGATCAGGATCACCGCGAGGCTGGCCGTGGAGGCGCCGGTGGCCATGTTGCGAGTGTACTGCTCATGCCCCGGGGTGTCGGCGATGATGAACTTGCGCTTATCGGTAGAGAAATACCGATAGGCGACATCGATGGTGATGCCCTGCTCACGCTCGGACTGCAGGCCATCTACCAATAGCGCCAGATCAACCTGGTCACCGGTGGTGCCGCTGGTCTTGGAGGCCTGGGTGATCGCCGCCAGCTGATCCTCGTAGATCATCTTGGAATCGTGCAGCAGGCGCCCGATCAGGGTCGACTTGCCGTCATCGACGCTCCCGCAGGTGATGAAGCGCAAGAGATCCTTGTTTTCATGCTCGTGCAGGTAGGACTCGATATCGTCGGCGATCAGC
>NZ_JARANX010000124.1:0-1655 GCF_029889785.1 Chromohalobacter sp. 48-RD10 | reverse complement strand
ACGGCCATGGTTGCCGATGAACAGACCGGCGATGACCATCGAAATCGGTCCCGATACGTGCAGATGCGTTGCCAGCGTATAACCTCCCAGCACCAGCGCCAGGCTGACCAGCACCTCGACCTGATACTGGTCGATGCTTTTCATCATCCGGTAGGCGACATACCCCATGACCAATCCGAGTAATGCCCCGCCGCCGGCCTCCTCCAGAAACAGTACGGCGGAGTGTGTGAAAGTCAGCGTTTCGGTCGCAGTCGCCGCCCCCAGCATCATGGTGAACACCACCACCGCAACGCCATCATTGAACAGGGACTCACCGACGATCTTGATCTCCATATCCTCAGGCGCACCGGCGCTTCGCATGATGCCAAGCACGGCAATCGGGTCCGTTGGCGAGATCAGTGCTCCGAAGACCAGACAGTAAAGATAGGGCACCCCGACATGAAAAGTGGCGAAGAGCCACCACGCCGCACTACCGATCGCCACGGTCGAGATCACCACACCGATGGTGGCGAGAAAGCCGATCGAGTAACGGTAGCGTTTGAGCTTGTGAACATCGACGTGCAGCGCACCGGCAAACAACAGACACGACAGCATGCCGTCCATCAGCAAGGCGTTGAAGTTTATCTGGCCCAGCCAGGCTTCCGCCCAATCGGTAATGGCGTCGAAACCGAAGTGACTCAATGTGATCAGCAATACTGATGCCAACAGCGAAATGCACATCACGCCGATCGTCGCCGGTAATTTGATGAAGCGGTAGTTGAACCACGCAAACAGCGCGGTGACCGTGATGAAGACTGCTGCGATTTCCAGCATGCAAAGGCTTCCCTGTCGCTGCCAACCATGGCGAATTGTCGCTGGAGCTCTCATCTCCGTCATTCAACGATAGAGAGTCTTGATGGAGGCGACCATGATGCAGATTCATCGCGACGATAATCGATCAAAAAAGCGGATCCGGGAACCCGGATCCGCTATGCCGTCATAGCGTCGCTTGTCGATCAAACCTCATACGTGGATCTTGCCAGTCGGCCCCTCATTACAGGCCAGCCGCCTGCTGCAAGGCATCGGCACGGTCGACCTTTTCCCAGGGGAAGGCCGTGAAGGTCTCGGTCTGCTGCTCGCCGTTGGCATCGGTCCAGGTATAGCTATGCTCGAACGGCTCGCGGCCGAAGTGACCGTAGGCCGCCGTCAATTGATACATGGGATGCAGCAGGTTGAGCATGCTGGTAATCGCATTCGGGCGCAGGTCGAAGTGCTCACGCACCAGCTCGACGATCTTGGCATCGCTAATCTTGCCGGTACCGAAGGTATCCACGGAGACGGATGTCGGCTCGGCCACGCCGATGGCGTAGGAGATCTGAATCTCGCAGCGCTCGGCGAGACCAGCGGCGACGATATTCTTGGCCACGTAACGTCCGGCATAGGCAGCACTGCGGTCGACCTTGGACGGATCCTTGCCCGAGAACGCTCCGCCACCGTGGCGCGCCATGCCGCCGTAGGTATCGACGATGATCTTGCGCCCCGTCAGGCCGCAGTCGCCCACCGGGCCACCGATGACGAAGTTACCGGTCGGGTTGATGTGGTACTTGGTGTTCTCGGTCAACCATTCAGCGGGAATCACCTCTTCGATGATCTCGCGCTTGATCATGTCACGCAGT
>NZ_JARANX010000123.1:0-1669 GCF_029889785.1 Chromohalobacter sp. 48-RD10 | reverse complement strand
GGACGAGAAACAGCCCGATACCGGCGGCCAGAGCAATGGTGGTGTCCGATAGCCAGTCGAGCCCGACCTGATTCAAGAGAGGCCGAAACATCCAGGCGGCAGCCGCCATGAGAAAGATCAGGCCGACGCGGCGCTCAGCGCTGGTCATGGTGCCGAGCGACTCGAGTTCGCGGCGAATCATCTCTCCGCCATCGTCGCTTTGTTGCAAATCGAACCCTTTGTAAGTCAACCACCACCATGTCACGACCATCATCACGATGCTGACCGGCAAACCGATGGTCATCCATTGGGCGAAGCCGATATCGATTCCTTCGCCGGTGAGATATCCCGCGAGCAAGGCGTTGGGTGGGGTGCCGATGAGCGTGGCGACGCCGCCTATGCTGGCGGAATAAGCAATGGCAAGCAGCAGAGCGGTAGCGTAGCGCGAGACTTCACGTGAGTCGCCATCGCCCAGCAAGCTGACGACGGACATGCCAATGGGCAGCATCATGATGCTGGTAGCCGTATTGGAGACCCACATGCTGATGAAGCCGGTGGCAATCATGAACCCCGCGATTTGCTGGCGTGGTTTCTGGCCGACGATGCTTAGGACTTTCAAGGCGATGCGTCGATGCAGGTTCCAGCGCTGCATCGCGATGCCCAGCAAGAAGCCCCCCAGGAAGAGATAGATGATAGGGTCGGCGTAACTGGCTGCCACGGCCTCGAGTTCGTCGATGCCCAGCACCGGCGCGAGCACCATGGGAAGCAACGAGGTCGCGGGGATGGGGATGGCCTCGGTGGACCACCATGTGGCCATCAAAAGTGCAAAGCCGACACATGCCCATGCCGGTGATGACATGCCGGCTGGCGCAGGGATGACCAAGCATAGGATGACCCATAGCGGCCCCAACCAGAGTCCGATTTGCGCGGCGCTCGGGCCGCGGGTGTCGTGAATAGTCTCGTTCATGAATTGCTTCCCTGAGGGCGGCGAATGATTAATTGGCTCACGATGCTCGTCATGCTACTAAGGTATTAAGAATCAGTGGCTTAGTCATTAGTCTAAGCCGTATGCTCGGTCTTGCCGAGATGGCTTGTTGCAACGCGGCAAGCTCGGTAATGTCCGCGCTCGTTGCCGATTAACTAAACGTATTCGATTGAGGTGCGACCATGTCCGTAGTGGTGGGCTGGAGCTTGGTGGTATTGGCGGTGCTGGTCGTCGCTGGTTTGGTGGGCTATGCATGGCGGTTATGGCGAGAAGTGCAGCGCCGTGACACAGCTCGGCGTGAGGAGCTCGATCGGGCTCATCGTAATTGTCTCGAGAGTCTCGAGGCGATCGCGACGGCTATGCTGGGGGATCAGGTCGACCTGGTAGAGGGAGCGCTTCGCTGCAAGGTGCTGCTCGATATCATCGATCCCGCGTTGCTTGAACGCGAGAGCTTCCAGGTTTTTGCCGAGATTTATCGGCGCACAGAGCATTTGCATACGCATTCTTCGCGCCAGGACTTGTCGGCAAAACAGCGCTTTGCGGAGGATCGCGAGCGCATCGCGCTGCAGGAAGAACGCTATACGGCGCTCCATGAGGCGGCGCAGCAAGTTCTGGCATTCAAGCGTGAGTGGCCGACAGGCTTGCAGTGAGCCATGACGTAGGAGAAGAGCATGGGAGATCGGTTTATGTCGCTTGACCCCACGG
>NZ_JARANX010000122.1:0-1677 GCF_029889785.1 Chromohalobacter sp. 48-RD10 | reverse complement strand
CCCTCTCTGCCAGCCTAGTTGTCCAGATGGCGATTTCGCCTGAATCCCACTCAGAGAGGGTGGTATGAGAGCTTCCATGCCAAGGTACTCCGAAGAACGTAAGGCCGCAGTGTTGAAGAAGCTGTTGCCGCCGATGAATCGCACGGTGGTGTCGGTTTCCGCAGAGGAAGGCATCTCCGAGGTGACTCTGTATAGTTGGCTTAAACAGTGTCGAGAACAAGGAATGCCCGTGCCTGGAAACCGCAAGACCGGAGACGATTGGTCCGCTGACGCCAAACTGGCCGTGGTGATCGAAACCGCCTCCATGTCCGAGACCGAACTCAACGCTTATTGCCGTGAGAAAGGCCTGTATCCGGAACAGATCCAGAGCTGGAAAGACGCCTGCCTCCAGGGTGCCGGCCAGCAGCAGAGCCAGCACAAAGAGACCCAGCGTCAGCAAAAGCAGAGCAGGAAAAAGATCCGCAAGCTGGAGTCCGAGCTGCGGCGCAAAGACAAGGCCCTGGCTGAGACTACCTCGCTGCTGGTGCTGTCAAAAAAGCTCGAAGCCTTGTACGGCAGCGATCCGGACGACGAGGACAGCTGACCTCGTTGAGCGAACGTGCAAGGCTTGTGCAGTACTTTGACGAAGCGGTTGCCGGCGGCGCTGCCCGATACAAGGCGGCGCAGCTAATGGCGCTCAGTGAGCGCACCATCAAACGCTGGCGCCGGGATGGGGAGGTGACGCCGGATCGTCGTCCTGAGGCGCGGCCCATGCCTCAGCCGCACCAACTGACACCCGAGGAAGAACAGGCGATGCTCGACACCTGCAATCAACACGAATTCCGCAGCCTGCCACCGTCACAGATCGTGCCGTTGCTGGCTGACCGGGGGATCTATATCGCCTCCGAGTCTTCGTTCTATCGGGTTCTGAAAAAGCATCACCAACTCAGTCACAGAGGCCGCGCTCAGCCATCCCGGCCAGTGCCGGAACCGACCAGCTTCACCGCTACTGGCCCCAATCAGGTCTATACGTGGGACATCAGCTACTGTCCATCCACCGTGAAGGGCCTGTTCTGGTACCTGTACCTGATCCTGGATGTCTACAGCCGCAAGATCGTCGCCTGGGAGGTGCATGACAGCGAATCCGGCGAGCACGCCAAAGCGCTAGTTGAGCGGGCGCTGATCCGTGAAGGCTGCTGGGATAATCCACCCGTGCTGCACTCGGACAACGGGGCGCCCATGACCTCCTACACGCTCAAATCCAGACTGGCGGAGCTGGGCATGGCCATGTCCTACAGCCGGCCCCGAGTGAGTAACGACAATCCGTACTCGGAGTCGCTGTTCCGCACCGTCAAATACTGCCCGAAATGGCCGGCAAAAGGGTTCAAGTCCCTTGAAGCGACGCGTCAGTGGATGCTGTGCTTCGAGCATGCTTACAACGAACAGCACCTGCACAGCGGCATCAACTACGTGACGCCGGGCGCTCGCCACCGTGGTGAAGAGGCCCCCCAACTGGCTTACCGAAAGGCGGTATACGAGCAGGCCAAACGCCATAACCCGAAGCGCTGGTCTGGCCACACCCGAAACTGGGAGCCAACCGGAGCTGTGCCGCTCAACCCAGGAAAGTGCCAGGAAATCAAGCGTAACCAATGCGCGGCTTAGAACAAACTTTTTGGACAACTGGGTTGAAAACTACCG
>NZ_JARANX010000121.1:0-1685 GCF_029889785.1 Chromohalobacter sp. 48-RD10 | reverse complement strand
TACGTGGCAAGCACGAGGCGGTGGTGCACATCGCCGGGGGCATGACGCTCTATCGTACCCGGCAACCCGGCCCAGAAGGCTGGGCCGAGGGCATCGCCGATTGGTGGAAGGTCTGCATGGATGCGACGCCCGGAGACAAGACTTCCCAGGGGGGCACGTCACGATGAGCGATTTCTACCAGAACGGTATCGTCACCACCTTTCATAACCTCACCCAGCGTCCGGTGGAGGCATTGGAAGCCGATTTGATGAAGTTTTCCAAGCGTCGGCCGATGGGGTTGATCCTGCCTTCGCTGTTCTCCGAGATCGAGGGGCCGGCGCTGTCGAATATCGTCGACGAACTGGCACAGGTGCCGTATCTCTCGGAGGTCGTGATCGGACTGGATCGCGCTGACCGAGACCAATTCTTGCGCACCCGCGAATTCTTCTCGCGCCTGCCGCAGCACCACCGCATCCTGTGGAACGATGGACCACGTCTATCGGCGCTGGATGCCGAGTTGGCTGAGCTTGATCTGGCGCCGCAGGAGCCTGGCAAGGGGCGTAATGTCTGGTATTGCAGCGGATATGTACTGGCCTCCGCGCGTACCTCGGCGGTGGCGCTGCACGATTGCGATATCCTCACCTATGATCGTGGCATGCTGGCGCGGCTGCTGTATCCGGTCGCCAACCCGCAGTTCAATTACGAATTCTGCAAGGGCTATTACTCGCGGGTGGCCGATAACAAGCTCAATGGCCGTGTCGCAAGGCTGATGGTGACGCCCCTGATCCGTGCACTGAAGATGGTATTCGGGCCGCTGCCATATCTGGAATATCTGGACAGCTATCGCTACCCGCTCTCCGGGGAATTTTCGATGCGCTCCGATGTGCTCGACGGCATTCGCATTCCCAGCGACTGGGGTCTGGAGATCGGCGTACTCTCGGAGGTTCACCGCAACCACTCGACCAAGCGGCTATGCCAGGTGGATATTGCCGATGCCTATGATCATAAGCATCAGCCCGTCTCCCAGGAGGACCCCAGTGGCGGGCTCAATCGCATGAGCCTGGATATCGCCAAGGCCATGTTCCGCAAGCTGGCGACACTGGGCGTGCCCATTCACTCCGAGACCTTCCGCACCATCAAGGCGACCTATTACCGCACCGCGCTGGATCTGATCGAGGCCTACGATAACGATGCGCGCATGAACGGCCTGTCACTCGACCGCCATAGCGAGGAGCAGGCGGTCGAGCTTTTCACCGCGAACATTCTCGAGGCGGGGGCCTCGTTTCTCGAATCGCCTCGCGACAAGCCGTTCATCCCCAGCTGGAATCGAGTGGGCGCGGCGATCCACGATCTCAAGGAGCGCATGTACGAAGCCGTGGAACTCGACAACCAAGGCCATGTGTAACCGTCCAGGCCCCTGGTCGCATGCAACTCCAGCTCAGACCATGGGATTGTTGGCCAGCACCTTGCGCAGAAAGCGTTGCGTACGTTCGTCCCGGGGATTGGTGAAAAGTTCATCGGGCGGGCCTTGCTCGATGATCCGGCCCTCGTCCATGAACACCACGCGGTCGGCGACCTCACGTGCGAATTGCATCTCGTGGCTGACCACGATCATGGTCTGGCGCTCCTGGGCGAGCTGTTTCATCAGGGCCAGCACCTCGTCGACCCATTCGGGATCGAGCGCCGCGGTGGGTTCGTCGAAGAGG
>NZ_JARANX010000120.1:0-1697 GCF_029889785.1 Chromohalobacter sp. 48-RD10 | reverse complement strand
GTGACGGATCGCTGAGCGCGCCTTGGCGGTGACCACGAAGTTGAGCCAGGCCAGGTTGGGGCGGGCACCGGGCGCGGTGATGATCTCCAGCGTCTGGCCGCTTTCCAGGGTCGATGACAGCGGCGCCAGATGGCGGTCTATGCGGCAGGCGATGCAACTGTTACCGATATCGGTGTGCACGCTGTAGGCGAAGTCCACGGCCGTGGCACCGCCGGGGAGCTCCATGATGTCGCCTTTGGGCGTGAATACGTAGATATCGTCGGGGAAAAGGTCGTTCTTGACGTGCTCGATAAACTCCAGGGAGTTACCGGCATGGCGCTGCATCTCGAGCAGCCCGCGGACCCATTCGCGTGCCCGGGCATGGCTGCCGGCGCCGATGGGGCGCGCGGTCTGACCAGCCTTGTACAGCCAATGCGCGGCGATACCGTTGTTGGCCATCGCTTCCATCTCGCGGGTGCGAATCTGCACCTCGACGGGCATTCCGCTGGGGCCGAACAGCGTCGTATGCAGACTCTGGTAGCCGTTGGCCTTGGGGATGGCGATGTAGTCCTTGAAACGCCCCGGCACGGGCTTGTAGAGATTGTGCACCGCGCCGAGAATGCGGTAACAGGTGTCGACGTCATCGGTGATGATGCGAAACCCGAACACGTCCATGATCTCGGCGAAGGGTTTGCGCTGGTCACGCATCTTGCGATAGATCGACAACAGGTGCTTCTGGCGGCCCACTACGCTGCCGCCCAGCGCGTCGTCATCGAGGCACTTCTGCAGGCTGTCCTGAATCTGGCGCATCATCGAGCGGCGATTGCCGCGCGCCTTGGTGACCGCGCGCTTGATGCGCTCGGCACGCATCGGGTGGATCGCCTGGAAGGAAAGATCCTCGAGTTCGACGCGAATGGTATTGATACCCAGACGCCCGGCAATACGCGCGTAGATTTCCAACGTCTCGCGGGCAATGCGGCGCTTCTTTTCGGGACGCAGTGCCCCGAGGGTGCGCATGTTGTGCAGGCGGTCGGCGAGCTTGACGATGATCACGCGGATGTCCTGGGACATCGCCAGAACCATCTTCTGGAAGTTCTCCGCCTGGGCGACCGCCTTGTCCTCGAAGGTGATCTGGGTAAGCTTGGAGACGCCATCGACCAGTTCGGCCACGGGGCCGCCGAATTGCTGGGTCAACGCCTCCTTGGTCACGCCGGTATCTTCGATGACGTCATGCAGCATGGCGGCCATCAGGCTTTGATGGTCCATGTGCATATTGGCGAGGATATTGGCGACCGCCAGCGGATGCGTGACGTAGGGTTCGCCGGAGCGCCGCCGCTGGCCGTCATGGGCCTGCTCGGCGTAGTAAAAGGCGCGCTTGACGTGCAGAATCTCCTCGGGGGGTAGGTAGCCGCCGAGTCGGTCCGCGAGATCGTCGATGGTGAACATAGTGCGCGCCTTCGAGAATGGAGAGAACTTAGTCGTTGTACTCTCGCTCGGGACGCGGCTTGGGAGCGGGCGGATCGACGACTTCGTCGAGGACGTTGACATCGACCAGGCCAGCCGCGATTTCGCGCAGTGCCATGACCGTGGGCTTGTCGTTTTCCCAGGCCAGTTGGGCATCGCGCGAGCCGCGAGCGAGCTGACGTGACCGCTGCGTGGCGATCATCACCAACTGAAAACGGTTATCGACGTTGTCGAGGCAATCTTCTACGGTAACG
>NZ_JARANX010000012.1:0-76177 GCF_029889785.1 Chromohalobacter sp. 48-RD10 | reverse complement strand
TGGGAGCCAACCGGAGCTGTGCCGCTCAACCCAGGAAAGTGCCAGGAAATCAAGCGTAACCAATGCGCGGCTTAGAACAAACTTTTTGGACAACTGGGTTGAAAACTACCGACTGGCGCAGCTCTCCGTTGGTTACTAAACCTGTGAGTGCATGATGAAAGTGATGGAGGAGCGCGTACGATCATTGACCGCAATTACAAGCCGTTTGAGATCGTCAGCGTAAAATCTGACAGCACTTAATCACTCCGGTGAGCAGCCTTGGAGTCCTTTTTGCTGTCCCAGTAAATTGCCCAGTCTGCGAGCTGGGCAATTGCATAACTGAAATGAACCGGCCGCTGAGGCGTTTAAAGAGAAAGCCCCCGAGGACGATCGGAGGCTCTCAATCAGCATCAGCCCAAGTGCATGAATGAATTCAACACGTCCTTGGCAGCTGAGTATCCTTCCTGGATGCAGGTATTCTGACAAATTGCGAATGCAATAAACTTAACCTGCGTTAATAAAGGGTCCATGAACGGAACAGAATGCCCCTAGCGGCAGTCCAGCCCCGTTTTTTGGGGAGACAAGCCTGCTTCACCCTGCACATGGCATCATGTCATTGACAGACGTACGCCTTTTTCAAAGCATCGGTGACCACATCACTGGCCGGTTCGTCCCAGCTACTGGAAGCACTTTCCAGGTATTGCGACACTTCATCCAAGATATCGCGGCCGCGAACGTCACTGGGCGCACAAATTTTTTCGTGGGATTCCAAGCGGTCGAAAATACCTAACACGTACCCAGTATAGGTGAAAAACTTACTAGTATCGTAGGACTCATCAGCACGAAATTGCTGGTAATGGCGCTGAAAATCGAGAAGGTCGGCGCCATTGTAGAAATAGCCCCAGGCATTGCCGATTCCCGTACATCCCAACCCCGCCATCAATATCACGCTCAATGCTCGTTTGGCGGTTTGTCTCATGAAGATCCCCCTGGTTCTTTGCATTCTTCAAACGTCGAAACGAAGACAAAAAAACGCCGGTTGACAATCAACCGGCAAGTCGCCATGTATTGGATGGCGAGAAACTTACGCCGGCCTTTGTAGACCGGTTGGAGGCGGATGATTTTCCACCTCTGGAGACACACATGAGACTTGCGTCTTCCTTGGCGATTCGGATCACATGAGCCTGCGAGGCTTCATCCACCTCCTTCCTTGGCTGCCGGCCACCAACCAGCGCAATCGCGCAATTCCTTTAGTAGCGTCCCAGTGGCCGGTGATCGCTTGAATCACCTACATCTTAGACGTCAGACCCGGCTCGGAAAAGCGTTGTACAATACTCGGCTAATTACTTACTCAGCCCGTAACGCAGATTCCTTCGCGTCCGGCACGAAGCCGGCTTCAGTCGCCTGCCGTCTTGGTGCCGCAATGGCAAAGAAACGCTCGACTACCAGCGGAGAGGCCGGTCGCGTCAGACAGGACACTACCACGAATGTGGGTAAATTGATGACAAGCCCCCAGAACCCAGCGTGGATTCCCAGCGGATGGCGCCACACCAGCGTAAACAGCAGTGTGACGGCAAACCCCACCACGATGCCGCTCAACACGCCCAGCTTGGAGGCACGGGTCCAGAAGAACATGCCGATAAAGGCAGGCAGCACCTGGGTAGCAAATCCCAGCCCCACGAGCAGTATCATCACCAAGTTGCTGGGTTCGGCGATGGCCACCGGCGCGACGATTAGCGCCATGATCGGCAAGAGCAGGCCCCGCGCCAGCTTGCCGGCAGCGGCATCGGAAAGCTTGAAAGCCGGTTGCACGATATCCTTGGCATAGGAAAGCGCCACCGAATGCAAGAAGGGTTCGCAGGACGACATAGAGGCCGCCAACGTGCCCGCGCCAAGCAGGCCCACCAGCCAGACCGGCATCTGTTGCATGGCAAGCTCGAGCGCCACGGTATCGGCACGTGCCAGTTCAGGCAGGCTATAAATGCCGATGAAGCCCACCACCACCATGGGCAAGATGACTACATAGTAACTAGGCAGCCAGGTTGCGCTGCGACGAATGGTGCGTGCCGATGACGCACTCATCCACTGCGTCCAGACCGGTGGCATGAACGACAACATCGAGACGATAATCGACGTCGTCCAGAAAGCGAAACTCATGTCTCCCTGCGCGCCCGGCAAGGTTAAAAAAGCCGGATCACGCTCATGCAGAGTGGTAAAGACATCGCCAAACCATAGACTACCGCCGAAACGCTGTGACGCCCAGAGCCCAATCACCCACGCCACCGCCAGCATCAGCACGCCCTGGAAGGCGTTGGTGATACCGATCGCGCGTTGACCGCTGGCATAGAGATAGAGGGCGATACAGCTCAAGACCACCAGCACCCCCACCCAGATCGGTAATCGCCCAGCGCTCATAACGTTCAGAATATACGCAGCCCCGATGGTCTGCAGTACCGCATAAGCCAATGACGCAATCGACATTACGCCTGCGGCTAGGGCCCCCAACAGCGGGCTTTCATAGCGATCGGCTATGGCCGCCCCTTGCGTGACATGGCCGAAACGCCGGCCGAAGGCCCACACCTTGGGGCCGAAATACCAGGCCACCAGCGCCAGATAGGATAGGTAGATCACCACATAAAACACCGCCACGCCCTTGGTGTAAGCCCATCCTGGCGCGCCCATGAAGGTGTAGGCGCTCACGCTGCCTGCGGCGATCAGCAGATAGAGCGTGACCGGCCCCATGCTGCGACCGGCGACGCCCCACTCTTCCAACGAATTCATCGAGCGTCCTGTCCGGGCGCGCAAGCCCAGGAAGAGCGCCACGCCCAGATAGGCGAGCGTCATGACAATCGGCACACTACTCGTCATCGCCAGAACGCTCCACTAGCCGGTTGCCGATGGCCATGACGCCGCAACAAGCGAACACGACGACGTACGCCCATACCGCAATCAGCGGCAAACCGAGCACCACGCAGGCTCGATTGAACCAACCGATCACCGGCCAGATGCCCGCTGCGATGAGCGTGACAAATGCCAGAGTCAACCCCCAGCCACGCCACGTGGTCGGCCGCACGATATAATGCTTCATGAAAATTCCGCTCAGGAAAGATGGTCTACGTTGCCGCAGCGTATACCTTACAATGACGATACGCGCAAAAGCGCTCATGGTAGCGCATTCATTCGTTCAAGGGGATCGGCGCATACTCACATGTTCTTCACGCCCCGTAAGCATCGTCATTGTATTTGGCATGGCATGATGCCTACCGTTTCCCATGCGTGCATTTCTTCCCGGCGACAAGGATGTCTTGATGAAATTTTCCCTGGCCGGCTTGCGTAACGCGCTCAGCGGCACGGCGAGTGCCGGTTATGTCGCCAAGGGGGTGATCTATATCACCATTGGCTGGCTATCGTTGCTTACCACTCTCGGCATGGGCGGCCAAAATGCCGGCACGGACGAGGTCATTCGTACCATCGCGTTGTGGCCATTCGGTACGCTGTTGATCGCACTGTTGGGGCTTGGCCTGGTGGCCTATGTTCTCTGGCGTCTCGCCCAAGCCTGGTGGGATCTCGAACATAAGGGCCACCACTGGAAGGGCATCTTGCAACGTCTGGGATTCGTCATCAGCGGCACTCTGTATATCGCTCTCGCCTGGCAATGTGCCACCTTGCTCGTACGCTCGCTTGCCAGCGGCGGAGGAGGCAGCAGCACGTCACAACAAACCGCCGAGTTACTCGACTATCCCGGCGGCGTCTTTGTGCTGTTCGGGCTCGGGATCGCTTTTATCGGCGTGGGACTACATCAGCTTCGGCGTGCCTGGAAACGCCACTACCGTCGCAATTGGCACGTCGAAGACATGCCCAATGGGCCGCTGCCCATCCTCGAGGGCATCGCCCGTCTAGGGCTAGCGGCTCGCGGTATCGTGTTCGGAATCATCGGAACTTTCTTGTGCGTGGCCGCCATCGAAGTCGATCCCGACAATGCCGAGGGTCTGGGCGGCGTCCTCGACACGCTCGCCGAGCAACCCTATGGACGCTGGCTGCTCGGCGGTGTCGCCGTGGGGCTGATGGCCTACGGCCTTTACTGCTTCATCAACGCGGGATATCGGCGCACGCGCACCCCACGACTATGACCGGAGGTGGCGCTTAGCTCATCAACAGCGCGCCGCCGGCAGCCGCGATGGCAGCACCGATGCCGCGTAGCCAACGGTTGTCGCGGCGGGCCAGCCACTCGCCCAGCACACGTCCCGCCAGCGTGATGACCACACTGGTCAATACGAAGCCCAGCGCGTAAAGCAGTGCGGAGGCGCCCGGCGCCAGTTCGCTGCCATGCGCGTGGCCATGCATCAGAATGAACGCGAACACCAGCACGCCCCCCAGCGCACTCGGCAAACGCACCAGAGTGGCCAGCAATACCCCGGCCAGCAGCACGCTCGAGGCGATGCCGAATTCGACGCCCATCAACGGCACGCCCATCCAGGCCAGACTGGCGCCCGCCAGCATACCCAGCGCAATCAACAGCGGCATGGCACGGCGTAACGCACCCGCCTGACGGAAGCTCCACAGCCCGATGGCCGCCATCGCCAGCAAGTGATCGAGCCCGGTCAGAGGATGTGTCAAGCCCGCCATGAAACTGCCGGCATGCGAATGCGGCATATGCCCTGGATGCGCCAACGCGGAACCGGAGAACAATAGGGCCAAGGGAGATAACGCCAGGATCAGATGGCGTATATGAAGACGAGACAAGGACATGAATATTCTCCTTTATAGTCAGTAATAACCAGATAGTCAGTGATAACCAGCGTATCTTAGGGACTCGGTGCTACATCGGCGGCTGCCTGATCCACAGGCTGCGGCCGACGCTCCGGCAGCATGCCGCGCTCGAGGATGAAGCGGATGACTTCCTCGACCCCCACCCCATCGTAGAGATTGGCGAACACGAAGGGACGTTCGCCACGCATCTTGCGAGCGTCGCGATCCATGATCTCCAGCGAGGCATGCACCTGCTCGGCGATATCGATCTTGTTGATGATCAACAAATCCGACTTGGTGATCCCCGGCCCGCCCTTGCGTGGGATCTTGTCCCCAGCGGAAACATCGATGACGTAGATCGTCAGATCGGAAAGCTCGGGGCTGAACGTCGCCGACAGGTTGTCGCCACCGGATTCGACCATCACCAGTTCGAGCCCCTGATGACGCGACTGCAGCTCGTCAATCGCCGCCAAGTTCATGGAGGCGTCCTCGCGGATCGCCGTATGCGGACAGCCCCCGGTTTCCACCCCCAGAATGCGGTTGAACTCCAAGGCGTCGTGCTTGAGCAGGAAGTCAGCATCCTCGCGGGTGTAGATGTCATTGGTGACCACGGCGATATCGTAATGACCGCGCAGTGCCAAACAGAGCTGCTTGAGCAAGGCCGTCTTGCCGGACCCCACCGGACCACCGATCCCGACGCGTAGACAATGTGTCATCGGTTTTCTCCTTGCATGAATTCGAATGTCAGGAAGAAGGATGAAGGAAGGAAGACGTCGCTTCGCGACTCGAAGAGGGAAGAAAAACCGCCCTCTGTCATCCCTCGTCTTTCTTCAGGCGCATGGCAACGTTCTTCCCTCTTCCCTCTTCCTTCTATCAACTTCTAAACAACCGTGAGTACTGGGTTTCGTGCAGCGCGCTGGCCAACGCCAGGCCAGGTAATGCTGGCCCCAGCTCGTCGTCGTCCAGCACGACGGCCGTTGCCACCGCGTCGGCCAGATGGGGGCGCAGTTTCTCGATAAGGCGCTGTGCGCTCGTCTGTCCCAACGGCAACGCCTTGCAGGCCACCGTCAATTGGTTCTCCAGCCAGGCCCAGGCAAACCCCAGCATTGCGTCCTCACAGCTCACACCGCGAACCCGTGCCGCCAGAGCGAAGGCCACCACGTAACCTGGTGTGGCGGGCAAAACCGGCGTCTCAGGCACTTGTTCGAGGTTATGCAGCAACCGCAGCAGGGTGCCGCCCAGGCGCTGTTCTTCCTCGAGCAGTTCATGGGTTTCGCGATTGGCCTGGAGCCAGGTGTTCCAATAGGCCAGCGCCTCGCCATCGTCTTGCGCCCAGGCGTGATAAGCGCGTGCCAGAACCGGCAGTTCGCAGCGCGTCAGGCCGTCGTCCAGCACCCCGGCGATCCACTCGCCAAGGCCCGCTTCGCCCTCTACCCAGCCAAGTTCCAGCGCACTCTCGAGACCCTGTGACCAGGCAAAGGCGCCGATCGGCAACGCCGGGCTGACGAGTTGCAGCAATCCCGCCAACGCCAACGGGTCGTGGCCCGCATGCCGTTCAGTGGACATGGTCGTGGTCATGATCATGGCCATGCGTATGGTGATGGGCTTCCCCGGTGGCGTAGGCGCCAGGCTCGGGATCGAACGGTGCGGCGTAATGCTCCAACGTCGCGCCCAGCCGCTCGGCCAACGCCTCAAGCACATGATCCGGCGGAAAGCGCACCCAGCCACCGTCGTCATCGTCACCGATAGCCAATTGCACATGACGATTTCCCAGGTGATAGGCGAGGCGCGCCAAGGGTAGCCCTGAGACGGTACGCGCGGTCACCACGGGTTCCTCGGCAGCGTATACACGCACGATCTCGCCGTTTTCCGCTCGCAAGCCGTCGCCATCGCGCAGCACCGGTCCCCGGTCGAGAAACAGCCCCAGCTCGCGGCCACCGTCACTTATCGCCTTGAGACGACCGCGCATGCGCTGCTCGAACGGCAGCGTCAGGGTATCGCCGGCCTGTTCCACCGTGACCGGCCCCAGGCGTTCATTTAGTTTCAGCATGACATGCTCCAGAACGTGGCTTCGCCTCTTTAAGAAGGAAGAAATCAGTTAGAAGCAAAAACCGTCCCCAATGGCACCGCATGCTTCCCTCTTACTTCTTCCCTCTTACTTCTTACATCGTCTAAAACAAGTGATAGCGCTGTGCCAGCGGCAACTCCGTCGCCGGCTCGCAAGTCAACAGCTCACCGTCGGCATGAACTTCATACGTCTGAGGGTCGACCTCGAGCTTGGGGCAGGCATCGTTGAGCTTCATGTCCGACTTGCGCACCTGCCGCACGCCCTTGCACGCCGCCAATTCGCTATGCAGTCCCAGACGCGCCTTGATGCCTGCGTGGAGCGCGGCCTGGCTGACGAAGCTCAGACGTGTCTGACTCGCCGCCCTCCCCAAAGCGCCGAACATAGTGCGGTAATGCACCGGTTGCGGGGTAGGGATCGACGCATTGGGGTCGCCCATCGGCGCGGCGGCGATCATTCCACCCTTGAGGATCGTCGCCGGCTTGGCGCCGAAGAACGCCGAGTCCCAGAGCACCAGATCGGCCAGCTTGCCGACCTCCACCGAGCCCACCTCATGGGCAATACCGTGCGTGAGCGCCGGATTGATCGTGTACTTAGCGATGTAACGCTTGGCGCGATGGTTGTCGGCACCGCGCTCACGATCCTCGGGCAGCAGGCCACGCTGTACCTTCATCTTGTGTGCCGTCTGCCAGGTACGGCAGACCACCTCGCCGACCCGACCCATGGCCTGGGAGTCGGAGGCGATCATCGAGATCACGCCCAGATCGTGAAGGATGTCTTCGGCGGCAATGGTCTCGCGGCGGATACGCGAATCGGCGAAGGCCACATCCTCAGGGATATTGGGATCGAGGTGGTGGCACACCATCAGCATGTCGAGATGCTCGTCGATGGTGTTGACGGTGTAAGGCCGCGTGGGATTGGTCGACGACGGCAACACGTAGTCCTTGGCGCACGCGGTGATGATATCCGGCGCGTGACCGCCCCCCGCGCCTTCGGTGTGATAGGTGTGAATGCAGCGTTCCTTGAACGCCGCCAACGTGTCCTCGACGAAGCCCGATTCGTTCAAGGTATCGGTATGAATCGCGATCTGAACATCGTACTTCTCGGCCACGCTCAGGCAATTATCGATGGACGCCGGCGTGGTGCCCCAGTCCTCGTGAAGCTTGAGCCCCATGGCGCCGGCCTCGAGCTGCGCTTCCAGCCCCTCGGGCAGGCTGGCATTGCCCTTGCCGAGAAAGCCGATGTTCATCGGCATGTCGTCGACCGCCTGCAGCATCTTGCCGAGGTGCCAGTCGCCGGGCGTACAGGTGGTGGCGTTGGTACCGGTCGCCGGACCGGTCCCCCCACCCAACATGGTGGTAAGTCCACTCATCAGCGCCTCTTCCACCAGTTGTGGGCAGACGAAGTGGATATGCGCATCCAGACCACCCGCCGTCAGGATCTTGCCCTCGCCGGCGATGATCTCGGTGCCTGGCCCGATGACGATCTCGACATCCGGCTGAGTGTCGGGATTACCGGCCTTGCCGATCGCCGCGATGCGGCCATGCTTGAGGCCGACATCGGCCTTGACGATGCCCCACCAATCGAGAATCAGCGCGTTGGTGATCACGGTGTCCATGACGGCGGCGTCGCTGCGCTGGCTCTGGCCCATGCCGTCACGGATGACCTTGCCGCCGCCGAACTTGACCTCGTCGCCATAGTCGGTAGCGTCACGCTCGACCTCGACCCATAGCTCGGTATCGCCCAGCCGGACTTTATCGCCCACGGTCGGACCGTACATGTCGGCATAGGCCTGGCGACTGATCGTGTTAACCGATTTCATGACTTTTCTCCCGCACCGGATTGCTCGAGGCTGCCCATCACATCACCGTGGAAGCCATATATGTGTCGGCGCCCGGCATAGGGAATCAGCGTCACTTCACGTGTCTGGCCAGGTTCGAAGCGAATCGCCGTGCCCGCCGCCACGTCGAGGCGATAACCACGCGTCTTGTCGCGGTCGAAGATGAGCGCTGGATTCGCCTCGGCAAAGTGATAGTGAGAACCGATCTGAACCGGCCGGTCGCCGGTATTGGCGACGTCGACGGTGATCCGCTCGCGTCCCGCGCACAGCTCGATATCGTCTGCCTGCAACTGATATTCACCGGGAATCATGGAGCCCCCTTACACAATCGGCGAGTGAACGGTTACGAGTTTGGTGCCGTCGGGGAAGGTCGCCTCGACCTGCACCTCGTCGACCATCTCGGCCACGCCTTCCATCACATCGTCACGCGTCAGAATCTCGCGGCCGTAGCCCATCAACTCGGCGACGCTCTTGCCATCACGCGCCCCTTCGAGAATCTCGAAGCTGATCAACGCCACCGCCTCGGGGTAATTCAGCTTCAAGCCACGGTCGCGGCGTCGCTCGGCAAGCTGCGCAGCGGAGAACAACAGCAGCTTGTCCTTGTCTCTCGGCGTCAATTCCATATCGGCAACTCTCTTTTCGTGAATTCGGGCTTCGGGCTTCGGGCTTCGGGCTTCGGGCTTCGGGCTTCGGGCTTCGGGCTTCGGGCTTCGGGCTTCGGCAGCATGACGCTCGATGCCCATCACTCCCACCCATAGCGGGTTTTCGCTTTTGACCTTTCTTCCCGCTTCCCTCTTCAGGCGCGCCAGCGCCGCTCTTCCAGCTTCGGGCGTAGCCCGAGCCCTCAAGTCATCCAAATCCTCGGCACACATGCTTCGCGCCCGCACAGCCAGGGGCGCAGCAATTCCCAGGCTTGTTGGCACAGGTCCCAGGCTTGATTGCGGGAATCGCCGATATAGCGCAGCAAGAGCACGTCGAGTCGCTGGGTGACCGCCCACTGCGCCGAACTCGGTAACTGCTCGCGCAGGATCTCGATAGCCGCGGCAGGGTCGTCGAACCCCACCGCCCAGAGCGTCGCTTGCACCGTGCGTCCACCTTGTCCCCAAGCGCCTTGGAAGCGCGGATGCGCGGGATCGAGTGGCTGGCGTTCCAGCCACAGCGGTTGGCCGTCACGCGTCAAGGCGAAGCGTTGTTCGACCCGGCCGCTGACGAACGGTAATTGGCTGGCGGGGCGCCCCAGCGCCAGGACTTCCCAGCCCACGCAGCGCCCATCGCCTTGCACATCCAGGGTCGTGCTCTGCTGGCCGCGCGCGCCGTCGAAACACAGGGTTTCCTGCGGCAGCCATTCGAGCAGCGCACCCGGTTGCACGCTCAGATGCGTGTGCTGCCCCCAGCTCACGCCATTGCGATCGGCACGGTAGAGTTTTGTCGCCGCCGGCGTGGTCAGCAGGGCATGCGCGCCGCGCTCGGCCTCGGCCTCGATACGCAGTTCGTCACCGCTGACCAATCCGCCCGGCGGATGCAACAGATACACATGACACGGCTCGGCATACGGGAACTCAGCATACGGGGGCTTGGCATACGAGTACTTGGCATAGTGAAGCTCGGCGACATGATCCGTTTCGGGATAGAACGGCCGCTGCACCCGCAAGGGGCCATGGTGACGCGCTCGCGTCATGCGTGTCCGCCCGCCGCGCGCGGCGAACCGCAGAGACAGCGATGCCGCCCAGTGCCGCTGAGTGTCGAAACGATGCCCGGAGGCATTCGCGGCAGTCGCCTCACTGGCAGCAAGATGCGATGGCGATTCGTAGTGAGTCATACCGTCAGATGCCGTTTGACCAGGTCGTCGTCGAGCTCGCCGATTGCGCCACCGGCGACCGTCTGGCCGCGATCCATGATCGTGAAGAGATCGGCGTACTTGCGCGCAAACGGCAGCTTCTGCTCGACCAGCAACACGGTGAGGCCGTCCTCGCGATTGAGACGGCGAATCACCTCGCCGATCTGGGCGACGATATTGGGTTGAATGCCTTCGCCGGGCTCGTCGAGGATCAACAGACGCGGCTCGATCACCAGCGCCCGGCCGATTGCCAGCTGCTGTTGCTGGCCACCGGAAAGATCGCCGCCACGGCGATGGCGCATTTCCTTGAGTACCGGGAAAAGTTCATAGATACGCTCGGGAACTCCGCGTTCCGACCCGTCTTGTAAACGCTTACGTCGCGCCGGCAGACCGATGCGCAGGTTTTCCTCCACGCTCAGCGTGGCGAATATCTGGCGTCCCTGCGGCACGTAGCCAATGCCCAGATCGGCGCGCGTCTCCGGGCGGCGCTTGAGCAGGTCCTCTTCAGCGAAGCGTACCTGACCCTCGCGCACCGCCACCTCGCCCATGACGGCCTTGAGCAAGGTCGTCTTGCCCACGCCGTTGCGGCCCATCACGCAGGTACAGCGCCCTTCCGGCACCTCCAGCGAGAGATCGCGCAGGATATGGCTCTCGCCGTAATACTGGTTGAGCTTGTCGACACTGAGCATTATCCCTCCTCCCGCGTATCGGCTGCGTCGTCGTCGCCGCCCAGGTAGACGTCGATCACCCGCGGGTCGTTGGCGACCTCGTCCATGCTGCCCTCGGCCAGCACGCTGCCCTGATGCAGGGCGGTGACGGTGCGGGCGATGGAGCGCACGAAGCCCATGTCATGCTCGACGACGACCACCGACTGCTGGCCAGCCAGGCGCGTCATCAAATCCGCCGTGCGGTGCATTTCCGGTTCGGTCATGCCGGCCACGGGTTCGTCGACCAGCAATAGGCGCGGGCGCTGCATCAGCAGCATGCCGATCTCCAGCCACTGCTTCTGACCATGCGAGAGCACTCCCGCCAGGCGGTCGCGCTCGGCACTCAAGGCGATGGTCTCCAGCACCTCGTCGATGCGCTCGCGCCCCTCGTGATCGAGACGCGCCAGCAAGGTCTTCCACACGCGTCGGTCGCCGGCCATCGCCAACTCGAGATTGGCACTCACCGACAACGCCTCGAACACGGTAGGTTTCTGGAACTTGCGCCCGATGCCCAGATTGGAGATCTGCGGCTCGTCCATCTGCAATAGGTTATGGCGGCTGCCGAACCAGGCCTGGCCACGATCGGGCCGCGTCTTGCCGGTGATGATGTCCATCATGGTGGTCTTACCGGCGCCGTTGGGGCCGATGATGCAGCGCAGTTCGCCGTCGTCGATGGTCAGGTTGAGGTCGTCGATGGCCTTGAAGCCGTCGAAGCTCACGCTGACATCCTCGAGATAGAGAATCGGCCCATGGCGCACGTCGACGGGCGAACGTGCCGGTGCCATGAAATCGAAGACACGGTCGGGACGCGCGAACTCGCGCAGGCGTTCTACATTCGTCATGCTCATGTGGCCACCTCCCGACGCCGACGCAGATGTGTCATCAAGCCCGCCACGCCCTGCGGCAGGAACATGGTGACCACCACGAACAAGCCGCCCAGGAGAAACAGCCAGGCATCCGGCATCACACCGGTCAGCAGCGTCTTGAGATAATTGACGACCAGCGCACCAAGCAACGCTCCATAAAGCGTGGCGCGGCCGCCCAATGCGACCCAGACCACGACCTCAATGGAGAACAACGGTGCAAAGGTGCTGGGATTGATGATGCCTACCTGGGGCACGTAGAGCGCGCCGGCGATACCCGCAATCATCGCCGACAGCACGAACACCGCCAGCTTGACGTGTTCGACGCGGTAGCCGATGAAGCGCACTCGCGCCTCGGCGTCGCGCGTGGCCATGCACACCCGGCCGAGTCGCGAGCGGGTGACCGCCTTACAACCCCAGAAGGCCAGCAAAACCGTCACGCCCGAGGCCACGAACAGCGCCACCGTCATGCTCTCGCTGCTCAGCGAAAAGCCCAGCAATTCATCGAAGCGCGTCAGCCCGGTGCTACCGCCCATGCCCATCTCGTTACGGTTGAAGGCCAGCATCAACGCGAACGTCAACGCCTGGGTGATGATCGAGAGATACACCCCGGTGACCCGCGAGCGAAACGCCAACCAGCCAAACACCAGCGCCAGCAACCCCGGTGCCAGAACCACACCGAGCGCCGCCACGGGAAAGTGAGCCATGACACCCTGCCATGGCGCCAATGGCGACTGCTGAGCGGTCAAGTAGAGACCCATCGCGTAGCCACCCAAGGCAAAGAAGGCACCGTGGCCCAGGCTCAGGATACCCAAGTAGCCCCAGATCAAATCCACCGCCAGCGCCAGCAGCATGTAGGTCAGATACTTGCCGAGCAGCGAGACGACGGAGCCGTTCAAGTGCCAGGCATGATCCGGCGGCAAGGCATGCAGTACGACCACCGCCAGCATGCCGACGATCAGGACGACGCTGGTGATCCAGGTCGAGCGCTCATCGAGCAGTGAATTGCGTTTGAACATCGCGGCGATACTCATGACGTCCGCCCCTTGGGCGCGAAGAGACCCTGCGGACGTTTCTGGATGAACAGAATGACACCGATCAGCACGATCACCTTGGCCAGCACCGCCCCCACCCAGGGCTGCAGGACCTGGTTGATCACGCCCAGCGACATGCCGGCGACCAGGGTGCCCCAGAGGTTACCGACGCCACCGAAGACCACCACCAGGAAGGAGTCGACGATATAGCTCTGCCCCAGATTGGGCCCCACGTTGGTGATCTGCGAGAGTGCGACGCCCGCCAGCCCCGCCACACCGGCGCCCAGACCGAAGGTCAGCATGTCCACCCGCGCCGCGCGCACCCCCATCGAACGTGCCATGGCACGGTTCTGGGTCACTGCGCGTACCTCGAGCCCCAGCCGGGTATAGCGCATCAACGCCCATAGCGCGGCGAACACCACCAGGCAGAAGATCAGCACGCCCAGACGGTTGAGGGTCAACGATAGCGCTTCGTTGAGGTGCCACGCCCCCTGCAGCCAGTCCGGCGAGTTCACGCGCCGGTTGAGCGGCGAGAACACCGTGCGTACCAGTTGCTGCAGAATCAGACTGATACCGAAGGTCGCCAGCAGCGTCTCGAGCGGCCGGCCTTTGAGAAAACGAATCACGCTGCGTTCGATGAGAATGCCGAACGCCCCCGCAACCAGAAAGCCGCCAGGAATCGCCAGCAACAACGCCAGACCCGGCTGACCGGGCAATAATTGCTGGATCATCCAGGTGGTGTAGGCGCCCAGCATGATCAACTCGCCGTGCGCCATGTTGATCACGCCCATCACCCCGAAGGTGATCGCCAGGCCGATGGCCGCCAGTACCAGCACGGAGCCCGCGCTCAAGCCGAAGAACAGCGTCTGGCCACGCTCGTACCAGGCACGCTTGTTCTCGATACCGGCCAGCACCTCCTCGGCGTCGGCGGCAATCGGAGCGTCGCTATTGGCAATCGTCGTCAGGGAATTGCGCACGCGGGTATCGAGATTGCCGCTCAACGTCTCAAGGGCCGTCACATCGCCCTGCTCCACGCGATACAGCGCTAGTGCGGTTTCGAGCTCGGCGCGTACCGCGGAGCTTTCCTCGTTGTCGAGCTGTGTCGTGACCGCATCAACGCTCTGCGCATCGACTTCGCCGATCAAGCGTTTCGCGGCATCGAGGCGCGTGGCCTCGTCACCCGCGCCAAGCGACAGCGAGGCGATCAGGCCTTGCAACTGGGTACGCAGCGCGTTGTTGATGCGAAACGCATCGACACTGCGTCGGGAGCCCGTCCCGGCATCCTCATACGTAATGGCATCGATGATCGGCCATTCACGGCCGCTATCATCGGTGATGATGTAGAAACGCTCGCCACGGCGCTCGCGCGCCAGGCGACCGTCGAGAAGCGCCTCCAGCCAGCGTGTCTTCTGTGCCGCGTCGCTGGCGGCGATGGCCTGTGCGGCCTCGGCCTTGGCATCGAAATCATTGGTATCCAGCGCCTGCAGCAAGGTCTGGGCACGCTGCGGTGTCACCTCGGCCTGCACCGGCGAGACGAGGGCAAGCCACACCAGCAGTGCGGCCACGACCGTCAGACAATGCCGGAGATCGGAGCCGACTTGTGGGACGGTCACGCTTTTTGGTTGAACATTCGTCGCGTGAGTTGACGTCATCGAAGGATTCCTTCTCGCGCCGCGACGGTCGCGGCGCACGATTCGGGAGCGCCCCGTCCTTCAGGGCGTCATGACGTGTAAGGAAACGGTGGGCGATGCGCGCCCACCGTCAGCGTGCTTACTCGGCGCCGGCGCCGTCCTCACAGGTCATCGACTCGACGTTCAGCTTTCCGCAACGCAGCGGCGCGCGCCAGTCGCTGATCAGGTTCTGCGATTCCGGGAGATAGTCGGACCAGGCATCGCCCGCGACGTTGCCCGAGGTTTCCCAGACCACGCTGAACTGGCCGTCATCCTGGATTTCGCCGATCATCACCGGCTTAGTAATGTGGTGATTGGGCATCATCGCCGAGGAGCCGCCGGAGAGGTTGGGCACCGTGACGCCGATAATCGAATCCTTGACTGCATCCACGTCCGCCGTGCCGGCTTCACGCACCGCTTCCAGCCACATGTTGAAGCCGATGTAATGCGCTTCCATGGGATCGTTGGTCACCGCCATGTCGTCGCCGGTGAATTCGACCCAGTTGTCGATGAAGTCATAGTTGGCGTCGCTATCGACGCTCATGAAGTAGTTCCAGGCCGCCATGTGGCCCACCAACGGCCCGGTATCGATGCCGCTGAGTTCCTGCTCGCCCACCGAGAAGGCAACGACCGGAATATCGGAAGCGCTGATGCCCTGGTTGGAAAGCTCGGTATAGAACGGCACGTTGGCATCACCGTTGATGGTCGAGACCACGGCGGTCTTCTTGCCCTGGCTGCCGAAGTCGGCGACGTCAGAGACGATCGACTGCCAGTTGCTGAACCCGAACGGCGTGTAATTGACCATGATGTCTTCATCCGCGACGCCATGGTCCTTGAGATACGCCTCGAGAATCTTGTTGGTGGTGCGTGGATAAACGTAGTCGGTGCCCAGCAGCGCCCAGCGCTCCACGCCCTGGCTTCTCAGGTAATCGACGGCGGGAATCGCCTGCTGATTGGGCGCCGCACCGGTGTAGAAGATGTTTTCGGAAGACTCCTCACCCTCGTATTGAACCGGATAGAACAGCAGGCCGTTTTCTTCCTCGACTACCGGCAACACCGCCTTGCGCGACGCCGACGTCCAACCGCCGAAGATCACGTCGACCTGATCGTCGCCGGTCAGCATATCGCGTGCCTGCTCGGCGTACCGCGACCAATCCGACGCCGGGTCCATCACCACGGGCTCGAGCTTCTTGCCCAGCAGTCCGCCTTTCTCGTTCTGCTCTTCGATGAGCATCAGCATTTCATCTTTCAGCGTCGACTCGCTGATGGCCATGGTGCCGGAGAGCGAGTGCAGGATGCCGACCCTGATGGTGTCGTCTTCCTGAGCAGCGGCCGGCAACGCGATACCCATTGACAGCAACAATGCAGTGGTAGTGGAGATCTTGTTCACGAATGACTCCTTGCGGATCTGATTGTTATGCAGCGCGACTCACGCTGTTGTCGTGTTATCCAGCGACGACGCACGATGGCGTCTACACGACATGTCGCAAGGCATGTGCCAATCTCGTGCACCAGATTTAAAAACACCTAAAAAACAAGAGGTTAAGAAGTATACAAAAGGGACGGCATGCGCTTTTACGCACTGTTTTAGCGCAGCTAGACAATATGCATGCACCAACAGGAAGGTCTTGAAAGTCTCAAAAGCACCAATTAAGTGCAAAACTTCAGAAACTAAGAGAGAAATCGAATGCTACGTTCGGTGATCGAGTAGACACTTGAAGAAGGCAGGAAGACGGTTGGAATCAAACGCTGGAGGCGTTACCCAGTGGCGTGGGATGCTTACCGTCTTGCCAGCCTTGGCTGGTCGCGGCATCGGGCACGAACCAGTCCAACGTGCCGTGTAGGGAGACGACATCGCCGACCACGATCAATGTCGGCGGGCGGATATCGCCTGCGTCAATGGCCGCCAGCATTGACGCGGGGAGCGTCTCCAGCGTGCCTACATGCACACGTTGGCGCGCCGTGGTGCCCTGCTCGATCAACGCCAGTGGCGTCCGGCTCGGCAATCCATGCGCCTGCAGTTCGTGACGAATGGTCGCCAACGTCCCCAGCCCCATGTAGAACACCAACGTCTGCCCGGGGCGCGCCAGCGTCGGCCATTCGAGACCGCAGCCACCGTTTTTGAGATGCCCGGTCACGAAACGCACCGACTGGGCATGATCGCGATGGGTCAACGGAATCCCCGCATAGGCGGCGCAGCCGCTCGCCGCCGTGATGCCCGGCACCACCTCGAAGGCAATGCCCGCCTGGGCCAGGGTTTCCAGCTCCTCGCCGCCGCGCCCGAATATGAACGGATCGCCGCCCTTGAGTCGCACCACGCGATGACCGGCACACGCCCAATCGACCAGTGCCTGGTTGATGCCTTCCTGGGGCACGCTATGTGAGGAACGTGCCTTGCCGACATAAAGCCGTCGCGCCTCGGGATTGGCCAACGCCATGATTTCATCGCTGACCAGCCGGTCGTGCAGCACCATGTCGGCTTGCTGCAAAAGGCGTAGCGCCTTGAGCGTCAGGAGTTCGGGATCGCCGGGGCCGGCGCCTACCAAAGCGACATGCCCAGAACCGGGCGTGGCGCTCGGTTGACGTGATGTGGCGTCATGGGGAGATGCAGGCATGGCGTCTTTTATTCCCGAATCGACTTAAAAAACGAAATTATATAGCCAGAAAGATAAGGGTCTAGACTATCCGCAGGAAGGAACGTCTGGTTGGAAGGTTATAACCAAGTGACGAGGCATACCATTGCCCGCGTACGGCAATGGCATGCTCAAGACGACGTCAGGCGTTGATCCGCTCGACGCCGTCCATGTAGGCACGCAGCGCCTGGGGAATCACCACCGCACTATCGGCTTGTTGGTAGTTTTCGAGCACCGCCAGCAGGCAGCGGCCTACCGCCAGGCCAGAGCCATTGAGCGTGTGCACGAGCTGCGGCTTCTTCTGCTCGGGATGACGTACGCGGGCCTGCATGCGACGCGCCTGAAAATCCTCGCAGTTGGAGATCGAAGAAATCTCGCGATACGTTTCCTGGCTCGGCAGCCAGACTTCCAGGTCATAAGTCTTGGTGGCGCCAAAACCCATGTCACCGGCACATAGGGTGACCACGCGATACGGCAGCTCGAGCGCCTGAAGGATGGCCTCGGCATGTCCACGCATGGCCTCCAGCGCGTCATAGCTGGTTTCCGGCTCGACGATTTGCACCATCTCGACCTTGTCGAACTGGTGCTGGCGAATCATACCACGGGTATCGCGTCCATAGGCGCCGGCCTCGCTGCGAAAGCACGGCGTATGCGCCGTCAGCTTCAAGGGCAATTCAGCCGGGGTGAAGATCTGCTCGCGCGCCATGTTGGTCAGCGGCACTTCGGCGGTGGGGATCAAGTAATAGTCGTTCTCCCCTTCCAGCTTGAACAGGTCTTCGCCGAACTTGGGCAATTGCCCCGTGCCGGTGAGCGAGTCGTCATTGACGATATAGGGAACGTAGCATTCCTCGTAACCGTGCTCGCGGGTCTGCTTGTCGAGCATGAACTGCGCCAGCGCACGATGCAGACGCGCGATGGGACCGCGCATGACGGCGAACCGCGAGCCGGTCAACTTGGCCGCCATCTCGAAGTCGAGGTAGCCGAACTTGGCGCCCAGATCGACATGATCGCGCACCTCGAAGTCGTACGTGCCCGGCGTTCCCCACCGATTCAGCTCGACATTGTCGGCTTCATCCAACCCCTGGGGCACACTGTCGTGGGGAAGATTGGGCAGCGCCGACGCAAACGCGTCCCACTGCGCCTGCACCTCGGCGAGACGTGCTTTCGCCGCGTCGAGGCGCTCGCCCAGGTCACTGACCTCGTCGAGCAGTGGCTGGATGTCTTCGCCCGATGCCTTGGCCTGGCCGATCGCCTTGGAGCGCGTATTGCGCTCGTTCTGCAGGCGTTCAGTCTCGGTCTGCAGCTCGCGGCGCTGCGATTCCAGCGTCTCGAGGTGCGCCGTGTCGAGAGTAAAGCCGCGACGGGCCAGTCGTTCGGCGACCAATGCCGGGTCGCTGCGCAACAATTTAGGATCGAGCATGGATCTTATCCGTCGAAAAGAAATAATGAAGCCACGTGAATAGGCCCACATTGTAGGGAAAAGCCACGCCATTCACCACGCTCCCCACCTTCTCGAGCGAACTGGCGGGATGCGTCACGCGGCAGGCTGCAGTAAAGTATCCTCAATATCCCCAGACTGTATCGTCCCGACGACGCCGCACGGCCAGACGGTCGCAGAAACCGTCGCCCGGCGCTGACCGATAGCTTGAGACTTCATGATCGCACCCTTGGATACCCCGAAACGCGCCGCCACGCCCTACCTACGCTTCCTCGATGCGCTCGACCAGGCCGGTTTCAGTGGCGAAATCGCCCCGGACTACGCCAATCGCACGGTGATGGCCACCGACAATTCCATCTATCAGCGCCTGCCGCAGGCCGTGTTGTATCCGCGCGATGCCGAGGATCTCGCCTGTCTGGCACGCCTCGCCGGGCGCGAGGAGTTTCAGGCCATCGTGCTCGCCCCACGCGGCGGCGGCACCGGCACCAACGGTCAGTCGCTTACCGATGGTCTGGTGGTCGACGTATCACGGCACATGAACCAGATCCTCGAGATCGACGTGGAAAACCGCCGCGTGCGCGTCCAGGCCGGCGTGGTCAAGGATCAGCTCAACGCTGCCCTCAAGCCGCATGGCCTGTTCTTCGCCCCGGATCTGTCGACCTCCAACCGCGCGACCATTGGCGGTATGATTGCCACCGATGCCAGCGGCCAGGGCAGCTGCGAATACGGCAAGACCCGCGATCATGTGCTGGCGCTGGACATGCTGCTGCTGGGTGGCGAACGCCTGCATAGCCAGCCGCTGAACGACGAGTCGCTAACGCAGACCTGCGCGCGCGACGACCGCATCGGCGAGGCGCATCGCACCGCCCACGAGATCGCCGACACGCAAGGTGCGTTGATCGCGGCCACGTTTCCGCCGCTCAACCGCTGCCTGACGGGTTACGACCTGGCGCACCTGTATCGTGACAACGGCGACTTCGACCTCAACAGCGTGCTGTGCGGCGCGGAAGGCACACTGGGATTCCTCGCCGAGGCGACACTCAACGTGCTGCCCATCCCGGCGCACTCGACACTAGTCAACGTCCGCTACCGGGGCTTCATGGACGCCCTGCGCGACGCCAAGGCGCTGATGAGCGGCGCCTCTTCATCGACCCAGACGCAGGCGCGTCCAACCTCCATCGAGACGGTCGACGACAAGGTGCTGGCGCTGGCCATGGAGGACTTTGTCTGGAACGGCGTGGCCGAGTTCTTCCCCGCCGAAGGCGAGGATATCCACGGCATTAACCTGATCGAGTTCAACGACGACGACCCCGAACGCCTGGCAGCACGTGTCGAGGCCTTCTGTACGCACCTCGGCACCGATACCCAGGTCGAGCGTCTGGGCTATACCCTGGCCGAGGGCCGCGAGGCGATCGGTCGTGTCTACGCCATGCGCAAGCGCGCGGTGGGCCTGCTCGGTAACGCCAAGGGCGAAAAGCGCCCGATTCCCTTCGTCGAGGATACCGCCGTACCACCCGAGCATCTGGCCGATTACATCGCCGAGTTCCGCGCCCTGCTCGACGCTCACGGACTGGAATACGGCATGTTCGGCCATGTCGATGCAGGCGTGCTGCACGTACGCCCGGCCATCGACATGAAAGACCCGGCGCAGGAAGCCCTGATCCGCGAGATTTCCGACCAGGTCGCCGCTCTGACCCAGCGCTATCACGGCCTGCTGTGGGGCGAGCACGGCAAGGGCGTGCGTTCGGAATACGCGCCCCAGTTCTTCGGTGAGCTGTATCCCAGCCTGCAGCGTCTCAAAGCAGCGTTCGACCCACATAATCAGCTCAATCCGGGAAAGATCGCTACGCCGCTTTTCATCCGATCCGAAGACGCCGGTACAGCTATCCCTCCCGACGACAGCGACCCCATCGTGGCCGATGACAATGCGTCGGAAGCGGGACGTAGCGAAGGTCATTTGCCAGGGAAGGCAAATGTAGCGCCCACGGAAGGGTCCACAGCGCCTTCGCAAGGGGCCGCTTCCGATGAAGCCGTTGCTCCCGAGGCAGAGCCGGTCAAGTGGGTCGATCCCGGTCTGCTGACCATCGACGGCGTGCCGACTCGAGGGCAAAGCGACCGCCAGATCGACGAGCGGGTCTGGCAGCACTATGCCAGTGCAGTCTATTGCAACGGCAACGGCGCCTGCTACAACTACGATCCCGATGACGCCATGTGCCCCTCGTGGAAGGCTACCCGCGAACGCGTGCACTCACCCAAGGGGCGCGCCAGTTTGATGCGCGAATGGCTGCGCTTGCAGGATCAGGCCGGCATCGATGTCATCGAGGAATCACGCCAGAAGCAAGCCGAAGGCCTCTGGGGCGCCACCAAGGCCTTTCCGCGTCGCCTGCGCAATACTCTTCGCAAGCGACGCGGGAAAGAAGATATCTCCCATGAGGTGTATGACGCCATGGCCGGTTGCCTGGCGTGCAAGTCCTGCGCCGGCCAGTGCCCGATCAAGGTCAATGTCCCCGAGTTTCGCTCGCAGTTCCTCGAGCTCTATCACAATCGCTACCTGCGTCCGCCACGCGACTATCTGATCGGCTCGCTGGAATTCTTCGTACCCTATCTCAAGCCAGTGGCACCTGCGTATAACGCGCTGCTGAACACACGCCTGGCAGAGCGCCTGCTCGCCGGGCCGCTGGGCATGGTCGATACCCCGCGTCTGTCTCGGGCGAGTCTCGCCAAGCAACTCAAGGCCTGGGGCATCGCCGAGGCCACGCCCACCGCGCTGGGCCTGTTGACCGAACGCCAGAAGGCGCGCAGCGTAGTCATCGTTCAGGATGCGTTCACCAGCCACTTCGAGGCCAAGCTGGTGATGGATATCGTCGAGCTGCTCTCGCGGCTGGACATTCGCGTTTTCGTGGCGCCCTTTCGCGCCAACGGCAAGCCGCTTCACGTGCAAGGCTTCCTGGGCGCGTTCGAAAAGACCGCCACGGCCCAGGCGAGACGGCTCAAGACGCTCGCCGACTTCGGCGTACCATTGGTGGGCATCGACCCGGCCATGACGCTCGCCTACCGTCAGGAATACGTCAAGGCGCTGGGGCCCGAGGCCGTGCCCGACGTACTGCTGCTGCAGGAGTGGCTGCTGTCCCTGGGACGTACTCTGCCGCCCACGAGCCTGCCGACGATCGAGGATCCTGGCTACAAGTTGCTGACGCACTGCACCGAAAAGACCAACGCGCCGGGCGCTACCCAGGCCTGGCAACAAGTGTTCGCGACGTTCGGACTGAACCTGGAAAGCGTCGCTACCGGGTGTTGCGGCATGTCCGGCACCTACGGACACGAAGCCCGTAACCGCGCAACCTCCGAGGCGATTTACGACCTCTCGTGGCGAGCGCCGGTCGAGGACGACGCCAATGCCGGGCGCCTGTTGGCCACCGGCTACTCATGCCGCAGCCAGGCCAAGCGTCTCTCCGATGCCGACCTGCCGCATCCATTACAGGGCTTGCTGACGGCACTCAAACGCACCCGATCTTGAGGCGTCGACGATGTCCCGATCGCTTATTTTCATCGGCCTGGCCATCGTGGTCATCGGCTTGCTGTGGCCCTGGCTTTCCAAGCTGCCGCTCGGGCATCTACCCGGCGATATCGCCATCAAACGCGAGGGCTTTGCGTTCTATTTTCCGATCACCACCATGATTCTGGTCAGCGTGTTCGTATCGGCCCTGTTGTGGCTATTCAATCGCTGAACCCACGTACACCAATACGGTGCAACGAGATACGCCATAACGGGGCATCCAGTCGCGATGTCGACACATTCATCATTAACGCTTGCCGTGCATTGCAACTAGCGTGAGGCGACGCTAGGCTTCGCGCTTTCGTACACTCCAAGGAGCGCGACCATGGAGCACGCTGCCGTCGACCTGACCTTGATCGGCCTGCTCGCGCTGATCTGCCAATGGCTGGCCTGGCGTCTCAAATTGCCGGCGATCCTGCCGCTTTTGATCGTAGGCATCATCATGGGCCCCATGACCGGTCTGCTCCAGCCCGACGCGCTGCTCGGCGACCTGCTATTTCCGCTCGTCTCACTGGCAGTGGCGGTAATCCTGTTCGAAGGCAGCCTGACGCTCGACTTCGGCGACCTGCGCGGCCATGGCCACATCGTGCGCCGGCTGGTCACCTGGGGCGCACTGGTCACCGGCATCATCGGCATCGTCGCGGCCCGCTATACGCTGGGACTGTCGTGGGAAATGGCCAGCGTCCTGGGGGCCGTGCTGGTCGTGACGGGGCCGACAGTGGTGTTGCCCATGTTGCAGACGCTGCGCGCCCGCGAGCACCTTTCGCAGATCCTGCGCTGGGAAGGCATACTGATCGACCCGGTAGGGGCCATCGGCGCGGTGCTGGTGTACGAATTCGTCGCCTTGGGCGCATCCAACGGGGCCGCCACTTATACCCTTGTATTATTCGCCAAGACGGCACTGATCGGTTTCGGTCTCGGCGGCCTGGGAGGCTATCTGTGGGGCCGCGTACTGCGCCACCACTGGTTACCGCAGCGCCTGCACAGCTTCGGCACGCTGATGGCCATGCTGTCGTTGTTCACGCTTTCCAACATGCTCTTTCACGAATCGGGGCTGTTGACCGTGACGGTGATGGGCGTATGGCTGGCCAATATGCGCGGCGTGCCCACGCAGCAGATCATCGAGTTCAAGGAAACGCTCTCGTTGCTGTTGATCTCGGGGCTTTTCATCCTGCTCGCCGCACGCTTGACCGTCGATCAGTTGGCGCAGCTTTCTTGGCCCGCCTGGGCGTTCCTGCTCATCCTGGTGGGCGTGGCCCGCCCTCTGGCGGTATGGGTCTGCACTCTGGGCACTCGCCTCAATTGGCGAGAAAAAGCGCTGCTGGCATGGCTCTCGCCGCGTGGCATCGTCGCCGCCGCCGTGGCCTCGCTGTTCGCCCTCAAGCTCGAGAACCTGAACATGCCGGGCGCAGAAATGCTGGTGCCGGTGACCTTTCTGGTCATCATCAGCACCGTCGTGGTGCAAAGCCTCCTATCACGCCCCATTGCACTGGCACTGAAGGTCAGCGAGCCGCCGCCCACCGGCTTTTTGATCATCGGTGCCAATCCGGTGGCTCGCACCATCGCCAAGGCGTTGGAAGAGTCAGGTTTCACCGTACGCCTGACCGACAATAGCTGGGACGCCGTGCAGGAAGCGCGCATGGCCGGCTTGCCCGTCTACTACGGCAACCCGCTCTCCGAGCATGCCACGCAGCATCTCGAACTGACCGGTATCGGCCACCTGCTGCCACTGTCGCCCTATCGCGAACTCAACAACCTGGCGATCCTGCATTTCGAGCATGTGCTGGGGCACGGCAAGGTCTTCCGTCTCGCGGCAGGCACCAGCAAGCACGCCCATCGCCATCAAGAACAGGCGCTGGATCACCTCCCCATGGTCTTCGGCGAAGACGTGACCTATGCCCAGCTCTCGAGCGTCATCTACCGTGGCGGTGAGATCCGCAAGGCCAAGCTGAGCGCCCATTTCAGCATCGACAATTATCGCCAGGTGCACCAGAATCGCTTGTTGATCCTATTCTGCATCGGCCCCAACGGCCGCATTCGGATCGCCAACGACAGGACGCCGCTCACCCCTCGTGCCGGGGATACCCTGATCAGTCTGGTCTACCCCGACTCGCCCGAATTCTGAGTGCCCCGCAACGCATCAAAGTCGCAACGCCATCGGGCCGCACGTGGCGGCCCGATGGCAGACGTAGTAAGAAGCTGACGAATGAGCGTCTAGAAGAAAAGGCGGCGCAACGCACTCCCGAAATCCCTCTCGCGCATGAAGGCTTCGCCGACCAGGAAGGCATTCACGTCATGCTCGCGCATGTGCTCGACATCGTCGCGCGTGTGAATGCCCGACTCGGTAACGACCGTGACATGCGGCGGAATTCGCGGCAGCAGCTCGAAGGTCGTCGCAAGCGATGTCTCGAAGGTACGCAGATCCCGATTGTTGATCCCTACCAATGTCAAATCCAGCGCCAGGGCACGCTCCAGTTCATGGACATCATGGACCTCTACCAGCACGTCCATCCCCAGTTCATGGGCTTGTTGGTGCAATGCTTGCAGGCGAGCGTCGTCGAGTGCCGCGACGATCAGCAGGATGCAATCCGCGCCGATGGCCCGCGCTTCGCTGACCTGATAAGAGTCGACGATGAAGTCCTTGCGGATCGCCGGCAATGCACAGGCCTCGCGCACCGCCTGCAAGTCACGCTCGTGGCCCTGAAAGAAGTCGGCATCGGTCAATACCGATAGACAACTGGCACCGGCCTCGGCATACGCCTTGGCGACCTGGTCCGGCTGGAAGTCCTCGCGGATGACGCCCTTGGAGGGTGAAGCCTTCTTGATCTCGGCGATCACCGCCGGGTCACCCGCCGCAATGCAACGCTCGAGCGCGGCGACGAAGCCACGCGGGGCGGCTTGTTGACGTGCCCGTTCAAGAAGCTGTGCCTCGCTGACGCGCGCGCGACGCTCTCGAATCTCGTCGTCCTTGCGTGCCAGAATCCTGGCCAGAATCGTCGGCAGGCCGGTGTCGTGTTCGTGGCTCATCAGCGATCGTCCTTATGGGCCAGAATGCGCGTGAAATCCGCGAGTTCTTTCATCTTTTCCAACGGCAGCTTGGACCCTTGGGCATCCTGCGCCAGGAGCACGCCCTCTTTCAACGTGTCCGCCACCCCGGCAGCATAAAGCGCCGCCCCCGCATTCAGCGCCACGATATCCGCCGCCGGACCTTCGCCCACCAGCGCGGCCCGGACCAGCTTGAGACTATCTTCGGCGGTCACCACTTTCAGCGGCGCCAGCGACTGGCGTTCGATGCCGAAATCCTCCGGCGCGATGGTGTATTCGCGAATCTCGCCATCCTGCAACTCGGCCACGTGCGTCGGCGCGGCCAAGGAAATCTCGTCCAGACCGTCCTCGGCATTGACGACCAGCACATGGTCGCTGCCAAGCCGCTTCAAGGCTTCCGCCATGATCGTCAGTAACGCAGGATCGTAGACGCCCAATAGCTGATTCGGCGTATTGGCGGGATTGGTCAGCGGCCCGAGGATATTGAACACGGTGCGCACGCCCATCTCGCGACGCGGGCCGATGGCATGGCGCATCGCCTGGTGATGCATGGGCGCGAACATGAAACCGACCCCGACTTCCTGGATGCAGCGCGCCACCTCGTTGGAGGGCAAGTCCAGCGAAATACCTGCCACATCGAACAAGTCGGCGCTTCCGGAAGACGACGACACGCTACGATTGCCGTGCTTGGCGACACGCCCGCCCGCTGCGGCGACCACGAAGCTGGAGGCGGTCGAGACGTTGAACAGGTTGGCGCCATCGCCCCCCGTGCCGACGATATCCACCAGGTGGGTGCGGTCGATCTCCACCGGCAGCATCAATTCACGCATCACCTGCGCGGCGGCCGTGATCTCGTCGGCCGTCTCGCCCTTCATCGAAAGGCCGATCAGAAAACCGCCAATCTGGGCGTCGCTGGCCTCACCGGTCATGATCGCTTTCATCACCGTGTGGGTGTCGTCGAAACTCAGGTGGCGATGACGCATCACCGCGCCGATGGCTTCTCGCATCTGCATCTTTCGCTCCTCGTTACGCGCGGCGTTTCAGGAAGTTGGCCAGAAGCTCGTGGCCCTGACGGGTCATGATCGATTCGGGATGGAACTGCACGCCCTCGATATCCAGCGTCTTGTGGCGCATGCCCATGATCAGGCCAGGCGTGACGTCATCGGCCACGACGCGCGCCGAGATCTCGAGGCACTCCGGCAGTCCCTGCTCGGCCACCACCAGCGAGTGATAGCGCGTCACCTCGAGCGGATTGATCAAGCCATCGAACACGCCACGGCCATCGTGCTCGACCCGCGAGGTCTTGCCGTGCATGACCTGCGGTGCCCGCACCACCTCGCCGCCAAAGACTTGGCCAATGGCCTGATGTCCCAGACAGATGCCGAGAATCGGCAGCTTGCCTGCGAAATGGCGCACGGCCTCGAGCGAAATGCCCGCCTCATTGGGGGTGCACGGTCCCGGCGAGATCACCAGATGACTCGGCGCCAGGCGCTCGATCTCCTCGAGAGTGATAGCGTCGTTGCGGTAGGTGACGACCTCTGCCCCCAGCTCCGCCAGATACTGCACGACGTTGTAGGTAAAGCTGTCGTAATTATCGATCATCAGCACGGACATGGCGATAAAATCCTAATTTCTATGGAATTCATTCTTTGTGGGTCAGATCGTTACCCAGAATATTATCCAGGGCGGCTCATAAGGATATGCCAGCCGTGCAGGGAACAGTAGACACAAAAATGCCGCCCTGACGGCGGCATTTTATTCAGTCGCAAGCGTGCCGCCCCTCGCTCAGGAGCACCACCACTTCATGGGACCGAATGTCGGATCTAGTATATTCATGGTTCAATAATGCTCGCGCGCCACGGGCCATGTCAAGCGCGCGCAGCCGTCCTTGGCGTCTGGAAATGCCAGATCGAAGCCACGTCCTACCCACCACATGAACCTCTAACTGTCACGTATGCTTACCGATAGCGCGGAGATGACCGTGCGCGAATGATCTTCCAGCAGGAACATCGCTATAGACCGCTGGTCACAAGGATGCCTCCTACGTGCTACATATGTAGGAGACCGCTCTTTATCTTTACTGACATGGATACGATTGCATGGATACACGTTTTAAAAGCTTCGCTCTCGCCGGCTTTCTCGGCCTCATATCTATTGGGCAGGCACAGGCTTTTTCTCTCGACAGCATGAAAGATGAAGCAACGGACATGATGTCCGGCAGTGGCGGTGGAGGCAATGGAAGCACCAGCCTGTTAAGCACGCTATCCAGCGGTTCCTTCAATCCCGGGAGCCTTACCAATCTCACGGGCGTGATCAGCTATTGCCAAGATAACGGCTACCTCGGCAGTACCGCCGATATCGCGAAGGACCAAGTCATGGATAAGCTGGGCGTAAATTCTGAACCCACCAATGACGATGATTACCAACAAGGCCTGAGCGGCATCCTTCAAGGCGACGATCAAAAATTCAACCTGGCGTCTCTGGGCGACAAGGTCGGCGAGAAAGCCTGTGGGATGGTGAGCGACCAGGCCATGTCACTGGTGGGAGGCTAACGCCTCAAACGGCCTCCCTGTTGGAGCCACTGCGCACAAGGTGTGCCGTGCCGAGCATTGACGGCACGGCCACGACTGGCACTTGATCTCGCCACCGAAAGACGCCATGTCTATACTTAGAGACATGGCTTAGAGACATTCCTCATTCGCAGGGGGCAACGATGAAACGCATGATAGGCGCCGCCATTGCCAACTGGCTCCGGAAGCCCGAGAACCGCGAGAAGGCAAAGCGAACGGCCAAGCAAATGGCCGACAAGTATCAGGACTACCGCAAGAAGTCGTCCAACAACTCGTCTTCTCGCTGAACGTGTCCTACACGGCGCTACGTCATCACGCAGCGCTGTCTTCGTCCTTATTCAACATTCAACCACCTCAACCGAGATTGTCGAGACCACGCTCGGCCATCGACACCGCGCGGAAAAGCGCGCGGCCCTTGTTGAGGGTTTCCTGCCACTCTTGCTCAGGCACCGAGTCGGCGACGATTCCCGCGCCGGCCTGCACGTGTAGTTGACCATCCTTGATGACCGCCGTGCGAATGGCGATGGCGGTATCCATGTTGCCGTGCCAGGAAAGATAGCCGACCGCGCCGCCGTATACCCCGCGCTTGACCGGCTCCAGCTCGTCGAGAATCTGCAAGGCGCGGAATTTTGGAGCCCCGGAAAGCGTGCCCGCCGGGAAGGTGGCGCGCAGCACGTCGAGTGCCGACATACCGGGCTTCAGCTTGCCGGTCACGTGGGAGACGATATGCATGACGTGCGAGTAGCGCTCGATGGCCATGTTGTCGGTGACCTCGATCGAGCCGGTTTCGCTGATGCGTCCTACGTCGTTGCGGCCCAGGTCGATCAGCATCAAATGCTCGGCGATCTCCTTGGGATCGGCAAGCAGCTCGGCCTCCAGCGCCTTGTCTTCCGCCTCGCTTTGCCCCCGCACCCGCGTGCCGGCGATGGGACGCACCGTGACTTCGCCATCTTCCAGACGCGTGAGGATTTCCGGCGACGACCCGACCACGTGATGATCGTCGAGGTTGAAGAAGAACATGTAGGGCGACGGATTGAGACTGCGTAGCGCGCGATACAGATCCAGCGGCGCCGCGCGATACGGGATCGTCATGCGTTGCGAGGGCACGCATTGCATGACATCGCCGGCCAGCACGTATTCCTTGATCTGCTCGACCGCATCCTTGAAGCCCGCCTCGGTAAACCCTGAGGTAAAGTGCCCCTCCTCTACCGCGGGTCCACCAGTGCCGGGATTGACAGTGTTGAGCGTGGCACTGCGCCGCTTCATTTCCAGCGCCTCGAGACGCTCCAGGGCCTGCGGATAGGCGTCCGTCGCATCGGGATCGGCGTGCGTCCACAACGTCAGACGTCCGGAAAGGTTATCGAAAACCACCAGTTCATCGCAGACCATCAGCAGGATATCCGGCACCCCGATGGGATCGGGCTTTTCCACGCCGCGCAGGCGCGGTTCGATATAGCGAATGGTATCGTGGCCGAAGTAACCCACCAGGCCGCCATCGAAACGCGGCTGATCGTCGACCTGCGGCACCTTGAAGCGCGCCTGGAACTGCTCGATCCACGCCAGCGGATCATCGACTTCGGTCACACCGAGCACTTCGCCGTCGGCGATATGACGTACCATCTGGCCGCGCACTTCGATGCGTTCGCGACTCGGCAAGCCGATGATCGAATAACGCCCCCATTTCTCGCCGCCCTGCACGGACTCGAGCAGGAAGGTCCAGGGCGCATCGGCCAACTTGAGATAGGTAGAGAGCGGCGTGTCGAGATCCGCGAGCACCTCGCGGGTCACGGGGATACGGTTATAGCCGGCCTGGGCCAGCTCGGTGAAGCGTTCGGGGGTCATCATGCCCTGCATTCCTTTGGTGAGAGTCTACGTCGTGACGAATTCGCACTTCCGCATGAGGCCGACACTCGGACGCGTCGGCGAGCATCACCATCGCCAGCGTTTGACTGTGCGCATCAACGCATGAGCTCTACGAAATGAGGTAGCATCCAGATCCATGAAACGCTATCCGTTATAGCAGACGATTATCAAAGGCTTAGCGTAATAGACGCCAGCATCGGAAAACACTAGACGAGTTCCCCCAGCGATTCAACCATGACGTCCGGCTGGCTCGCGGCCACCGGCTCGCCGTGATTATACCCATATGGCACCGCCAATGTACGAAAACCCGCCCGCCGACCGGCTTCCACGTCGTGGCGTGAATCCCCCACCATCAGGCAGGCACTCGGCGCGATCTCGAGCCGGTCCGCCAGATGCAACAGCGGCGCCGGGTCGGGTTTCCTGGTCGACAATGCATCGCCGCCCAGGGTCAGCGCAAAGTAACGCTCAAGATCCAGGCATTTTAGAATAGGGGCGATGAACGCCGTTGGCTTGTTGGTGATCAGCCCCAGTGTCACACCGCGTGCGGCAAGCGCTTCGAGTGCCTCGCGAACACCGGGATAGACGTGCGTCAATCGGCATGGCGCCTGCCGATAGTACCGTAAGAAAATCTCATGCGCGGCCTCGAGCTCCATGTCTTGCGCACCGACGGCATACAGCGCTCGCTCGACGAGCCTGCGAGAGCCGTTGCCGACCCAGCCTCTCACCGCCGCTTCACCGACTTCGGGTAATCCCTGCTCGCGGAGCGCGCCGTCGACCGCTGCCGCCAGATCCGGCACGGAGTCGATCAGCGTTCCGTCGAGATCGAAGACCACGAGCCGAATGCCCTCGAGAGCGGAATGTATCTCGCTGGACGGCATGATTGTCTCCTTGAACCAGAAAGCGCCTATCATTATGCATGTAATATTACGCAAAAACCCGGCGTCGCGTATGTTCCACGGTGTTCTTGGTACGCGAACAGCGTTATTCTATATGCAGACGTCGCCGACACCAGGCGCCAGCGCCCACTCGTCACGACGCACAGCTCACCATCGTGCGTTTCGTGCCCTTGCCGTTCCGCTGCGATGCCCGACCCTGGCGACCCATGTTTCAAACCTTTTCAATGTTTTTCTCCAGGAGTCAGTATGTCCACACCCCGCATCGTGGTGGTCGGTGGCGGCGCCGGCGGTCTCGAACTGGTTACTCGCCTGGGGCGCAAGCTCGGCAAGCGCCAACGTGCCGAGATCGTGCTCGTCGACCGTAACTCCACCCATATCTGGAAACCCCTGCTACACGAAGTAGCCACGGGCGCGCTCGACTCCAGCCTCGACGAAGTCTCCTATCAAGGTCATTCCAAAGCGCACGGTTATCGCTTCCAGCGCGGCACGCTGAGCAACCTCGATCGTGACAACCGCACCATTACGCTGGCACCGATCATCGACGACGACGGCGTCGTGATCCTCCCCGCCCGCACCATCGACTACGATTATCTGGTCATGGCGCTGGGCAGTGTTTCCAACGACTTCGGCACCCCCGGCGTTGCCAAGCATAGCCACTTCATCGATAGCCCCGGGCAGGCCGAAAACTTCCGCCAGAACATGCTCAACACCTTTCTGCGTTACAGCGACCCCGAACGCCGTACCCATCCCAAGTTGAGCGTGGGACTGGTCGGCGCCGGCGCCACCGGGGTCGAGCTCGCCGCAGAGTTGATCGGTGCCTCGAAGATGCTGCACAGCTACGGCTTCACCGCCATGGACAGCGGCAAGCTGGAGATCCATCTGATCGAGGCGGCACCACGCATTCTACCGGCGCTCCCCGAACGCATCAGCCAAGCCGTGCACAAGGAACTGGAAAAGCTCGGCGTGCAGATCCACGTCGACACCCGCGTGACCTGCGCCGATGAACACGGTTTCATTACCGCCGACGAAACGCGCATCGCCACCGACCTGAACGTCTGGGCGGCAGGTATTCGCGCACCGGCGTTTCTCTCCGAACTGGGCCTTGCCACCGAGCGCAATCATCAGCTCAAGGTCAACCAGACGCTGCAGAGTCTCGACGACGAACGCATCTTCGCCTTCGGTGATTGCGCCGCCTGCCCCCAGCCAGACGACACGCGCGTACCACCGCGCGCGCAAGCGGCCCATCAGCAAGCTACCCTGCTGTATCGCAACCTACGTGCGGCCATGGATGACAAGCCTCTCAAACCCTTCGTGTTTCGCGACCGTGGCTCGTTAATCTCGCTGGCCCACTTCGAGGCCGTGGGTAGCCTGATGCGAGGCGCCTCGGCACGCAGCCTGTTCATCGAAGGGCGCCTGGCCAAGCTGTTCTACGCCTCGCTCTATCGTATGCACCAGATGGCCATCCATGGCGTGGTCAAAACCGGCATGACCGTCGTCGTCGACGGCCTCAATCGCTACCTGCGTCCACGCATGAAGTTGCACTGATCTAGCCGGGCCACCATGATCGAGACACCGCCCAGCTCGATCATGGAGCCCGCTCATGCAACATTTTTTCAATGACGCCTCACGCGTCGTCGTCGACGTCCTCTATGCCGCCGGCCACCTCGCCCCCTTGCGTATTGCCGAACCTCAAAGCGGCGTACGCATCCTGATTCGTCGCGACTGGGATCGCGATACGCTCGGCCAGCGACAAGTCGCGGTGCTCTCCGGTGGCGGCGCAGGACACGAGCCTGCACATGCCGGCTTCATCGGCGACGGCATGCTGACCGGGGTGATTTCCGGCAGCCTGTTCGCCTCGCCCAGCATGGATGCCGTGCTCGCCGCCATTCGCGAGGTCTGCGGACCGGCCGGCTGCCTGCTGGTCGTCAAGAACTATACCGGAGACCGGCTCAACTTCGGGCTGGCCGCCGAGCATGCACGTCGCGAGGGCCTCAAGGTCGCCATGGTCATCGTCGCCGACGATATTTCTCTGCCCGATACACCGCAACCGCGCGGCCTTGCCGGTACGCTGCTGATTCACAAGATCGCCGGCTATCACGCGCAGCAGCAAGACGCGCTGGAGAATATTCAAGCGCTCGCTCAACATGCATGCGAGCGCATGGCCTCAATGGGCATGGCACTCACGCCAGCCACCCTGCCAGACCAAGCGCGTCCCGATCGAAGCCCGGAACTGGGGCTCGGCATCCACAACGAACCGGGCGCCCGGCATATCGTGCCGGATAGTGCACGCGACGCCATGAGCCACGTCGTCACGCCCCTCGCGACAACCCTCGAGGAGCGCGGTCACACCGACGGCTGGATCGCCCTGCTCAACAACCTCGGGAGTTGTTCGACACAGGAGATGGGGGTGCTGGCCGCCAGCTTGATCGATGAACTCAGCCCGGCACGACTGACCCAGCTCATCGGCCCCGCGCCCTTGATGACCTCGCTGGATATGCACGGCTTCTCGGTGACGCTGATGGCCATCGACGACACCCTGCGCACGGCCTTGCAAGCGCCTACCGATGCGCCCGCCTGGCCCGGCATCCAGAACGTGTGTCAGCCGGACACCTTCACGCCCAACCTCACCGCCCGCAATGGCGCACTGCAAGACGATGCGCCCCAGGCGGAGCACGTCACGGCGGCGCTTACTCAGGTGCTTAGTGTCTTGCGCGATGCACGTGACGATCTCGACGGGCTCGATGCCCAAAGCGGCGATGGCGATGCCGGCAGTAGCCTGGTGGAGGGCGCCGATGCCATCGAGCAGGCGTTGACGGCAGGCCGGTTGAATACCGCACACCCCGAGCGACTCTTCGCAGGCCTTGGACAATGCCTGGCTACCGGCATGGGCGGCTCAAGCGGGGTACTGCTGTCGATCCTGATGACCGCCACGGCAACCGCGCTCGAACAGCGCAACCTGGTCGACAGCCTGTGGCAAGGGGTCGAGCGCATGCAGACCTATGGCGGCGCCCAGCCCGGCGATCGTACCCTGCTGGACGCCTTGATCCCCGCGCTCCAGGCACTCCAGAACGATGGCACACTCGCCGACGCGGCCCAGGCAGCGCGCCAGGGCGCCGCGCATACGGCAACGCTCTCCCGCGCCGGAGCGGGACGTGCCGCCTATGTGCCCGACAGTGCACTGGAAGGTGTCGTCGATCCTGGCGCTGAAGCCGTTGCGCGGGTCTTCGAAACGCTGGCCCGCTGCCTATAACGACGACCTATGACGACGCTCAATGACAGCGACCTATGACGACGATGCCCCATCCCCGCGTGCCGCCAGCCAGGCACGTTTGGCGGCGGGGCTGAGTTTCTTGAGCGCTGCTTCACGACGCAGCGCCTCGCCATGGCTGCCCACGTATTCCGAATGACGCAAGGTCAACGGCCCCTTGCCGCGCAAGGCACGTGCGCCGCGTTTACCATCGCGATGCTCGCGGAAACGACGCGTCACATCGGTGGTCACGCCGGTATACAGTGCCCCCGCCGCCGTTTCGACCAGATAGAGATACCAGGCCTGCGCGCGTGTGGTGTGTTCGTCATCGCTCACGAGGCAGCAAGCTCAACGCTGAGCCAAGGTCTCGCGGAAGGCCCGCATGACACTATCGTAACGGTGCGGGTCCGCCTCGTCGCGGGCCTTGAAGATAGCCGATCCGGCGACGAAGGTATCCGCCCCGGCCCGTGCGATCTCGGCGATATTGTCGACCTTGACGCCACCGTCGACTTCCAGACGAACGTCGCGACCGCTGGCATCGATGCGCTGACGCACCTCGCGCAGCTTATCGAGCGTACCGGGGATGAAGGATTGCCCTCCGAAGCCGGGGTTGACGCTCATCAACAACACCATGTCGAGCTTGTCCATGACGTAGTCGAGATACGAAAGCGGCGTGGCGGGATTGAAGACCAGGCCAGCCTTGCAGCCACCATCGCGGATCAACTGCAGTGAACGGTCGATGTGTTCGCTGGCCTCGGGATGAAAGGTGATATAGCTCGCGCCTGCCTCGATGAAATCCCCGATCAGGCGATCCACCGGCTTGACCATCAAATGCGCGTCGATGGGCGCGGTTATGCCGTGGTCACGCAGCGCCTTGCACACCATCGGACCGATGGTGAGGTTGGGGACGTAATGATTGTCCATGACATCGAAGTGCACGATATCCGCGCCGGAGGCCAATACATCCTCCGTCTCCTGCCCCAGACGGGCGAAATCGGCGGACAGGATCGATGGCGCAATCTTGAAGTCGGGCATAAGCAATAATGGTGCTTTCGGCTTGAAATGGGGGCTTCATTCTAGCGAATGCCGGGCGGAAAAACAGGCACAAGACCCAGCTCGATCACACCCGTCTTGCATGTTCAGGCACAGCATTGGGTATCCGTTCGGAGCGCGGAATACACCTATCCAGCGTGGTTGCAGTGACTACCCCCTCAGGGTAGCGTGAAGACATTGGCTGGTTCTCCAAATGGCTCGCCGTCGTGCGGGATGCGTCTTGGACCGTGGCGGTCCCGGAGGTTCCATGGTTTCGAATCCACCGAGTGGCGATGACCAGGTACCGTTTCTCTCGCGTGCCGTCAACGTCAGTCGCAGCGAATTGCCGGGCCTGCTAAGCGCCGCGGCCTATTTCTTCTTCCTGTTATGTAGCTACTACATCCTGCGGCCGGTGCGCGACGAGATGGGCGTGCGCGGCGGCGTGGAGAACATGCAGTGGCTGTTTACTGCCACGTTTCTAGCCATGCTTCTGGCTGTGCCGGTGTTCGCTACCCTGGCCACGCGCTTCCGTCGTACGCGCCTGATCCCCGCCGTCTACGGCATTTTCATCGCCTGCATTGCACTGTTCTGGCTATGGCTGCGCGTCGACGTGCAGATGGTCTGGGCGGCGCGCAGTTTTTTCGTCTGGCTGTCGGTATTCAACCTGTTCGTCGTATCGGTCTTCTGGAGTTTCCTGACCGATGTGTTCACGAATCGCCAGGCGACGCGCCTGTTCGGTGCCATCGCCGCCGGCGGGAGCGCCGGCGCGATCGGCGGCCCGGCGATCACCGGCATGCTGGCCCAGCAACTCGAGCCGGCAAGCCTGTTGCCCATCGCCGCCGTGATTCTCGCCTGCACCCTGCCGTGCATGTGGGTGCTGGAACGCTTCTCCGGCCGCAGTAGCGAGCACGGCACCACGAATCAGCCGCTCGGCGGTACGCTTTTCGAGGGGGTCAAGGCGGTCCTGCAGTCGCGTTACCTACTCGGCATCTGCCTATTCATCTGGCTGTACACGACGCTGGCCACGTTCCTGTATTTCATCCAGGCCGATATCATCAGCAATGCCCTCGATGACAGTGGCGATCGCACCGCGATGTTCGCGGCCATCGACCTGCTCACCAACACCCTCACCGTGGGTATCCAGCTGTTTCTCACCGCCCGGGTCGTGCAGTACTTTGGCCTCGGCCGTGCGTTGTCATTCGTGCCACTGCTCGTCGCCGCGGGCTTTGTGGTGCTGGTCGCGGCCCCCATGCTACTCAGTATCGCCGCGGTTCAGGTGATCCGGCGTGCCGGCAACTACGCACTGGCCAAACCGGGCCGGGAGATGCTGTTCACGGTCGTGCCCCGATTCGAGAAGTACAAGTCGAAGAATTTCATCGATACCGTGGTCTATCGCGGGAGTGACGCCATCGCGGGCTGGGCCTATACCGGATTGACGGGGCTCGGATTGGGTATCAGCGGCATCTCGGTCGTCGCTATTCCACTGGCGGTGCTGTGGGCGGTTATCGGCTATCGCCTCGGCGTATCGCGGCAGGCGCGGGCCACCGACACTGCAACGCCCGTCTCGACGGCGGCAAGGAGAATCCCATGACCGGCGACAACGATTTTCCCGACAAGCACGGCGCCATATCGCGCCGCACCTTCCTTCAGTTGTCCGCAGGCGCCGGGGTGTTGGCCGCCCTTGCCCCGACGGCGCTGAGCGCCGCGCCGGAAGCGCTGAACATGCGTGAAATTCCGGCGTCCGGACAGCGCATTCCAGTCGTCGGCCTCGGCACCGCGCGGACCTTCGATGTCGACCCCGATCACGCCGCAGCGATGCAGCCGCTGGAAAAGGTACTGCAGAACTTCTACAACGGCGGCGGTCGGCTCGTCGACAGTTCACCGATGTACGGCCGAGCTGAAACCGTTGTCGGCCGGCTCGCGGAGCGACTCGGTATCGTCGACGACCTATTCATGGCGACCAAGGTGTGGACACGCGGCGAGGAAGCCGGCATCGAGGAGATGGAGACTTCCCGTGAGCGCATGGGCGGCGGTCACCTCGATCTGATCCAGGTGCACAATCTGGTCGATCTCCAGACCCAGCTCGACACCCTCAAGGCCTGGCGAGACGAGGGCCGGGTCCGCTATATCGGCGTCACCCACTACACCGTGTCGGGTCACGAACGCCTGGCCCAAATCATCGAGCGCGAGCCGATCGATTTCGTCCAGTTCAACTACAATATCGCGACGCGCAATGCCGAAAAACGTCTGCTCCCGGCCGCAGCCGACAACGGTGTCGCGACCCTGATCAACGAGCCGTTCGAGAGAGGATCGCTGTTCGGTCGGGTCAAAGGCGAGTCATTGCCTAAATGGACTCGGGAACTCGGCATCGAGAGTTGGGCGCAACTGTTTCTCAAGTTCATCGTCAGTCACCCGGCGGTGACCTGCGCCATACCGGCGACGAGCGATCCGGAGCACGCGGCAGACAATATCGCGGCTGCCAATGGTCCGCTCCCGAATGCGGATCAACGCGAGCGTATGGTGTCACTGGTGCGCTCATTATGAACCGACATCGGGTTGCATGGCATTTACGACCACTGTAACTGTACGTGCTCGGCACTTCGCCTCGAGAGGGGACACGCACTCCTTGCATATTCAGGCGACGCCTTCGATAGTAAAAGCAATACCTCATAAAAACGCGGCGCCGCATTGCCGCACCACTCGCGAGAGGCCCGGGATGATTCGACTTACCTTGCGCCATGGACGACGTCTGGCACTGTGCGCGTTACTCGCCACCCTGTCGCTTCCCGCCAGCGCTCAGCAGGCGATTCTCGAAGGCGAGCGCTTCCATCCTCAGGAAGGCCAACACGGCATGGCGGCCACCAGCCACTACCTGGCCTCGAAGATCGCGCGCGACGTCATGCAAGACGGCGGCAACGCGGTCGACGCGGCGGTCACCGCAGGATTCGCACTGGCCGTCACCCAGCCGCGCTCCGGCAACATCGGCGGCGGCGGTTTCATGCTGATCTCCGATGAAAAAAGCGACGAGGTCATTGCCATCGATTATCGCGAAAAGGCGCCTGGAGCGGCCTATGAAACGATGTTCCAGAACGATCAAGGTGAGGCTGTGTCCGAGCTGTCCCGTTTTACCCACAACGCCTCCGGCGTTCCGGGAACCGTGGCCGGGCTGGCGCTGGCCCTTGACGAGTACGGCACGCTAAGTCTCGCCGAGGCCCTGGCACCCGCCATTCGACTCGCCGAAGAAGGCTTCGAGATACCGCCGCGTTTCGCAAATGGCTTGCGCGACGCACGCGAACGCCTGGGCCAATGGGATGCCTCGCGAGCGGTGTTCTACAAAAAGGATGGTAGCCTCTACACCGCCGGTGAAACGTTCCGCCAGCCGGATCTCGCGGCAACGCTCAAGCGCATTGCTGCCAATGGCCCGCGCGAGTTCTATGAGGGCAAGACTGCCGAACTCATCGCCCAGGAAATGGAAAAACACGACGGGCTCATGACCGCCGAGGACCTGGCTGCCTACCAGCCCACGCTTCGCGAACCCGTGCATGGAACCTATCGCGGCTACGACGTCTACGCCATGAGTCCGCCGTCCAGCGGCGGCGCGCATATCGTACAGATGCTCAACATCCTCGAGGGCTATGACATCGGTGAGATGGGCTTCAATTCGGCTCGCACCATCCACGTCATGTCCGAGGCAATGAAGCGCGCCTATGCCGACCGCGCCGAGTACCTGGGCGATACCGACTTCGTCGATGTACCACTCGATGGCATCACCTCCAAGGAATACGCCGACGAGCTGCGTGAGCAGATCGACCTGGGGCGTGCCACACCCAGCGATGCCATCGCGGCGGGGGACCCGCTGCCTTATGAGTCCAACGAAACCACGCACTTCTCGATCGCCGACGACAACGGCCTGGCCGTGTCCAACACTTATACTCTCAACTTCAGTTACGGCTCGGGTATCGTCGTCGATGGCGCGGGCTTCTTGCTCAACAATGAAATGGATGACTTTTCCGCCAAGCCGGGTACACCCAATGCTTATGGCTTGATCGGCGGAGAAGCCAATAAGATCGAGCCCAATAAGCGCATGCTGTCATCGATGACGCCCACCATCGTCAAAAAGGATGGCAAGAACTTCCTGATCACCGGCAGCCCCGGTGGATCTCGGATCATCACCACGACGCTGCAGGTGGTCATGAACGTCATCGATCACGACATGAACGTGCAAAGCGCCGTGAGCGTGCCGCGTATCCATCATCAGTGGTTGCCCGATGAGATCCGCATCGAGGAAGGCATCAGCCCAGACACCATCGGCCTACTCGAATCCATGGGGCACCATGTTTCTCAGCAAGCTGCCATGGGGGCCGCACAATCGGTGCTGATCGAGGATGGGCATTTCTTCGGCGGTGCCGATCCACGTCGTTCGACGTCTTCCGCACTGGGCCTTTAAGTGCGGGATGAAGTCGAGCGTCCCGTCATGCCCATCATCTGGATCGCCCTGGCCGAGCTGTTCGGTACCGCCTTGTGGTTCACTCCCAATGCGGTGATCGGCGATCTGGAACGTGAATGGGCACTCGCTGCCCATGATCTGGGTTGGCTGACCGGCGCCGTCCAAGTCGGCTTTCTTCTGGGCACGTTGATGATCGGCCTGAGCGGCATTGCCGACCGACGCGATGCCAGCCGCCTCTTCGCCACCTGTTGCCTGGTCGGCGCCCTCAGCAATGGCCTGCTCCCCTGGGCCGGTGGCCTGTGGCCAGCCGTGGCGTTACGCCTCGTCACCGGCATGGCACTGGCCGGCATCTATCCGGTGGGCATGAAACTCATGGTGGGCTGGGCACCACAACGTACAGGGCTCGGGCTGGCGTGGCTGGTGGGCATGCTGGTCATCGGAACCGCGACTCCGCATCTGCTGGCCGGGCTATCTCTGGAAGGAGGTTGGCGCAGCGCCTTGTGGTGCGCCTCGCTGCTGGCGCTCATCGCGGGCACCATGATCTGGCGTCTCGGCGAAGCGCCCCACTTGCGCAAGATGGCCGGCAAGACATCGCGCTGGGCGGGCCTCGGCGCGTTCCGAATCGAAGAATTTCGACACGCCGCCAGCGCCTACTTCGGACACATGTGGGAGCTTTATACGCTGTGGGCGCTGATCCCTCTTCTACTGGCCACGGCACTACCGACCCTGACGACCGCACAACTGGCGCTCGGTAGTTTCGTGCTGATCGCCATCGGTGGGCCGGGATGCTGGCTGGGTGGCTGGCTGAGTTTGCGCTGGGGCAGTCGTCGCATTGCTCAATTGGGGTTGAGTGGCTCGGCCGTCTGCTGTCTCTTATACCCTTGGCTCAGTAGCATGTCGGGGCTCTGGGCCGCACTATTTCTGGCGCTTTGGAGCCTACTCGCGGTCATCGACTCACCGCATTTCTCGGCGCTATCGGCACGCGCTTGTCCGGCGTCGTTGGTCGGCAGCGCCCTGACCCTGCAAAATGCCATCGGATATGCGATCTCGGCGGCCTCCCTGGCATGGCTGCTTCCCGCCTGGACGGCGCTCGGTCCTTGGGTCGCTTGGCTGATGCTGCCTGGCCCGATGATCGGCCTGTGGGTACTGCGATCACGCCAAAAGGGCTTCGCGCACTCTTGAGCTGCCGCTATACTCGCCCCAGGGTGTAACTAACTTTTTCCTTTTCATTTCAGGACACACGATGCGCATGCGCCGGCTAATTCCCATCAGAACACGTTCCGCGTTCGCCCTCGTCGCGCTACTCATGGCGCCACTGCTCATGAACGGCTGCGCTCAGAGCCCCCAGATTCTTCAGGTCAAACCCGATATCGGGACGGATCTTCCTCACACGGGGAACGGGCAGGCAATCGTTCTCGACGTCGTGGACGGTCGCCGCAGCGACGTGCTGGGCACGCGCTCTGGCTCACCCGCAGCAACATCGACGATCCGCGTTCCTGCGCATGACGTCATTCCCAAGCTACAGACGCAGGCGGAACAGGCCTTGCACCGCATGGGCTTTTCACTCGCCGAGGACAGTAACGCCAACGCGACGTTAACGTTGACGCTCGCCGATCTCAGTTACGCCCCCGGCGAGGCTGATGCGCCGCTACTCGACGCCGCGCAGCTACAGGCGGTGCTGCGTGCCCAGGTCGCCAACGATGGCGGCACCTATACCGGCACCTACACGGCCAAGCGCAAACAGAGCTTCGCCATCAAACCCGACTGGGACGCCAACAACCGCATGGTCAGCGACCTGCTGAGCAACGCCTTGCAGCGCGCCTTCAGCGACCCCGAACTTTCCCGCCAGCTCAAGAACTGACTCACGCCCGAGCCGCGACAGGCGGTCATGCCAGTCGCGGCCCACGCCGTATCAGCGACCACACGCTTTCCTGCTTGCCAACGTCATCCGGTGGCCGCGTTTCCAGGTGTGTCAGTTCGAAATTCGCCGCGAACAAACGCTCGACTTCGTCATCGGCCACCGAATACGGCGGGCCACTTTCGGGCGAGTGCATGTCCATCAAGCTGATCAGCAAGCCCCGCGCACCGGGTAACAATAATTGCGCCAAATGAAAGGCATAGCGTTGCCGGGTGGCCTCGGGCAACGCGATCAGCGCCGCGCGATCATAGAATGCCGACAACTCCTCGGCCTGCGCGGTATGGAAATGAAAGAAATCGCCACACCAGAGTTCGATACTACCCTGACGACAGCACGAGAAAGCATCTTGCGTGTAGCGTGATATCGGCGCCTCGCTTTCGGCCATGAACTGCTCGATGGCCAGCGACGAGAGTTCCAGACCGAGCACGGGATGCCCCTGCTCGGCCAGCCAGCGCATATCCAGGCTCTTGCCACACAGGGGCACCAGCACCTTGCCACCGGGCTGCGCCCCGAGTGATGACCAGTGGCGCTTCAAGGCGTCATGCGGCGTCGGCCGGTGGAACCCGATCCTGCCTTCTTCCCAGCGCTCCAGCCACTCATCCGTCGCCATACGTCGTTAATGCCTCTCTTTCTATCTTCCATCGTTCAAACGGCTGCGACATGCGACACATCATCAAAACCAGCCACTGCGACGCTTACGCCGACGCGGGAGGTGCGGCACGATCAACCCCACCAGCAAACCGGCTCCGGCCACGGCGGCACCGTAGATGAAATAACGCATCAACAGATCCTGTTCCTGCGTATCGAGTCGCGCCTTTAGCTCGCGCGTGGTTTCCTGGGCATCGCTGTACGCCGTATTCAATTCGTCATTGCGCGCTTCCAGATCTTCGATACGTTGCGCCCGCTCGTTGAGCGTGGCTTTCATATCATTGACACGCTGTTCCCACTCTTCATTGATACCGTCGAGTTTCGAGGTCAACTCATCCACACGCGTTTGCAACTCGGGCAAGCGCGAGCTGGCACTCGGCGAGTCTTGCAGGTAGCGGCTGGGAATCCAGACGGCATCTCCATCGTCACCACGGACGTGGCTATAGTCGCCCTGACGCCCAAGCAGCGTCACGGGATCGCCGCTCTCGAGCGTACCGACGATACGATAGTCCTCGGTGGGACCGCTACGTACGTAGGTCGGCAACGTGTCCGAGACCCAGTACTGCCCATCGTCTTGTGCATGAGCGTTAAAAGCGCAGGCCCCGAGGACCAAGCTCAGCATCAGAGGTTTGATTCTAGACATAACGTGGCTTCTTCATGAATGACAAACGGCTCACGAGCACGTACTGCTCCACGCATTGCATCGCCCAACCGAGAAGACCTCCTGTCGCGACTCGGTAGGCGACCATCCACACATTCTGTGGATAAGTCTTGGGAAAACCTGACCTTGACGGCGGCGAGACCACCGCAATGTCTGTCATAGCGACAAATCGTGCAATTTTTGACCACTTTTCGTCGCGTGATAACCGACTCATCGGACACGACAATTTCGCAATCCGAAGTCGATCTTGACTGTCCGCAGCGTACCTCCACGAGGCACTTCACGCGAGATACGCTAGCGTATCATAGCCTCGGTATCATCGCGGACGATTCGACACAGGCGCAAGACTGGCCCACGGTGTCGTCAATCCGTATAATATTACGTCTTATCCTGGACAAGCGGCTGGGCCATGCTTAAAGGCCACGCTTTTACTTACTCCCAATCACGGACATATGTCGGGCGTTCGACGCACCGACCGGATCGGTATGGCGAAGAAACTCTTCATCAAGACCCACGGCTGCCAGATGAACGAGTATGACTCCGCACGCATGGCGGATCTACTCGGCGAATCGCATGCACTCGAGCTGACCGACGACGAGCGGGAGGCCGATGTCATCCTGCTCAACACCTGTTCGATCCGTGAGAAGGCTCAGGAGAAGGTCTTCCACCAGCTCGGGCGCTGGAAGAAGCTCAAGGCCGACAATCCCGATCTCGTGATCGGTGTCGGGGGCTGCGTGGCCAGTCAGGAAGGCGGCAACATTCAGAAGCGCGCTCCCCACGTGGACATGGTCTTCGGGCCGCAGACCATGCATCGGCTGCCGACCATGGTCGACTCGAGCAAAGGGGCAGAGACCATCTCGATGGTCGATGTCACGTTCCCCGAGATCGAAAAGTTCGACCACCTTCCCAAGCCCACGGCGGACGGTGCCACCGCATTCGTCTCGATCATGGAAGGCTGTTCGAAGTACTGCACCTTCTGCGTGGTGCCCTATACTCGTGGCGAAGAAGTCTCGCGGCCCTTCGAGCCGGTAATGGAGGAGGTCATCCATCTCGCCGATCAAGGCGTGCGCGAGATCAACCTGCTGGGTCAGAACGTCAACGCCTATCGCGGCGAGAACCAGTTGGGCGATGAGATCGACCTCGCCGAGCTGATCGGCTGTGTCGCCGCCGTGGAAGGCATCGACCGCATCCGCTTTACGACCTCGCACCCGGTGGAGTTCTCCGACAGCCTGATCGAGGCCTACGGCGAGATCCCGGAACTGGTCAGCCACCTGCACCTACCCGTGCAGGCCGGTTCGGATCGTGTCCTGGCGGCCATGAAGCGCGGTCATACCGTCGAAGAATACGTCGACAAGCTGGAGCGTATTCGCGCGCTGCGCCCGGACATCAGCTTCTCCTCGGATTTCATCATCGGCTTCCCCGGCGAGACCGAAGAAGACTTCATGAACACCATGGATCTGATCCAGCGCATCGGGTACGACGCCTCGTTCAGCTTCGTCTATTCCCCGCGCCCGGGCACCCCGGCCGCGAATCTGGAAGACGAAACGCCGGAAGCGACCAAGAAGCAGCGTCTGGCGATCCTGCAGGAACGTCTCAATCAGCAGACCATGCAGATTTCACGGCGCATGGTCGGCCAGACCGAGCGCATCCTGGTCACCGGGTTCTCACCCAAGGATCCCGGCCAGCTCTCCGGTCGTACCGAGAACAACCGGGTCGTCAACTTCCGCGCACCCAACCCGACCGAGCTCATCGGTTACTTCGTCGATGTCGAGATCACCGAGGCGCTACCCAACTCCCTGCGTGGCGATCTGGCCTCTCCGGCACGCTATTGAGGCGCTGCCAACGGTCTTTGTCTGCTATCGCGACGAATCCTTGCGCAAGATCATTGCCCCGGCATTGTCCGGGGCGCTAAGCTGAATCCACACTTCCAACCCATGGACCTCCTCGAGTTGAGCCAGAACACTTCGCAGGCACATCGCATCCTCACGCTGACACTCGAACCCAACGACCCCATGCGTCTGGCAAGCCTATGCGGACAGCAGGACGAACACCTCAAGCTCGTCGAGTCGCGTCTGGGCGTGACGTTGCGAAATCGCGGCAACACCTTTCAGCTCGCAGGCCCTGGCCCGCACGTCAAGGCGGCCGCCAATGTCGTCGAACATCTCTACCGTGAGACGGAAGACAATGAGCTGACACCGGACACCGTGCACCTTTTCCTGCAGGAATCCGACCTCGAGTCACTGGAAGAAGATGAGGAAACGCTCGACGAGGGCGGTGTGCTCATCCGCACGCCACGTACCTTGATCAAGCCACGCGGTCACAACCAGCAGACCTACGTCGCCAGCATTCACGATCACGACATCAATTTCGGGGTCGGCCCGGCGGGCACCGGTAAGACCTATCTGGCGGTCGCGGCGGCGGTCGAGGCGCTCAACCAGCAACAAGTACGGCGCATCCTCCTGGTGCGCCCGGCGGTGGAAGCCGGCGAGCGCCTGGGCTTCCTCCCCGGCGATCTGGCACAGAAGATCGACCCCTACCTGCGCCCGCTCTACGACGCGCTCTACGAGATGCTGGGCTTCGAGCAGGTCGGCAAGCTGATCGAGCGACAAGTGATCGAGATCGCACCGCTGGCTTACATGCGCGGGCGCACGCTCAACAATGCCTTCATCATTCTCGATGAGAGCCAGAACACCACGCGCGAACAGATGAAGATGTTCCTGACGCGTATCGGCTTCGGCTCAACGGCCGTGATCACCGGCGACATCACCCAGGTCGACCTGCCGCGCGGCAATCAATCGGGGCTGATCCAAGTCCTCGATGTGCTCAAGGACACCGCGGGGATCGGGGTCACGCACTTCGCTGCCAAGGACGTGGTCCGCCACCCCCTCGTCCAGCGTATCATCGAAGCCTACGATGCCTTCGAGAGCGACGAGGAAGAGCAGGAACGCGCCCGCCAAGAACGGCTTGTACAGGCCAAGCACGAGAAAAACGACACACGCCGCGATAACGATGAGCCGGCAAACGCATGATCCCCGACATCGACCGTCAGGTCGCCATTGATACGGCAACCTCGCTTCCCACCCAGGCCGATCTCGAGGCCTGGGTGGGCGCCGTTTTCGCCCGCCACCCCGATGAGGCGCGCACGGAAATGACCGTGCGTTTCGTCTCTCCTGAAGAAAGCCAGACGCTCAATCGCGACTATCGCGGCAAGGACAAGTCCACCAACGTGCTTTCCTTCCCGTTTGATGCGCCGCCCGGCATGTCCTTGCCATTGCTTGGCGACCTGGCGATCTGCCACGACGTCGTCGTCTCAGAGGCCACCGCACAGGATAAGCGCCTGGCCCATCACTACACCCATATGGTGATCCACGGCACCTTGCATTTACTCGGCTACGATCATATAGATGAGCGTGAAGCCGAAGAGATGGAAGCATTGGAGCGCGAGCTACTGGCAGGTTTCATGATCGGTGATCCCTATGCCGAGTGACCCCCCGCCTGGCACCCATCTCGACGCCCCGCGATGCTCGGCCCATGGCCGTGCACGCCCTTTATCATCCCCGCGTTATCGTCCATGAGGAACGAGAGACCTATCGCATGAGCGAAGACCGATCGAGCAGCCAGGGTGGCAAATCCTGGCTGGATAAACTGCTGAACGCTTTTTCCAACGACTCCGATGAACCGAGTTCACGAGACGAATTGCTCACCTTCCTGCGTGAGGCCGGCACACGACTGCGCCTCGACCAGGATGCGCTGACCATCATCGAAGGCGCGTTCCAGATCAGCGATCAACAAACGCGCGAGGTGATGATCCCGCGTTCCCAGGTAACCGCCCTGCATGTCGACCAGCGCCCCGAGGACTGCCTACCCATCATCCTCGAGACCGCGCACTCTCGTTATCCGATCATCGACGAGAACCTCGACGAGGTACTGGGCATCGTACTGGTCAAGGATCTCCTGCCGTTGCTCAAGCTCAGCGACGCCGAGCGCCAACGCTTCCAGCTACGCGATATCCTGCGCCCTGCGATGTTCATTCCCGAGTCGAAACGCCTCAACAGCCTGCTCAAGGAATTTCGCGACACCCATAACCATATGGCGGTGGTGGTCGATGAATACGGTGGCACCGCAGGCATCGTGACCATCGAAGACATCCTCGAGCAGATCGTCGGCGACATCGAGGACGAACACGACATAGATGAAGAAGACGATATTCGCGACCTGGGCGACGGCACCTATGCGATTCGCGCCCTGACGCCCATCGAGGACTTCAACGAACGCTTCGACACGGTCTTTCCCGACGAGGAATTCGATACCGTCGGCGGTCTGGTCATGCAGCGCTTCGGGCATCTGCCGCGACGCAACGAATACGCCGACCTGGGCACCTGGCGCTTCACCGTACTCAATGCCGACAACCGTCGTATCCGCCTCTTGCAGGTCGCGCCCTGCCCCGAAGACGATGCCGAAGACCCAGGGGACGGCGACAAGCATTAAACCGACGCCGGCGAGAGTGCGGCATGGCCCACAGCGCCGTGCTCTGTTATAAGAGGCCCCTTCGACAAGGAGTGCCTCATGCTGTCTAACCGCACCTATCGCCCCTGGATGGGATACCTCGTCGCGCTGCTCGCCGGCGCGCTCACCACGCTTACCTTCACCCCCTTCGAATGGTGGTGGCTCGGTCCCGTCGCCGTTGCCCTGGTATTCTACGGTCTTCACGATCTGACGCCCGGCCAGGCGGCATTGCGCGGCTGGAGCTACGGCGTGGGGCTCTTCGGTACAGGCACGTCGTGGATCTATGTCTCGATCCATGACTACGGCTACACCGGCGTCCCGCTAGCGGTCTTCCTCACCGCGCTATTCGTGGTCACCCTGGCGCTGTTTTATGGCGTGGTGTTCGGTGTCTATCGGCGTTTCACGAGCGCACGATGGTCCGTGATCACCTTCGCGGGCGTCTGGGTCCTCGGCGAGGCATTGCGTACCTGGGCGTTCTCGGGCTTTCCCTGGCTGCTGCTCGGCAGTGCTCATGTCGAATCGCCGCTGGCGCCGTGGGCGCCCATCGGTGGCGTCTACCTGCTGTCGTTGATCGTCGCTCTCAGCGGCACCTTGCTGGTCGCGCTATTGCAGCGTCGCCTGTGGGCGCTGGTGCCGCTCGTCGCGATGTGGTGCCTACCGCTGGTGATGCCCACCCAGTGGACATCACCGCAAGGCGACCCCAAGCAAGTCGCCCTGCTGCAAGGCAACCTCCCCCAGCTCTCGAAATGGAGTCCCGAGGGCCAACGCCAGGCCGCTAACACCTATGCCGAACTGACGCGCGACCAGGACGACGACACCGACCTGATCGTGTGGCCGGAGACCGCCCTGCCGATGTTCGCCTCCCAGGCTCGCCCCGTGCTCGAACGTGTCCAAGCGACGCTTCCCGCCGATACCGCCCTGCTGACCGGTATCGTTCAGCGCGACGACCAAGGCGATTACTACAATGCGGTCATCGGGATGGGCAACAGCCAAGGCAACTATCGCAAGGAGCACCTGGTACCGTTCGGGGAGTATTTACCGTTGGAGGGCTTGCTGCGCGGCATCATCGCCTTCTTCGATCTGCCCATGTCGAGCTTCACCGCTGGAGACTCCGATCAGGCACCGATCCAGGCCGCCGGTATGCGCCTGGGCAGCGCGATCTGCTACGAAATCATCTATGCCGACCTGGTCGCCCAACGTGCGCGCAATGCCGACGTGCTGCTCACCGTCTCCAACGACACCTGGTTCGGGAACTCCATTGGCCCGCTCCAGCACTTGCAGATGGCCCAATTGCGCGCGCTCGAGAATGGCCGCTACGTACTGCGCGCGACCAGCAACGGTGTCACCGCCATCATCGACGCTCAGGGGCATGTCACTCAGCGCGCCCCGCGCTTCGAGACCGCCAGCATCAGCGGCGAGGTTCAGCCCATGCAAGGGCTGACCTTGTTCACGCGCACCGGCAGTTGGCCGACGTGGCTGCTGGCCTTGTTGCTGCTCATCCCCGGGCTGCGTTGGCGGCGCCGCCAGTAGCAGGCGTCGCGGTCAACGCCCTATCGCGACATGACGCGTGGTGAAATCCACGCGTCATGCCGGAATGGGCCTAGTCGGCCGGTGACACTTCCTCGGTGGCCGGCAGTGCCGCCTCGGCCTTGCGATGCCCACTGGTGAGGACATGATGCAGGCTGCCGCACTCCACCAGCGGGTCGTTGCAGTTGATGACGATGTCCGAGCGCGCCAGCACATGGGCTTTCCCGGTGATGGTGTTCTCGGCCACCTGATGGTCCCCTTCCTGCCGGGAGCCGGTGAACTCGCCGATGAAGCCCGTACCACGCAGCGAAATGGTCTCCAGCTTGTCCCCCGGCTGTAGGGAACCTTCGTAGTGCATCAGGGCCAAGCGTGCGGAAGTGCCGGTACCGGTCGTGCTGCGACAGATCACCCCCGGATGCACATAGGTCGTCGACCGCGAGCGGAAAAAACCGTCCGCGACCTGCTCGACCGGTCCCATGAAATGCAGGAACGGCAACGGCCCCACATCGCCCAGGGTGTAGTGCGAGAAGCCTCGCTCTGCCTGGATCGCCTCGACGATGGCATGGGCGCACTCCGCCAACCGTTCCTCCTCGTCCCGGTTCAACGAGAAGCCCAGCTCGGCGGCATCCACCATCGCGTAGAAGCCTCCACTGTAGGCGACGCTGTAGGTCACGTCCCCGACCGCAGGCACATGGATGCTGGCTCGATAGGTATCGATATAGCTGGGCAAGCCTTCGCAGGTGATGCCCTCCACCACACCGTTTTCCACCCGCGCCTCGATATGCACCAGGCCGGCCGCGGACTCCAGGATGAAGCGCTGGTATCCCTCGCGCTTGGGCACTAGGCCACTTTCCAGCACGGCCGTGGCGGTGCAGATGGTGTTGGAGCCGGAATAGATGGGATAGCCCATCACCTCCATGATGATGTAGCCCACCTCGGCCTCCGGATCGCTGGCGGGAACCAGCAGATCCACCGACATCTCGGGAATGCCATAGGGCTCGCTGAGCAACAACCGACGCAGGCCATCGGCATCCTCGCGCAGGTACTCCATCTTCTCGCGCACCGTATTGCCCGGCAGCGGATCGATACCCCCGGTCACGATACGGCTGACGTCGCCGCCGGCATGCAGGTCGATCAGTTGCAGTGTCAGTTCTTCGCTCATTTTTCTTCCTTCAGCGCGTAGGGCGCGCCATGTTCTTGCCACTGCGAATCCGGGACAACCACGATCTTGCCCAGGTAGTTGCTGTTGCGACTGACGAAATAGCGCTCGGCATCGTGCAGCTCGGAGAGTTTGAAGGCCGCGTGCAAGACAGGCTTCAACTGGCCCGCGCGAATCCAGGCCACCAGTTGTTCGGCCTCGTCGCGTGTACCGTGCGAAACGCCGAATATCTGCACCTGATACAAATAAATCCGCGTCCACATGATCTCGCTGATATTACCGCCACTCGCCCCAGCGATGCTCAAGCGTGGGTTGGTGGTGCGACGTTTCATGTCGAAGATCATGGTGTCGATGAAGCGGTCGGTCATCTCGCCCCCGACCAAGTCCATGACCGCGTCAATGGGCTGATCCTGCGTCAGTTCTCGCACCTTCTCGGTGAAATCCTGCATGTCCGAGCGGTCCAGCACGGCTTCCGCACCCAGCGCTAGAAGTGCCTCTGCCTTGTCCGGTTGGCTCAGTGCGTAAGGCGTCGCGCCCATGATACGACAGAGCCGAATCAGTGCCGTGCCCACTCCGCCGCTGGCGCCCGTCACCAGTACGCGCTCCCCGGCTTTGACGTTGGCCGCGTTCAACATGTGCAGTGCGGTCTGATAGGAACACATACCCATCGCCGCGAGTTCGGCATCGGCCAGCTCAGGATTGTCCACTGTGTGGAACTGCGCCGACGGCACGGCAATGTACTCGGCAAAGCCACCATCGGCGCCATGCCCGTAATAGTCGGGTGTCAGATTGATATCGGAGCGGTCATCGGCATAGATATTGAAGTCCAGCAGCCCACGTTGACCAATACGCTCGGCGCTCACATCCTCGCCGACAGCGACCACGTGCCCGGCCACGTCGGCACCCTGAATCCGCGGAAAGGTCAGTGTCGGGGAACCGCCGATCTGAAACGAGGTCGTATCCCCCTTGTCCTTGGTCGGATACAGCCCTTCTCGCGCCTTGCGGTCGGTATTGTTCTTCGCTGTCGCTGTCACCTGCACCAGGACCTCGCCTTTGGCGGGCCTCGGCACGGACACATCCTGCCGATAGACCAGCTTGTCGATGTCCCCATGCCCGGTCAGCAACATCGCCGCCATCGCATCGGGCAGCTCCTCGTCGTGCATACCTATCTCCTCGTCATGGTCGCTGCTTCGAGGTGTGACGATATCAAACTTTTCCCGTGCCCAAGGAGGCCGAACGATCAATCGCGCCTCCTTGCCATTGCCTGACACCTGCCTGGCACAGGGACACTGGCACTGGGAGAAACCATCCTGCATGCATGAAAAACGCCCGTACCGGACTGGCACAGGCGTTCATGTTGCTTGCCGACTTGGCTCAGACGATGTGATTCGCCATCGTCTTACTCACCGCGCGGATAACGCTGGGCTTCCTCGACCTCGTTCAGGTCCATGTGGTTACGCATGTAACGCTCGGAAGCATCCTGCAACGGCTGATAGTCCCAAGGATAGTAATGACCGTTACGCAGTGCTTCGTAGACAAGCAGACGTTGTGCCTGGGAGGCGCGCACATCGGCATCGAACTTGGCCATGTCCCAGCGTTCGTGCACCTTGGCCTGATATTCGGCCAGCTTCTCAGCGTAGTCGGGATTCTCCGCCAGGTTGTGCTGTTCCAGCGGATCGGCTTCCATATCGAACAGCTGCGGCGGGTCGATCTCGCAGTGATTGAATTTCCACTTACCCTCGCGGATCGTCACGATCGGCGAATAGCTGCCCTCGGCGGCGTATTCCATGTATACCGGTGCATCACGCTTCTCGCCCTTGGCCAGAGGCAGCAACGACTGACCATCGGTATAGGGCGCGATCGAGGACAGATCGATCCCGACGAAGTCGGCAATGGTGGTGTTGATGTCGACGATCGACACAGGGTCGTCGACATTGCGCGGCTCGATCCCCGGTGCGGAAAGCATCAGTGGTACACGCGAAGAACCTTCATAGGGGCTCATCTTGAACCATAGGCCCTTCTCGCCAAGCATGTCGCCGTGGTCAGCGCAGACCACGATGATCGTGTTGTCGAGCATGCGCGTGCGTTCGAGCACATCCAGAATGCCGCCGATCTTATCGTCGACATAGGAAATGTTGGCAAAATAGCCTTGGCGCGCGTTGCGCACATCCTGAGGCTGGATATCGAACTTAGTATAATCGTTGGCCTCGAAAACACGCTGGGAGTGCGGGTCCAGTTCCTTGAACGGTACTGGGCCTTGCTGCGGCTCGAGATAGGCGCAGTCGTTATACAGATCCCAATACTTGCGACGTGCTACATAAGGATCGTGCGGGTGGGTGAAGCTGACGCAGAGTGCCCAGGGACGCTCGTCGTGACCGCGCGAAAGATCGTACAGCTTCTGCTCAGCATGGAAGGCGACCTCATCGTCGTATTCCATCTGATTGGATATCTCGGCAACGCCTGCTCCGGTCACCGAGCCCAGATTGTGGTACCACCAGTCGATACGCTCGCCCGGCTTGGTGTAGTCCGGTGTCCAGCCGAAATCGGCGGGATAGACATCGGTGGTCAGGCGCGTCTCGAAGCCGTGGAGCTGATCGGGGCCGACGAAGTGCATTTTGCCCGACAGGCAGGTCGAATAGCCGGCACGGCGCAGATGATGCGCCCAGGTGGGCACGCTGGAGGGAAATTCTGCAGCGTTATCATATACCCCGGTGCGGCTCGGCAACTGGCTCGACATGAAAGCAGCCCGCCCCGGTGCGCACAAATAACTCGGCGTATAGGCATTGTTGAAGTTGACCGAGCGTTTGGCCAGCTTCTTGAGATTGGGGGCATGCAGGAAATCGGCAGGACCGTTCTCGAACAACGTGCCGTTGAGTTGGTCGGCCATCAGGACCAGTACGTTGGGTTGCGTCATGGGAAACCTCCCCGGCGAGTATTGTTAGCGTCGAAGCAGCGTACAAGGCCACTTCCAACTCCCTACAGTGACGTTCCTGGAATCGACAGACCAGAGATTTATTTGACCCCTAAGACCCAACTCACATTGCCCTCCCAACGAACTGACCAGGAAGTCTCGTAACAGGCCACCGCAGCGCATTCGTTACGCTTGGGCTGGGAGCCACTAAGCGTAACCGGAATGTGTTTCATGCCGCGTAGGCATGGGACGCACCGTCGGCTTACGCGCATATAAGCGCGTCGCTTCCAGCTATATAGCAGTCGCTTACATTACCTTTATAGGCAAAGACTCAGGCTATCGTCGACGGGGTTATAGGCCTTTAGTCGTACTCCAAAGGCACGGGCTCTAACAACAATCTCGCCTTTCATCTCGAATGGAGTGCCATCATGTCCACACCTCCGTCTTCAAATTCTCAGGACATCGGCGATGTCGATATCGCCACACTAAAAAAAGTCATTGCTGCTTCAGCCATCGGCAACTTCGTCGAGTGGTTCGACTTTGCGATATATGGGTTTCTCGCGGTCATCATTTCCCAGCATTTTTTCCCACCTGGCAACCCAACTCTTGCATTACTACAAACCTTCGCAGTATTTGCCGTCTCTTTTGCTCTCAGGCCTCTTGGAGGGCTTTTCTTCGGCATGCTCGGGGATAAGATAGGCCGCAAGCGAGTACTTTCAATAACCGTCATCATGATGGCAGGCTCCACGACAGTGATCGGACTACTGCCTACATATGCCAGCATCGGTCTACTCGCGCCGTTGTTATTAGCCCTGGCACGTTGCCTGCAGGGATTTTCAGCAGGCGGCGAATATGCAGGTGCTTGCGCGTTTGTGATGGAACACGCTCCTCAAGAAAAGAAAGCACGCTACGGCAGCTTTGTTCCTGTCTCAACGTTCGTGGCCTTTGCCACAGCTGCCGGGCTTGCGTATTGCATCGACCTTGTCATGTCAGAGGCGACATTACAGAACTGGGGATGGCGGCTCCCCTTCCTAATCGCAGCGCCATTGGGACTCATTGGTCTTTATATGCGCTTACGGCTGGATGAGTCGCCCATCTTTCAGATGCTGAAATCCCAGCCAGTGACTCACCACGCCCCCTTGCGGGAAACTATCCGTGAACATGGCCGCACCTTGCTTTGCCTGGGCGCTTTCATCTCGGCCACGGCTTTATCGTTTTATATGTTCACGACATATTTTACGACTTACATGAAGGTGGAAGGTGACGCTACGCGCACGGCTTCTCTATTGGCTAGTCTGGGAGCCTTGATCTTTGCCGCTTTTCTATGTCCGATTATTGGACGCTATTCAGACTGGGTGGGCCGCCGCAGAACGATACTCACTGCGGGGTTGAGTCTCATGATTGCGGTATTCCCTGCTTACTTATTGGCCGGTAGCGGAGAATTGTGGAGCGCCATGCTGGGCGCCATCATGATGGCCATAGGGGCTGTCGTCTGTAACGTCGTCACCGCCGTACTGCTCTCCGAACAATTCCCCACCCGCGTACGCTATACGGCTTCTGCCCTGTGCTATAACGTGGCGTATACCGTGTTTGGCGGCACGGCCCCGCTCATTGCGACCTGGTTAATCGATGTGACAGACAATTCTCTTTCACCCGCGTTTTACTTACTTGTCATATCACTGCTGGCGTTGTGGGGTGGCCTGAAATTGCCAGAATCATCCAGGCGCTCACTGCATGAAGACGACGATTGGGAAGAGCGTTCGGAGTCACTCTCCATGCGCATGAACTGACCCGATAGCGACGCCGTATTTTCCAAGGCTTGCGCATGCAGCGCACCTTTCCAATACGGCGTCTTTTGCATTCCGCGCTTATTTAGCTACTGGTCCGCGCGAAGTAACGATGCCCGCACTGATGGCAGGGCTCGAGGCGGGTGATCGATTCAAGCACGACTTCCGCGTCACAGTGTACGCAACGCATACGGCCGGGCACGGCCATCTCACCTTCGACATAATCCGCGCGCGCCGCTTCGAGATCGTCCTCGAAGCGGGCTCGGTCGACGGCGGTACGGTCAGCGATGGAAAACAGCGCCTCGGTGACTCGCCGCGAAATGGTACTCAGATCGATGCCCAGCCAGGTAGCAATGCCCTCGCCGCCTCGCGCCAGGAACCCCCGCAAGTCACGCATATCGCGCTCGACCCAGGCACGCAGCAAGGCCAATTCATCCTTGGTGTAGGTCTCGAGTTCCGCCTCGAACTCGATGGCGTCGTCCATTTCGCGCTGCAACGACTCCCAGGACAGATCGCCAGCACCTTTTTCGAGACGCCCGAGAACCCGCTCATAGGCGCGGCTCAGACGATGCTCTTGATCGTGACGTTCGCTCATAACGCTTCTCCTGATCTGTCGTCGACGCCATGCCCCTACCTGTAGGCGCATGACTGGGGTATCCTGACGGCCTGTCGTAACATACGGACAACGTCCCGCCCAGCTCCGTTCTACCATATCGCGAGGCCGGGCGTTATCCGCTTCAAGCCAAGCCTAACGCAAGGTGCCAGATCAAACCGATGGACGCACAGTACACGCCGCACGCAACCGAATCCGCCGCCCAGACCTTCTGGGAAACCAACCAGTGCTTCAAGGCCGTCGAGGACGCGACCCGGGAGAAGTTCTACTGCCTGTCGATGTTCCCCTATCCCAGCGGCAAATTGCACATGGGGCACGTGCGCAACTACACCATCGGCGATGTGGTCTCGCGTTTTCAACGCATGCAAGGCAAGAACGTCCTCCAGCCCATGGGCTGGGATGCCTTCGGCATGCCTGCCGAAAACGCCGCGATCAAGAACCAGGTCCCGCCCGGGGCCTGGACCTACGACAACATCGACGCCATGCGCCGTCAGCTCAAGGCGCTGGGATTCGCCTACGACTGGAACCGCGAATTCGCCACCTGTGACGTCGACTACTACCGCTGGGAACAGTGGTTTTTCACCAAGCTGGTCGAACAAGGCCTGGTGTACAAGAAGATGTCGACCGTCAACTGGGACCCCGTCGATCAGACGGTGCTTGCCAACGAGCAGGTGATCGAAGGGCGCGGCTGGCGCAGCGGCGCGCTGGTCGAGCGCAAGGAAATCCCCCTGTGGTTCCTCAAGATCACCGATTACGCCGACGAGCTGCTCGCCGATCTGGACGAGGTCGACTGGCCCGAACAGGTCAAGACCATGCAGCGCAACTGGATCGGCAAGTCCACCGGCGTTGAATTGACCTTCGATGTCGCCGGTCAGGCCGACCCGCTCGTGGTCTACACCACGCGTCCCGATACGCTCTATGGCGCCACCTACATGGCGCTGGCCGCCGGCCATCCGTTGGCCAAGCAGGCGGCCGCCGACAATCCGGCATTGGCCGATTTCCTGGTGGAGTGCCAGCACGCCGGCAGTTCCGAAGCCGAGCTTGCGACCATGGAAAAGAAAGGCATGGACACCGGCCACAAGGCGCTTCATCCGCTGACGGGTCGCGAAGTGCCGATCTTCGTGGCCAACTTCGTGCTCATGGAATACGGCACCGGCGCGGTCATGGCCGTGCCCGCCCATGACCAGCGCGACTGGGAATTCGCCACCAAGTACGACATCGCCATCGAACCGGTGATTGCCGATGCCGAGGGGAACGTGCCGGATTTGTCCCAGGGCGCACATGCCGAGCACGGCAAGTTGATCAACTCCGGCGAGTACGACGGGCTCGACTTCGAAGCGGCCTTCGACGCTATTGCCGCCAAGCTAGAAGCCAACGGACAAGGCACGCGGAAGACCAATTTCCGTCTGCGCGACTGGGGCGTAGCGCGTCAGCGTTACTGGGGTGCGCCGATTCCGGTCAAATACGGGCCCGAGGGCCAGACCGTGCCACTCACCGATGACGAACTGCCGGTCGCCTTGCCGATGGAAGTCGAGGTCGACGCCTCCGGCTCACCGCTCAAGAAGATGCCGGACTTCTATGATCTCGGCGAGGGCTGGACGCGCGAGACCGACACCTTCGACACCTTTATGGAATCCTCCTGGTACTACGCGCGCTTCGCCAGTGCCGACAACATGGAAGCGATGCTCGACGAACGCGCCAACTACTGGCTGCCGGTGGATCTCTACATCGGCGGCATCGAGCATGCGATTCTGCATCTGCTCTACGCGCGCTTCTTTCACAAGCTGATGCGCGATTTCGGCCTGGTCGAGAGTGACGAGCCCTTCCAGCGCCTGCTCACCCAGGGCATGGTCATCGCCGAGACCTTCTATCGTCACAACGCCGACGGCAACAAGGACTGGTTCAATCCTGCCGATGTCGACGTCAAGCGTGACGACAAGAGCCGCCCCGTCAGCGCCGTGCTACGCGAGGATGGCCAGCCGGTAGAAATGGGCGGCATCGAGAAGATGTCCAAATCCAAGAACAACGGCGTCGATCCGCAGGCGATGATCGACCGTTTCGGCGCCGACACCGTGCGCTTGTTCATGATGTTCGCAGCGCCGCCGGAGCAATCGCTGGAATGGTCGGACTCCGGCGTCGAGGGCGCGCACCGCTTCTTGAAGCGACTCTGGAAACTCGTCGCCGATCATCTCGACGCCGGCACGCCCGCCACGCTAGATGTCGACGCGCTCAACGACGAACAGAAGACGTTGCGCCGCAAGACCCACGAGACCATCGCCAAGGCCAGCGACGACATCGGCCGCCGGACCACCTTCAACACCGCCATCGCTGCGGTCATGGAACTGGTCAACGCCATCGGCCGCTTCGAGGACACTTCGCCACAAGGCCTGGCGGTGCTGCGCGAGGCACTGGAAACCAGCGTGCTGATCCTGGCGCCGATCGTGCCGCACGCCTGCCATGCGCTATGGGAAGCCCTGGGGCATGAGACCCCGGTCATCGACGCCGACTGGCCAGTCGCAGACGAAGCAGCGATGGTCAAGGACAGCGTCGAGCTCGCCGTGCAGGTCAACGGCAAGTTACGGGCTCGTCTCGAGGTCCCGGCGGCGGCCGACAAAGCAGCTGTCGAGGCCCAGGCGCTCGAGGCGGAGAACGTACGTCGCCATACCGAGGGCAAGACCGTGCGTAAAGTCATCGTCGTGCCCGGCAAGCTGGTCAATATCGTCGCCAACTGACTCGGCCCATACGCCCGCTCCCCATAGGGGCGGGCCCAAGCCCTCAAGGAGGCCTGCGTGAAGCGCCGTTCGCTCATCATCCGATCTCTGCTCCTGCTGACCCTGACGACATTGCTCGCCGGGTGCGGTTTTCAACTGCGCGGGCTCGACGCTGCCGCGCTCGACATTCCCGCGCTGACGCTGTCCTCCCCCGACGGACGCTTCGAAGACGCCGTGGAACAAGCGCTGAAAGGCACCGGCACCACGCTCGAGGACAACGCCCCGCTACGCGTCAACCTGAGCGAGGAGCAGGTCCGTGAGACACGCCTGACTCAGGGAGTCAGCGGGAATCAGGAACGCCGCCTGACCCTCAGCGTGCCGTTCTCGGTACAGCGCAGCGAAGACAACGCCTACCTGCTCGACCAGCAGACTCTCGAGGCCAGCACCACGCTGAGCGTCGACAACAACAATCTGCTGTCGCAGGACGAACTGCACGACGAAGCGCTCGATTCATTGCGTCGGGAGGCGGCTCGTCAACTCGTCGACCGTCTGCGCGCGCTCGAGACGCCATGAAAGTTTTTCCCGACAAGCTCGACGAGGCGCTCGGCAAGCGCCTCCAGCCAGTCTACATCGTCGCCGGCGACGAGCCGTTGATCCACATGGAAGCGTGCGACGCTATCCGCGCCGCGGCACGCCAGCGTGGTGTCGAGGAACGCGAGGTACTCCACGTGGAAAATGGCTTTCAATGGGGACGGCTCACGGAGTCGGCAGCGAGCATGTCGTTGTTTGCCTCGAGCAAGCTCATCGAGTTGCGCCTGGGCAGCCAGTCACCAGGGCAAGAAGGTTCCAAGGCACTTGACGCCTACGCCCGACAGGCCAAGGACAGCGACGACATCCTCCTGATCAGCAGCGCGCGCCTCGACCGACGCGCGCAGTCCAGCGCCTGGTTCAAGGCGCTGGACAAGATCGGCGTGTTCGTTCCGGTCTGGCCGGTGGATCACCAACGCCTGCACTTCTGGGTGCGAGATCGCGCGAGCCGTCATGGGCTGTCGATGGACATGGACGCAGCACGTCTGCTCGGCGAACGTACCGAAGGCAACCTGCTGGCCGCCGACCAGGAGCTGCAGAAGCTGGCGCTACTCAATCCGCCCAATGCCCGGCTCGATACCCAGGCCATTGCCGGCGGCGTGGAGGACAACGCACGCTACGATGTCTTCACGCTGATCGACGCCTGCTTGCGCGGCGACCGCGTGCGCGTCTCGCGCATCGTCAGCGGATTGCGCGGCGAAGGCATCGAAGCGCCGGTGGTACTCTGGGCATTGACGCGCGAGTTGCGCATCTTCCTTTCGCTGGCGCAACATCTCGATCAAGGGCAAAGCCTCGATCACGCCTGCAAGTCACAGCGTCCGCCGATCCCCGACAAGCGGCGTCCGCTTTACCAGCAGGCCTTGAAGCGGATGCCGCTCAAGCGGCTACACAAGCTGTTATTGTTCGCACAGCGCCTGGACCTGGCCATCAAGGGCGCCGCGGCGTTACCCGTCTGGGAGGGGCTTCACGACTTGTCGCTCACCTTGGCCGGTGGGCGTGGTCCTCTGGCCGAAATGGTCTATTCCTATCGTATCACCTAGGTCGACATTTCCATCTGGCAAAGGGCACGTATCAAGCGAAGGAGCGCTGGGATGTCGTATACGATCGCACTCAAACGTATCTATCAGGCCGCCGAGGAAAACGATGGTGCCCGTGTTCTCGTCGATCGCCTATGGCCACGCGGCAAGCGCCGTGAATCGCTGCACCTCACCGACTGGTACCGCGACGCCTCACCCTCCAACGGCTTGCGCCGCTCCTGGCACCAAGGAGAGCTCAACGACACCGTGTTCAGCCATCGCTATCGTTGGGAAGTCGAAGACGATCCCGACGTCTTGCTGCCGCTCATGCGCTGGACCCGCGAAGGCACGCTCACCTTGCTGACCGCCTCCCGAGAACCGGAGCATTCACACCTCCCTCTGCTACGCGACATGCTGCTCAAGGCATTAGCAGACGAAGACCGCGAGGCCGGCGATCACACACCCGCGTCTTCGCCGTGCTATGCCGATCAGGTCACCCCGCCCAACGTCGACGGCACGTCTTCGACGGATACTTCTTCCCCCAGCCACTGATCGTTATCCGATCATGGCGCATACCTTGTCATCTGTTTGCGTTCAAAATCGCAGGCATCATGGATTCTCATCAATCCCGGCAGCGGGGTGCGTTATTGTGGATGGCGATGGAAATCGCATCTGATAACACTCTATAACAGCGGAGGTATGTCGCTGCCATGCAACACCCCCTCAAGATACTACTTACAACCTTGGGACTGAGTCTTTCCGTCGTCGCCACTACGGCACATGCGCAAGACGACCCCATCGTGGTTGGCGGGCTCAACTACACCGAACATCTAATTCTTACTTCGGCTACCGTCCAACTGCTCAAAGCCAACGATTACTCTGTCGAGAAACGCGACGGACTTGGCACCTCGGTACTACGCCAGGCGCAGAAAAACGGCCAGGTCGATCTCTACTGGGAATACACCGGCAATTCGGTGATCCTGTTCCATGACCAGCCGCAACCCGACAACGCCGCCGAGACTTATGCCACCGCCAAGCGCCTGGACGCCGAGAAAGGGCTGGTCTGGCTGGATCCCTCGGACACCAACAATACCTATGCGCTCGCCATGCGCGAGGCGGATGCCGACAAACGTGACATCCACACCCTCTCGGACCTGGCCGAGGCCATGAACGACGGCGCCGACCTGACACTTGCTTCCAATGCCGAGTTCTATGCCCGCGACGATGGCCTGCGTCCGCTTCAGAAAGCCTACGACTTCCGGTTTCCACGCTCGAACGTCAAGCGCATGGATTCAGGGCTGACCTACAACGCACTGCGTGACGGCGAAGTCGACGTGGCACTGGTCTTTGCTACCGATGGCCGCAATGGCGCTTTCGACTTCGAGGTGCTCGACGACGACAAGCAATTCTTCCCGGTCTATCAGCTAGCACCGGTAGTTCGCGAGGAAACGCTCGACGCACATCCCGATCTACGATCCGTGCTCAACGAAATGTCCGCCACCTTGAACGACTCGACGCTGATCGATCTCAACCGTCGTGTAGACGTCGACGATCAGAACATCGAAAAGGTCGCGCATGACTTCCTGACCGAAAACGACCTGCTCTAACGCCTCGCCCACTGCTTTTCCAGGGGGCGATGCCGTAATCGCCCCCTACCGACGACAGGACAAACCATGTTTCCGAGTGGAAGCCAACCCGATGCTCGGGAAGTGCATGACTTCCCGTACCCGATCGTCGAGGAACCGGCACTGTTCATTCCGCTGCCCGACGGCAGCCGACTCGCGGCACGGATGTGGCGACCGGCGGACGCCGAGCCCCATCCCGTGCCCGCGATCATCGAGTGCATTCCCTACCGCAAGCGGGATGCCACCAGTGCCGACGACGAACGCATGCACCCCTACTTCGCCGGCCACGGCTATGCCGCGCTGCGTATCGACCTGCGCGGCAGCGGTGACTCGGACGGCGTGCTCGCGGACGAATACCTGGCCAGCGAGCAGGACGACATCGTCGCCGTGATCGCCTGGCTCGCCGAGCAGCCCTGGTGCAGCGGCCGCGTCGGCATGCTGGGCATTTCCTGGGGCGGATTCAATTCCCTGCAGGTGGCCTCGCGCCAGCCGCCGGCGCTCGGCGCGATCATCGCCGTCGGCGCCACCGTCGACCGCTATCACGACGACGTCCACTACAAAGGCGGCTGCGTGCTCAACGAGAACTTCGGCTGGGCGGCCTCGTCGCTTTCCTTCATGTCGCGACCGCCGGACCCCGCCTTGCGCGACGACTGGCGCGAACTCTGGCAGCACCGACTCGCCCATCAACCCTTCGTCGCCGAGAACTGGTTCGATCACCAGACGCGCGATGCATACTGGCGCCACGGCTCGGTATGCGAGGATTATTCGCGTCTGAAGACGCCGACTCTGGCCGTCACTGGCTGGGCCGACGCCTACGTCAACTTCGTCTCCGAGATTCTCGAGCACGCGCCCTGCCCCCGGCGCGGTATCGTCGGCCCCTGGCCGCACGCCTATCCGCACCTGGCGATGCCAGGGCCGACCATCGGCTTTCTCCAGGAAGCCCTTCGCTGGTGGGATTACTGGCTGAAGGACCGTGACACCGGCATCATGGAGGAGCCGCTATACCGCGTGTTCTGCCCGTCCTTTTCCGAAGCCGATCCGCAACGCCTCGACGTGCCCGGCGAATGGCTCGCCGAGACCCAGTGGCCGAGCCCGCACATCGCCTCCAGGCCCCTGGCGCTGGGCAACGGCGAGCTTCATGACCCGAAAGACGGCACCGCCCGTCCCAGAGTGGCCAGGCTGCGCGCGCCCGCCGACAACGGCCTGCAATGCGGCGAGTACATCCCCCACAGCAGCGGCCCCGAGATCGCCGGCGACCAGCGTGGCGACGATGCCCACTCGCTCACCTACGACACCGATCCGCTGGATGCCGACACGGTGATCCTGGGGCGCCCCACGCTCTCGCTGCGGGTCAGCGTCGACCAGCCACGCGCCAACCTGATCGTACGCTTGTGCGACGTCTCGCCCGAGGGCGTCTCGCAACGCATCTCCTACGGCGTGCTCAATCTCTGCCACCGCGACAGCCATGCCACGCCCTCCGACGTACCGTGCGATACGCCACTCGACGTGACCGTGTCACTGAACCAGACCTGCTATCGCTTCATCGCCGGGCATCGGCTACGCGTCTCGGTGACCACCGCCTACTGGCCGCTGATCTGGCCGAGTCCTTATCCGGTGACGCTGACACTGCACGAGGCCGACTCGCGGCTCACGCTGCCCCAGCGTACCTCGCACGAGGCGCCGCCGGTGACATTCGAACCCGCAGTCTTTTCCGGGCCCATGCAACACCAGGTCGTACGCGCGGGCGAACAGTCCCGGGATGTCTCCCACTCGCTGACCGACGGCTGGACCCGGCATGCCATCATCGACGACTTCGGCGAGATTGCCTACGACCACGGCCTGACCAACATCGCCTCGGCGGACGAGCGCTACGCCATCCACCCCGAGGCCCCGGCCACCGCGACCATGAGCAAGAGCTGGCGACAGGCCTTTCAGCGCGACGACTGGCAGGTACACACCGAGACCTGGGCAGAGCTGAGCTGCGATGCCGAATGGTTCTACCTGGAAGCGCGCCTGCAGGCCTTCGAGGACGGCGAACGCTTCATCGACCGACACTGGAAAACGCGCCGCCGCCGGCGCTGGGTGTAGGCCACGGCCTCAGCCGCGACGCTCCCGCTCTAGCCGCTGCGCCATCAGCGAAGTCACCAGCGGGGTATCGGCGTCGCGGTGGGTCGGCATCGCGAAACGTGCGGCGTCGATCGCGTCGGTGTCGATATCGGCGCTGACGAGGGTCTCGCCATCCTCGGCCCGTGCCAGCACCCGGCCGTCGACGCCGACGATGCAACTGCCACCCCAGAACCAGGCGTCGCCCTCGGCCCCGTAGCGATGCGCCATGACCATCGGCGTGGCGTACATCATGGCGTAGAACTTCAGACAGATCAGCCAGTTGCCTTCGTCGTCGAAATCGCCGTCGACCATTCCCGTCGCCGCGTTGACCGGCGCCAGCATCACGTCAGGCCGCTCCAGCATGGCCGCGTGGGCCAGGCCCGGATTCCAGAGATCGGCGCAGATCATCACCCCGCAGTCGAGACCGTCAGTGTCAGCGACGGTGAGTGCCTGCCCTTTGCCGAAATGCTTGCCCTCCTCGTGCCCACCGTAAGTACAGAGGTTAAGCTTTCGGTGCACAGCGACGACGCGACCATCGCACAGGCACGCCATGGCGTTGACGTATTCGCCGCGGCCGCAACGCTCAACGAAGCCCACCACGGTCAGCATGTCGCCGGCAGCCTCCGCCAGCTGGAGCAAACACGGGTCATCGCGGTCCATCGCGACCTCAGGGACACGCGTTCCCAGGTCGTAACCGGTCAACGAAAGCTCGGGGAACACCAAGACATCGACGTCCCGGTGGCGCGCCGACTCGATGACGCGACGATGCGTCTCGAGGTTGCGCGCGACATCGGCCAGGACGCAGTTCATCTGGGCGGCGGCGAGTCGATAATTCGTCCGGCGAGTACTCAAGGGGCTAGCCTCCTGCAAGAAAATCAGAACACGGCATTATCGCCAACGAGCATACGGCGAAGTCGATGCGTTGCCTATCGAACGTTCATTACCACTGAAAATGAATAACATTGCACATCCTAATGCCCAAAACAGAGGGCACTCGGGAAGAGCGTGTTATGCTCTTCACATAATACGAACTTATAAAAGTCCTTTCATATAAGAAATTTCTAAGTGCTCAAGCAAAACACTCGTTCGCGAGTGCGAGGTCCGTGCCCATGGAATTACTGCAATACTTTCTCGATAATCTCGAGTTGCTGGGAACTCTTACCCTGGAACACATCAGCCTAGTGAGTGTCGCGGTAGGGATCGCCACCCTGACCGGCGTTCCCATCGGCATCGCCATCACCAAGCACGAGCGTGCCGCCAAGGTCGTGCTGTATATCGCCTCGATCATCGTGACGATTCCGTCCATCGCCTTGTTCGGGATCATGATCCCGATCCTTTCGCTCATCGGCCAGGGCATCGGTTACTTGCCGGCGGTCATCGCGGTGCTGCTGTACTCGCAGTTGCCGATCATCCGCAACACCTACACGGCCATCAACAACGTCGATCCGGCCCTTCGCGAAGCCGCGCGTGGCGTCGGCATGAGTCAAAACCAGCGCCTGCGCATGGTCGAGATCCCCCTTGCCGTGCCGGTCATCATGGCCGGTGTGCGCACCGCCGTGGTGCTCAACATCGGCGTCATGGCGATCGCCGCCTATATAGGCGCCGGTGGGCTTGGAACACTCATCAGCCGCGGTATTTCTCAATCCGATCCACGCCAGCTAATTCTTGGCGCGGTGGCCGTCAGCATACTGGCGATCATCGTTGATTATGCGCTACTGGCACTCCAGAAGCGACTGACGCCCAAGGGCATGGAGCGTGCCGCCGCCACCGCCTGACCGTCATCCGCCTACTCTCTGTCGACCCCCACTCTCTGTCGACCTGAATAAGGCTGCCGACCCGACAAGGACCGCTTAATGATTCGACTCGATAACTTGACCAAGGTCTTCGACACGCCCAAGGGCGCGGTGACCGCCGCCGACCATATCAGCATGGAGGTACCGAGCGGCGAGATCTGCATCCTGCTCGGCCCCTCGGGCTGCGGCAAGACCACCACCCTGAAGATGACCAACCGCATCGTCCGGCCGACCTCGGGCAAGGTGTTCATCAACGGTGAGGACACTTCCAGCCTCGATACCCAGGATCTACGCCGCAACATCGGCTACGTGATCCAGCAGATCGGGCTGTTTCCCAACATGACCATCGAGGAAAACATCACCGTAGTGCCCAAGCTGCTGGGCTGGGACAAAGCCAAGTACCGGGAACGCGCCCGCGAGATGCTGGATATGATCGCACTGGAGCCGGACGCCTTCCTCAAGCGTTATCCCAGCGAGCTCTCAGGCGGGCAACAACAGCGCATTGGCGTGGCTCGGGCACTGGCCGCCGACCCGCCCGTGATGCTGATGGACGAACCTTTCGGCGCCATCGACCCGATCAACCGGGCGGTGATCCAGGACGAGTTCCTGAAGATGCAGCAAGAACTGAACAAGACGATCATGTTCGTCAGTCACGACATCGACGAAGCGATCAAGATGGGCGATCGCATCGCTATCTTCCGTGATGGCAAGCTGGTCCAGTATTCGGAACCCGATGAGTTGCTCGCCGCACCCAAGAACGACTTCATCGAGTCTTTCCTCGGCGAGGACCGCGCGCTGAAGCGTCTCAACCTGGTCAAGGTTCGCGACCTCGCCAGCGAGGAAATCGGCCTGGTGCGCCCGGACGATACCCTCGCCACCGCCCTGCAGCGCATCGAGTCCTACGGGTATCTGAACAGCATCGTGATGGTCAACGACAAGCGTCAGCCGGTAGGCATCATCAACGCTTCCGTGGCTCGCACCACCCAAGGGCATTGCCGCGACCATTACCAGAGCGTGCCAGTGGTCATCAGCCTCGACGACGACCTGCGCAAGGTCGCCTCACTGATGTTCGCCAACGACATGACATGGGTTCCCTGCGTCGACGACGATGGTCGTATCGTCGGCCAGATCACCCAGCGCGCGATCACCCATCATCTGGGCTCACGCTATCGCGCTCATTCCAAGGGCGACAGCAGTGCTAAAGCCGCCGAGGCATCACCGTCACCGGCCTCCAAGGAGTAAGTCATGCCGACGCTGAACCTCGCTGGCGCCGGGCGTTTCCTGGTGCTGGTGGTCGTCTTTCTGGCCGGTATCTGGAGTCAGTCCAGTGGCTTGATCGACGACTTCATCTTCTACCTACCCGATATCCAGTTCCTGGCCGTGCAGCATCTGTGGCTGACCGCCATGTCCGGAGGCCTGGCGATCCTCGTCGCCATTCCGTTAGGTATCTTGCTATCACGCCCCAGCATGGCACGGGTCGCCGAGTCCATGATGCAGGTACTCAACGTGGGCACCACCATCCCCACGCTTGCCGTGCTGGCGCTGTCGATGAGCTTTCTCGGCATCGGCACCGTCCCGGCGGTGTTCGGGCTTTTCGTGGCCACGCTACTGCCTATTGCCCGTAACACCTACACGGGCCTCAAGGGCGTCGATCCGGCATTGATGGAAGCCGCGGCGGGCATCGGCATGTCGCCCACCCAGCGGCTGCTGCGGGTCGAGCTACCCAATGCCCTGTATGTCATCTTCGCCGGCATCCGTACCGCGTTAGCCATCAACATCGGCACGGTACCGCTGGCTTTCCTGATCGGTGCCGGCGGCCTGGGCGAGTTGATTTTTACCGGCATCGACCTCTACGAACCGGTGATGATGCTCTCTGGCGCCATCCCCACCGCCCTATTAGCGGTCGCGGTCGACATACTCATCGCCATCATCGCTTTCCTGCTGGTGCCGCGCGGAGTCAACCCATCCCGTGCCTGACACCGCAGTAACATGCAGAGCACACGATAAGACGTACCCTTTCACAACAAATCAGGAGTGACTTCATGAAAACCTTGATGACCCTACTCACCGGCGCGGCACTGGCCGGCACCCTGGCCACCGCTCAGGCCGACGAGATCGTCGTCGGCGGCAAGAACTTCACCGAACAACAAATTCTCTCCAGCATGACCACGCAGTACCTGGAAGGACTCGGCTATGACGTTGAAAAACGTGCGGGCATGGGCTCTGCGGTACTGCGCCAGGCCCAAGAAAACGGCCAGATCGACCTCTACTGGGAATACACCGGGACCGCGCTGATCAACTACAACGACGAATCCGCCCAAGGGTTGACCATCGACGAGACCTACCAAAAGGTCAAGAAGCTCGACGCCGAGAAGGGCCTGGTATGGCTCGAGCCCTCCGACGCCAATAACACCTACGCGCTGGCCATGCGCGAAGAAAGCGTCGAGAAAACCGGCATCACCTCGCTCAGCGACCTGGCCGAGGCGGTCAACGACGACCAGGGAGTGACCTTCGCCATGAACGCCGAATTCTACGCTCGCGAAGACGGCTGGCGCCCGCTGCAGAAGACCTATGATTTCCGCGCCGGGCGTAGCGACGTCAAGCGCATGGATTCCGGCCTCGTCTACCAGGCACTGCGCGACGAGCAGGTCGACGTGGGGCTGGTGTTCGCCACCGATGGCCGCATCCCCGCCTTCAACTTCCAGGTGCTCAAGGATAACAAGAACTTCTTCCCCGCCTACGCGCTGACACCGGTCGTACGCAAGGAAACACTGAAAGCCAACCCCAAGCTGGCTGAGCATATGAACACGCTCTCCGGCCTGCTCGACAACGACACCATGTCCACCCTCAATGCCAAGGTCGACGTCGACAAGACGCCCATCGAACGGGTCGCCGAGAACTTCCTCAAGAAAAACGATCTGCTGTAACCGGCTCGGAGCGGCGCCAGGCGCCGCATCCGGTCACGACTCAGGCCGTCTCAAGACGGTCTGCTTCATTCGTCACGCGTTTTTTGCCAGCACCCGAGGCCAACTACCATGCACGACGACGCCCCTCTCGACTGGATGCATCGTTTCGATCCATCGACCCTCGACGACAAGGCGCTTCATCAGGCCAAACGCTGCCTGCTCGATTTGCTGGGCGTGGCAGCCGGCGCCACTCGCACGCCGCTGGCTGACAAGGCCGCGCGTTTCGCGATCTCCCAACACGGCGGCGAACGTCCGCTGCTGTTCACCGCCGGCCAGGCCTCGCCCACCGGCGTCGCCCTGCATGGGGCCTGGCTGATCGACGCGCTCGACGCCCACGACGGCCAGGTGCTGACCAAGGGACATGCCGGCGTGGCCCTGCTGCCGGGCTTAATGGCGCTGCCCGAGGTGGCCGATCTCTCCGGGCGCGACTTCCTCGCCCTGCTCGCCTACGGCTACGAGATCGCCACTCGCGCGGGGATCGCCCTGCACGCCACCAGCCCGGACTACCACACCTCCGGCGCCTGGAACGCCCTGGGCGTCGCCGCCGTGGCCGCGCGCCTGCGTGGGGCCGATGTCGAAACCCTGCATCATGCCCTCGGCATCGCCGAGTTCTACGGCCCGCGCAGCCAGATGATGCGCTGCATCGACCATCCCACGATGCTCAAGGACGGCTCCGGCTGGGGCGCGATGACCGGCATCTCCGCCGCCCTACTGGCCGAAGACGGCTTCACCGGCGCCCCGGCGCTGACCGTCACCGCGCCGGAAGTGGCCAGTATCTGGCAGGACCTGGGCCAGCGCTGGTATCTCCACGAGCAGTACTTCAAGGCCTACCCGGTCTGCCGCTGGGCCCAGCCCGCAGTGGAAGCCATGTTGTCACTGCCCGCCGAGCAACGCGACCCCGCCGCCATCGAACGCATCGAGATCGTCACCTTCCACGAGGGCAAGCGCCTACACGTGACGCACCCGACCACCACCGAGCAGGCTCAATACAGCCTGCCCTGGTCCGTCGCCTGCGCCCTGGGCCGAGGCACCGTGGATGTCGCGGGCGTCAGCGACGAACTCGACGCACCGGATCTCAAGGCCCTGGCCAGCAAGGTGGAAATCCAAGAGGATGATACCTTCAACTCGCGCTTCCCCGCCGAGCGCTGGGCGCGCGCCCGGCTGCATCTGGAAAGCGGCGAGGTCATCGAAAGTGCCGACTTCGAGGCGCGCGGGAATCCGGATCAGCCCCTCTCCGACGCTGAGATATTCGCCAAGTACCAGGCACTGGCCGAACCCGTATTGGGCGAACGGACAGCCCGGCTGCAGGACGTGGTGATGAGCCTCGAGACACGCCCGGCCAGCGACCTGCTCGCCCTACTCGGCGCACCCACGTTTTCCAGACAATAGCGAGTCGCCACCATGCACTATCAGGATCATCTTCGCGTCGGCGCCGCGCAGATCAATGCCAGCCTTGGCGATGTCGACGCCAACCTCGAGCGCCACCGCGAACGGATCGCCGAGGCTCACCAACGCGGGATCGAACTGCTGGTCTTCCCCGAGCTTTCGCTGACCGGCTACGGCCTGGGCAACCGGGTGATCGACGTGGCCTGCCCGGCTCATGATCCGCGCCTGGCCGACCTCGCCCAGGCAGCCGGCGAGATGCAGGTGGTAGTCGGCTTCGTCGAGGAAGCCAGCCCCGGCGAGTACTACAACGCCATGGCGATTCTCCAGCACGGCAAGCTCCAGGCCGTGCACCGCAAGCTCAACCTGCCCACCTACGGCGGCCTGGAAGAAGGCAAGCTGTTCACCCACGGCAGCGAGCTCACGCATCTTCCGGTGCGCCCCGGCTGGTCGGCAACCTCGCTGATCTGCGCCGACCTGTGGAACCCGGGGCTGGTGCACGCCGCCCTGCTGGCCCGCCCCACCGTGCTGTGCGCACCGATCAACTCGGCCTCGGGTATCGTCAGCGACGACTTTTCCAACGAGCAGAACTGGGCCGTCAACCTGCAGTTCTACGCCATGACCTACGGCACCCCCGTGATCATGGCCAACCGCTACGGCCCCGAAGGCGACAGACACTTCTGGGGCGGCTCGCGCATCCTCAGCCCGCGCGGCGACACCCTCGCCCTGGCCGAGGACGGCGAAACGCTGATCCAAGCCCAGCTCTCGCGCACCGCCATCGCCCGCTCCCGCTTCGAGCTCCCCACCCACCGCGACGCCGACACGCCACTGGTACGCGAGTTGATGGAAGGCTACCGCTGAACCAGGCCCAAAACGACACTCGGCGCCTCCCAAGGGAAGGCGCCGAGTGCGTGTGAAGCGGGGTCTAAACCGTCAAAGACGAATCAATCACGGCGATACGTCCCCACCAACCGACTCATGCCCAGAATATGCGGCTCAAGCTCGTTGAGCAGCTCCGGCTGCGTCAGCCCCTCGGGCAACTCAGTGAGGGTATCCAGCGCCAGTACCCAGAAATAATACTGGTGCGGCCCATGGCCCTCCGGCGGCATGGCACCGCCATAACCGATGGCGCCGCCATCATTGATACCGGCAGTGCCTGTCTTCGTGCCCTCTTCCAACGAGGTGACATCCGCCGGCAGGTTGTAGAGCAGCCAATGCACGTAACCGTAGCTACCATCCTTCACCAGCGGCGCATCCGGATCGTGGCAGATCACCGCGAAGCCCTTGGTCCCCGCCGGCGCATCCTTCCAGCTCAGGGCCGGCGAGACATCATCACCCTCCGCCGAATGCCGCGTGGGAATCGCGCCATTCGGCGTAAAGGCGGGGCTTTCGACGTGCATGCTGGACGGTGCAAAAGGCATGGTGGCCTCCCTGAAAGCGAGATGGATCAAAAAACGGACCGGCGCCGTAACGACGCCGCCTACCTACAAGGTGATGGCGTCAGTGGAGGATTCAACCCGTTGGGCGACCGATTGCCAAGGCATTACGCCTGAGACTCACCCAAATGAAATCTGCTATTAGCCACTGCCAGCTTGGCTATCCGCTCGACCGATGGAGAGAAAGCGGGAGATAGATAGGTAGCGACAAAAGGCAGGGATGCAAATGCTGGCTGAACTTCCAATGCCTGTAACTGACTGTCGCCAGAAAACAAATCAGAAGGTAGCAATGCAACACCGGCGCCCTCGCATACTAACCTCGCCGTGACACTCATCGTATTGCAGTAGGTCAGACGGTCTGGACGAATGCTCTGCATATCAAGCCAGCGAAATTGGTCGGCATACAAGCGCGATCCGGGTGACAGGCTCAGGATGGATCGCCGAATTAAATTCATGGTGTCCAATGTCGACATTCGTTGCACCAATTCGGAAGAGCCCATCCAGGCAATAGACGCATGGCCAAGGCTGTGCCTGATAACCCGTTCTTGAAGCTGATCATCAGGGACCAAAGCAAGATCTATTGTGCCGTTGCACAACTTATCCCAAGTTTTTTCTGTAATGTCGACGTCGATATCAAGCTCGACATTCGGCATGGCGCGCTGCACATCTAACGTAAAATCAGCGAGCCACCAGAGCGCTATAGTCTCGGTACATCCTACTCGAATTCGGCCGGTGGCCTCTTCCCCGTTTTCGAAAAATAATGACAGTTCATCGCGCAAAGCGAGAATTCGCTCCGCGTATCCGATCAGTTCGCGACCAGCAGCAGTAAGAGTAACCGGTCGCTTTCCGCGCTGGAACACAACGCTGCCAATACGTTCCTCCATGTCGGCTATACGCATGGAAATATTGGGCTGTGTCGTATTAAGCCTTTCCGCAGCTGCACCGTAAGAACCGAGCCTATAGATCCAATAGGCCGTCTCAAGATGTCGGAATTCGAGTCGCATCATTATCACTTATCTCCGGGTATCAAAACATCTGATTTCCATATACACCAACGAGAGCATACAATTATCTGTAATTAATACAATGATAGCAATATACAGATCTCAGTCAAAGCAGATGCTATAATCGTAGCAACTGGATTCGAGCGACTTGAGAGCGGTATTTACTCGCACAAATTATCCAGACTTTTGAAAGAACTCGGGGATAATATAGAACATGATCACGATGAGAGCTTACACCTTGCTCCCGACTACAGCCTTGGCAGTATTGATGAATCAGGGCATCGGCTTCCCTTGTTTATGACTAGCTTCTCGCTCCGAGTCATGGTGTAGGTGATGCAGGTACTTTCCCACTACTCGCCCACCGCTCCGTAGCGATCATTTCGAGCTTGATAGACCAACTAAAAGACCAACGAGGAATAAATAATGAATCATCGTAAACTGCTAGCGAGATCAATTTCTCGCTTGATTGGTCGTGGGACTGGCTTCATCTTCGCAGGAGTTATCATCGGAGGTGGACTATCCTGGCCACTCATGAAAATAGCCCTTGAAAACACCTCCCCTCAAGTGTTTCTGATATGGCGTCTCGTCTTTGCCACTATCAGTGCTTTCGTATTGGTAATAATGACTCGTCAGCTTCGTATCCCCGGTTGCGAGGTCTGGTTTCCAATCATTTCGGTGGCCTGCCTGCAAATGGGGGCATTCCTCTGGTTGATCACGGTCGGTGTCACCATGGTCCCGGCCGGACGCGCAGCACTGCTGGCGTATACTAGTCCAATCTGGATGATACCTCTGGCTGTGTTATGGCTGGATGAAAAACTCGATCGTTCCGTCATTGCAAGTCTAGTTTTCGGGCTTGCCGGTTTGGCGTTTCTTTTTCTCCCGTCCACTCATATTTTATCTAATACACAAGCCCTAGTTGGTAACGGCCTACTGTTTCTAGCGGCCGTTGTCTGGGCCTTTCAAATAGCCCTTCTACGACGCTACCCTTCCGGGTGGTCGACATTACAGCTTCTACCATGGCAACTCTTGGTTGCGACCCTTGGGCTGTCATCACTGACAATCGTTTTCAGTGACGTCTCTTTGCTTCAAGGTCTAGATATTCGAAGCGTGTTGGTGACGACCTATGTCGGTATTGTTTCCACGACCTTTGTCTTTTGGGGTATGTTGCATATTGCCCGAACCATGCCCGCAATTTCTAGTACAGTCAGCTTTCTCGGGATACCGGTGGTTGGCCTATTAAGTTCCGTTTTGCTATTGCCAGAGAGGCTGGATGTCGGGCTTGTGGTCGGATTTGTACTGATTGCCATTGCCGTTGTCATTCAGTCTAAGAGTTCGCGACTGTGATTCCTTTTACGAACTTATAGCGCCGGCGTCGGCACTGAACTGACCCTCCAGAGCTGCACAGGCTATAGTGCAGTCATCAGAAGGACAGGATGATCTTCAACAGAATGGCCGGATCATACGCTAGACGACCGGGCGCGTCGTTGCGGTACTTGGGGTGGAAAATCGACAGGTCCAGCTTGTGCTCAATCAGGGAATGCACGGCGTGCTCAAAGGTGCCGGGTTGGAGCTGATCTTAGTAGTTGATCACCACCATCGCGCTATGATAGTGATGATTGCGGGCATCGGTTTTCTCCTCCGTGAGAGTTATCGATGCGTGCCCACTAAACCGGGGGAAGTCCACAGTCGGTTGCAGCGAACTGTTATGCAACATTTACCATTTTATCAATTCGGGTACGGATTATCTGGCGAGTCACCTTGACCGGACAGTATGTGCCAACACCGCCTCGTGTGCGGGCTTTGATTAAGCCTTGGACAAGGCGGGAGTGACTTCTTCTACTGATTCGAATATTCATATCCGCAATCGGCGCACTCATAAGTTCCAGCGGAAACGTCACTGCCATATGGAACGCAGCGCTTTTGTCGACTCTCCGTGATTTTCTTGTATGTCTTCATTTATCTCTCCTTTCGCATAACGCCCGGCTCTGCGGCAGGCAAAATCGGAGGCCATTTTCTGGCCGGAGCTTTTGCCTGTCCGACAGCAGCCGTTTGTTAACAGTTTATTGCCATTAAATTTTGAGGTCTTTGTGTGATTGTGCGCAGTCGCGCAGATAGAGATTAATGAGGCTCTGATACGGAAGGTTTTTTCTCGGCTAGATTCTTGAAATACCCGACGGTATCTTCATCCAGCCGGATCGTAACCTGCTTCTTAAGCTTCTTGGCGTATGGGTTCTTAACGGACTCTTAAAAAGCGTAATGATCACGCATGTCTGTACCCTTCATAGGTCTTTCGTTCTCGCTTGTCCGCCTTTAGCGCAGAAATGATTCGAATGATCTCACGTATTGTCAAGGTGCCGTGCCAGATACTTTTAACGTCTTGCAGAGGGCTTTTTTTCGAGTGAAGCGCGAAGCGCGTAACGGAAAAAACGACCCTCTCCATGCAATTGTTGGGCAGTATGACGATAAAAGGCATTGTTGACACGAAAATGATAACGCCAATTACGACGAGCTATGGAAACGACGATGCAACTTGTGCACCTGTTCGATAAGACTAGGAACTGGCCCCTCTACCGTTAGGTTGGGAACAACTTCGTGGATTGGTAGGCTCCGTACGGGAGGTGCCGGAACTCCGAGGGCGCTAAGCCATGTTGCCAATTGGTCTGATGAACTGATATACACGATGCGGTCGAGACCGACCCAACCGTGCGCTGCTGCACACATTGGGCAATGTTCACCGGAGGTATAGACGGTTGCCGCTGCTCTAGCTTCTAGCGTCATATTTGCCGCAGCCCACCGCGCAATCTCGAACTCTGGATGGCGGGTTCGGTCGCCGGAGGCCACTCGGTTGCGATCCTCGAAAAGCACTTCTCCGTTTCCGGAGACAAGCAAAGAGCCGAATGGCTCGTCACCCGACTCTAAAGCCTCACTTGCAAGTTCTACGCAGCGGCGTAAGTGCTGTATCTCTGAATCATTCACTATAATGGGCTCCCTGCATTTTCGTATCAGCACTGGGGGTGGATGCCGCCCAACGCTAAAGCTCAGTTGCCGCTGTGGAGCGGAGCAGCAGTCAACTGCAGCGATTTGTTAGCTTTGTTTGGCGAGAAATTTCTTGGCGTGTCGACCAACAAAACTACGCCCCGGGTTTGACCCATTAATCCATTCCTCTACAGAGAACAATTCAAACAATCCCACTTTGATCAGTGTGGGAATTGCAGCTTCCAATTGTTCTTCTACCTCGCCGCGTTCGCCTGAATTGTATAAAGCAACGTTACGCAGCATTGTTGCCACAGTGCCTGTCTGCACCTTGCTCCCGTCCTTGAGATGAACCGTGGGCAGTTCCTCCCCGTCTGCCACGACCTTTTTATTGATCGAACCAAGCTGTTCCGTATTTTTTGGCGAACCTTCAGACATCTCTGCCTCCTTCAATAACTCCGTAATAGCTAACAGGTATTAGACAGCGCGCTCGTTTTCCCACTTGAACGAGCAGACGTATTCAATCATCTTACCTAGCCCACTTTCTATACCTAAATCATTGATTTTAAAGAACACCCAGAATAATCCAGCTCGTTATACTGAATTCGCGTCTCTGCTATCTTTGCCGGTTCTATTACCCTGGAACCAACCCCGTACTCTACCCCGCTACCGCTCCCCCACGCTACCGCCAAGTGAAGCACTGAACGCTCCACTACGGTTCATTAGGTTGTATCGGTAACTCCAAACAATACTTAACCTAGCTTAATTTAACGTCGTTCAACATAGCGCTACACGAAAGGCGTAGACACGAAACGCCCGCGCCGGTGTGAGCGGCGTAGGCGTGGGGTTCAGCCGTGCGGGTGGTTCAGGAGGGGAAGCTGAACTGGGCGGTTTCCTGATCGCTGCGCTTCGGCAAGCGTTGGGAGATGGCTTTGCGGCGGGTGTAGAAGCGCACGGCGTCGGGGCCGTAGGCGTGCAGGTCGCCGAACAGGGAGTCTTTCCAACCGCCGAGGCTGTGGCAGGCGGCTGTCGACCACCAACGCGGCGCCCTTTTCCTTTATTCCATCGCTTAGCTTCCATACCTTGACCTGTGACCAGGTAGGCATGTCGATTTGACGATTCCTGTCTTTCTGTTTACTTTGTTCAAAATGTTCAATACACACAAAATTTCTGAGCATGCCATGCAGAAAACTGACACACAGCGCCTGGAAGAAGCGCGCGATGTAATGATCAGCGCCCTCGCCCAGAGCATGGTGGCCTACGGTGTCACACCCTCAGTGGGACGGATCTACGCCGTGCTCTATTTCTCTGCATCACCGCTGACGCTGGACGACATAAAGGACGAGGTCGCCATGAGCAAGGCGAGCGTCAGTAC